>CAYNNH010000009.1:0-21907 GCA_964398605.1 uncultured Nitrososphaerota archaeon | reverse complement strand
AAGCCCTTCTTCAGGCACACGAGATCCACGGGCGACGACCCGCAACAGCGGAAGACGGCGAAGCCAAGTTGCTCGAGCGAGCGTTTAACCTCCGATTCGAAGCGCTTCCACTTCAAAGGTGCGTCCTCGTTTCCCCCATGACCATGATGTCCGTGTTCAAGACCCTCAGCGTGAGGGGGAATTCCTTCGTCACCTTCCCTATGACGAGGCACTCGCCCTTGTCGAGGAAGGGAACGATCCTGAGGAGCGTTTCGCGGTCTATGGCTTGCAACTTCGATATCTCGTTCAAGTCGGATTGGTTCCGGAAGTTGAAGATGAAGCAGTTGTCGGCTTGGGCGTGCATCTCGGGCGGTACGGTCTTCGGCTGGTTGGTGATGAGGAATATGGAAATTCCCAAGTGCCGCATTCGGGTGACGAGGTTCTCCCAATAGGTTTCTCTCGTGTAGAATTGGGCTTCTTCGGCAACTATGGCTATGGGACCGATGTCCCGCCGAGCCAAAAGCCTCTCCAGCTCGCTGAGGAATATCTCGACGACCACCTTCCTCGCGTTTTGGGAAAGCTCGCTCAAGTTCAGCACGATGGCTCCCCCGCGATCAACGTGCTTCACCAAATCTTCCACGTTGAAAGGAGGGGCGTTCTCGTCGAACAAGCCCGTGTCGCGGAGCGTCCGCACTCTCCTCAGCAAGGCTTCGGCAATTTCCCGGTGTAGAGTGCCCTTCTTCAGCCTAGAATATATCTCGTGCTCTAGGGCGGACAGGGTGACCCTCCCTTGGGAAGCCAAGTCCTTCCATATGACCTCGAAAGCCCGTATGCTGACCTCCCTCGTGTTGAAGAGGTGGGGCATGCGCAACAAAAGCACCAACGTCCTCAGCCCTAGGCCTTCTAAGCTGAGCTTGAAGTTCTTGCCCGGCGATAGGACAATGATGCGATCGTGGAGTTCGCTGGGGCTACCGTCTTTCTTGAAGCCCAGCTTAGTGTACTCGCCGTTCAAATCGAAGACGAAGAACTTGAACCCATATTTAACGAGGTTGCAGATGAGCAATTTCGCCAAGTGGGACTTGCCCTGACCTTTTCGGCCGAGTATGAGGGTTAGCGAGGAGTCGAAAGCGGAGGCGTCTACTCGGAGCACGTCCCCGTCGTACCGCCCAATAGGCACTGGGTACTTCGGGTCTAGCCCGATGAGTTGCGACAATTCTCCCATGTTCAAGCGACGCACCTTCGCCTTCGTTCGCGAGGGGATCCACGTGGAGTTCCTGATGGTCACCGAGCCGTACACCACCCCCCTGACGAACGTCTCCAGGATTCGCGTGTCCTTTATGTCGTCCAAAATGGTTGAAAGGTCGGAGAGGTCTTCCTTCTTCGCCTTTTGCTCGAGGAGGAGCTCTCTTACGAGGTGTTGGTCGAGCTGTTGGAGCATGAGGTGGCGGGAGCCTAGGACTTGGACGAGCTGGGAAACTCCCTCCTCCTCGACGAGCAAGTAATCTCCCCTAGATAGGTTGTCGGCCTCGCTAGGAGCGCAAATGATCTCGGTCCGAAAGCCGTCGCTACAGCGGAGCTTCATGGCTCAGCCTGAAGTCGTGGGGGTAGGGGAAGGGTTCCACCAAGCTGAACGGCGAGCGCAGTTCGGCGTCTATCCAGAGGGCCATGCGTTCCAGCGGATCTATTTTGGAGGATAGGTGGGCGATTTTGAGGGAGTTCGGGTAGCCATCTCGCCCCACGTCGGAGGCGAGCAAGGAGGCGAGGGATTCCAGTTGCGTTTCCTTCTCGTAAAAGGAATCGATGTCGACTCTGAAGGGCAGGTAGCCCAACTTGACCACGTAAACGTCGCCGAGCTGACGGGAGCCGAAAATTTCCTTCGCTGGTTGGCTCACGTCGAGCAGGACTGGCGGGGAGTAGTCCTCGAGCAGACAAGTTATGAGCTTCCCGTTCACGTAAAGGCGGGATTTCTTCGAGAAGGCGATGGTTATGTTGCCGTTGTCCCTCGCCGATTCCACGCATTCTTGAATTGCCCCGGTTGGCGTATCGACCGTCCCCGCGATCAGGGCCCCGTCCCACAGGATTATGGAGCGTTTGTGCTCCCTCGCCACGTGCAGTTGAACGACGCGCTCTAGGATCCTGGCTAGGCGGAAGCGCATCTGGTATAAAGAAGGGGGATTTACCCTCCGGCGCAAGCCGAAGCACTGCTCCAGCAATTCCTCGTAGAGGTCTTTCTTGTTCTCCTCGCTCACGAAGAAGATGAAGGGCTTCGTGGAAACGTACGTGTAAGAGCCGTTCAGCACGACGTACGAAGCCCTCACCGCGTAAACGACGCCCTTAGGAGTTTCCGCCACCTTCGTCGAGGAAGCGTCGATGGCCACGACCGGGGCCTTCTTCGATGTCCGCGGTAATTTGACGGGAAGAGTCGGGGTTCTCAGCTCCAAAGGCTCTTCTTCCTCGGGCTCTAAGTAATCCACGAGGTCGTTTTCCTTCGTCTCCAGGATTGGAACATCGTCACCGAGTTCTTCCAATGTCTGTTGGCTGAGTTCTTCGAAGACCCGCAGATCCATCATATTGAATATTGTTGGCAAATTTAAATGTTGCTCAACATTCAACAATAGCCAACTAATTCGGAGGATTTCTCGAGGAAAAGGACTCGAGGAAATGCTTTTATTTGTTTAGTGTTCATGAAACATGATGGAAGACAAGGTCAAGATAAGGGTAAGCTACGGCAATTATAGCGTCGAATTCGAGGGAAGGAAGGAAGACGCTCTGGCGTTCATTCAAGAATTCATCAAAATTGTGAGAGAAACGGGCGCAACGCCTGCTCCCGCTGTCGAAAGGCCCAAGGAGGAAATTGCAAAGCCCCGCACGTGCAAACAGCTCATCTTATCCCTCTTGCGGGAAGGTTGGATGGACGACGGAAAGAAGCTTGGGGAAGTCCACGAAGAATTGGTGAGACGAGGTTATCGCTTCGACCGAACGGCCGTTGCTCACGCTCTGCTCGACCTAGTAAGGGAGGGGATTTTGGCGAGGGAGGGGAGGCCCCGCAACTACGTGTACTACCCGAAGAAGCCGACGAGCGTCCTTATTTCCGAGCTTTCTTCAGCTTAGGTACGACCTTCGATTCCAAGTAGAAAACTCCCTTGGTCGTCAGCTCGTAAACCCCCCTCTTCGCCTTCTTGACGAGGCCCGCCCTGTGGAGTTCCGTCAGCCTAGCGGATATGCTCTTTTGGGGAGAAGTGAGCTTCTCGGATATCTCGCTGAGCTTGACGCCCGGACTCTTCGAGTAGTTCAGTCGGTAGTTCAGCATGTTCAACCCTATGACCAGCAGGATCGCTTCCTTCAGCGGAAGCAATTTCTCGGCGTCCCCGAGGAACACGACCCCTTCGTCCTTCGATACCCTCACGAGGCCCTTCAAGTCGAGGAGGAAGGAAAGGTCTTTGGTGGCGAGGAGCTCGCTGGCTAGGCGGCACTTCTCGCAAACTTCGAAGAAGAATTTGAGGGTGAACTTGATCGCCTCGTCAACCGAGCCTTCGAATTCGGCGCGATGATCCCCGCACTCCAGAACGACCTTGACCAAGCTATCGCCTCGCGTAAACCATGGCGTGGGCTTTGTCGAAGGGCTCCAGGTGAACGACTTGCTTTATGTCGAAGCCCCGCTCCTTCAGCACGTCGATTTCGCGTTTGAAAATCTCGGAGGGGCGTTCCGTCACGTCGATGCTCATCGCTTTTATCGCGAGGAGGATCCAACCCCCTTCTTTGAGGAACATGTCGGCATTGTCGGCGAGGGGTTTCGCCTGCTCGGGCTGGGCGATGTCGCAGTAAATCCCGTCGACTTTCCCGACGACCATGCGGTATTGCTCGGGCAACCTAGCGTCGGCGAATATGGGGATCATGTTCTTGCGGAACGAGCAAACGTTGAGAAGGTCGCGCATCATGCGGGGGGCGAATTCGACGCAGTAAACGAGGCCAGTATCTCCCACGATGTCGGAAACATGGCTGGAGGTGGTTCCCGTAGCTGCCCCCAAGTAGAGGATCTTCTGGCCCGGCTTTACGGGCATTTCCGAAAGGCCCTTGAGTATGGCGGCGGCGAGCTTGCTACGGTAGGGATTCCACGCTCGGTACTCAACTTCGCCAACGCGAATGAGTTGCTCGCCGTAAACCCGCTTGCCGGGGACGAGGTTCTTCGTCGCGAGGAACTTCCTATTTTTCAGCGAAATCTCGTAAACTCCTGGAAATAACTCACGGACGCTCATGAGAGCTCCCTCCTAATTTCCCTCACCCTAGCTTCCAAGTCTTTCTTCAGCTTGTCGCCTATGAACACCCTCGTGAAGGCGTCGGCCCTCGCCGCTATTGCCAGCTTGCCCGCGAGAGCCCTCGCTATTCGCCCCCGCAACTTACGCGGGCTACGGTGGATGAGGGGGTGCTGGAAGATGACCCCGTGCTTAGGGGGCTTGGTACCCTTCCTCAGGTGTCTGAAGAGGGCCTTCTCGGCGCCCAAGAGCTGGACGGTGGACGAGGGCAAGGTCGCCAATTTGCGCAACCCTCCCGCGTAAGCGATTAGCTTCGCTCCTATCGAGGCGCCCACGAGCTCCCTCAAGTTGGGAGCGACTTCCTTCATGAGCTCGTCGAGGTAAGCGTGGATCTTAGCCCTTTCCTCCATGAGGGAGAGGGTTTTACGGGCCATGGATTGTATTATGGCGAGGTCTTCCTCCGTCAATTCAGCCCCCACCGACTTCTTGGAAGCCTCCTCTATTCTACGGGCGATTTTCTCGGGAATCCCCAATTCTTTGAGGTTTTCCACGGTCATGGCGTCCCTCGTGCCCAACTTTTGGATTATCCGCAAGTACATCTCGTGTTTCGGGACTAGCTTGCTCAGCTCTGGGAAGTGGACAGCGTAGAGCTCCCTCATCCGCGTCGAAAGGAGGTTGATGGTGCGGTCGAGATCCTCCATCATGCCGACCACTTGGATGACGAGGGAGTCGCGCATCCCTATCTCGAGTCGCGTTCCGATGCGCGAGAGCTCAATGCCCACTTGGTGGACGAAGGAACGGTAACCTTCGGGATCTTTGGAGAAGCCGAGTTCTAGGGCGAGGGATTCCGCGTTTTCTCTCGCGTAGGAAGCAACAGGGTTTGGCTTGACGACATCTACGGACACTCCTAGGCGCGTAGAAACGGACTCGGCGAGGTTCACGTCTTCAAACACGAATTCCTTCACGCCCTTCTCGGACGCTTCCTTGATGAGGGAGATTAGCTCATCCACGGGCTCCCCGTTCCTTATCCTCCAGAGGATAAGGGCGGTCTTTTCCGCTTCTTTGGGGAAAAGTCTGCTGGAAACTACTTTCTTTCCTTCGTCCAGACACAGGACGCCGAAAGGAAGTTCTACTACGAAGCCCTTCAACTCACTTCCAACTTAGGATTACTGATAAGTTTTCTGAAATAGTCCCTTGCATGCCAGATTTGAGCACGAGGATCGGAGAGCTCGAACTAAGAAACCCGACCATGCTCGCTTCCGGAATTTTGGGAATTTCTGGCTCTTTGTTGAAAAGAGTGGCCAAAGCGGGGGCAGGTGCTGTGGTAACGAAGAGCGTTGGGCCGAAGGAGAGGAAGGGCAATCCGGGACCCGTCCTCGTGGACCTGGGCTACGCCTACCTCAACGCCATGGGGCTGTCCAACCCCGGCATAGACTCCTTCGCCGAGGAGATCAGGATCGCCAAGGAAGGGGGAGTCCCGGTGATCGTGAGCGTGTTCGGGGATACCCCCGACGAGTACGCCCAAGTGGCGAAGAAGGCGGAAGAAGCTGGGGCGGACGCTATAGAGCTCAACGTTTCGTGCCCCCACGAGAAACTGGTCGAGGTGTGCCTCTCCGCGGAGCACTTAGAAGAGGTGGTTAAGGCGGCGAAAAAGGCGGTAAAAGTGCCCGTCTTCGTGAAGATAAGCCCATTAGTTCCCAACGCAGGCGAAGTGGGCAAAGTGATCGAAAAAGCTGGAGGGGATTGTGTGGTGGCGACAAACACCATGAAGGCCATGTCGATAAGCTTGGAAGTTAGGAAACCCGTTCTATCGGCGAAAATAGGGGGGCTTTCGGGCAAGGCCCTCAAGCCCTTGGCGTTGAGGTGCGTTTACGAGCTTTACGAGGAAGTCAGCATCCCCATCGTGGGGTGCGGAGGGGTTTATTCGTGGAGGGACGCCGTAGAATTCCTCATGGCAGGGGCGGTGGCTGTCCAGATAGGGAGCGCAGTAGCCGACAGAGGTCTCGGGATCTTTGGGGAAGTGTGCAAAGGATTGGACGAATTCCTCGAAAAAGAGGGGTTCAAGAGCGTGAAGGAATTGGTGGGGATCGCTCATGAACCCTAACGAACGTAGGTTAGTCGTCGTGGAAAAGATTGAGGAGGAAAGCGAGGACGTGAAGACCTTCCTTTTCAAAGATCCTCTATGCGAGAGAGCTAGGGCTGGGCAGTTCGTGATGGTTTGGGTTCTGGGAGTCGACGAAGTTCCCATGAGCCTTTCCGTGGTGGGCGAGCTGTGCGGCATAACGGTGAAGAAAGTCGGGGATGCGACGGCGGCTCTCCACCGCTTAAGGGAAGGAGATGTCGTGGGCATTAGGGGACCTTACGGCAACGGGTTCACGCCCATTCCGAGGGGGAAGTGCGCCATGGTTGGGGGAGGAACGGGAGTGGCTCCCTTACTCGTTCTGGCGAGCCAGCTTCCAACGGAAGTGGAGTTCACCTTCATAGAGGGAGCCAAGACGGCTCGAGAGCTCATCCTGCTCAGGAGGTTGCGCGACGTCGTCGCGTCGAAGAAAGGCAAGCTCGTTCTGGCCACCGAAGACGGTTCCGAGGGCGAGAAGGGCACGGCCTACGACGCCTTCGTCAAGATAGCGGAATCCGAGGAGTTCGACATCGTGTACACGTGTGGGCCCGAGCTTATGATGAAGAAAGTGGTCGATTACTGCCTCGGAAGGGGAATTCCCGTACAAGCCAGTCTAGAGAGGTACATGAAGTGCGGCGTGGGCTTGTGCGGGCACTGCGTCCTCGACCCGGAAGGGCTTAGGGTGTGCGTCGACGGTCCCGTCTTCGACGGCGAAACTCTCACGAGAATCTCGGACTTCGGGTCGTTTAAGCGGGAGGCTTCTGGGAAGAAGGTCCCTCTTTAGGCCTCTTGAGCCACGCTATAATGAGCAATATGCCCGCTATCAGCGACACGACGAAGAAGAACATGATGAATTGCAACGCGGCGGCGGAAAGCAAACCCCACTTGACCAAAGAACCGCCTTCTTCATACTTCACGTAGCAAACGACGCCAAGCCCCACGCAAAGGGCTTCGAGAACGGCGCACGTGAGCAAACCCGGGATTAGCGACGTGTAGAAAGAGCGGACTTCCGAAGGGCTCACTTCCATGTTGTACTGATGGGCCGTTTGGACTGCGAGGTTTACGAGGTAATCCTGCATGTAGAAGATGACGAACAAGCTCGCGGCTAGCAAGAAGAGAACTAGGCATTCGAGAACGACAGCGCCTATGATCAACGCCCGCACGAGGGAAAAGGTTCGCGGGTTTTTTATCGTTGAGGCTTTTAAAAGCGGCGTAGTCTTTATGTGATATGCCGTCGCACGGTTCGCTGGCCAAAGCGGGGAAGGTGAGGTCTCAAACCCCGAGGATCCCGCCTACTCCAAAGAAAAGCCCCATCCCGAGAGTTAGGAACAGGAGGAATTACTGGAAGCGCGTGATGCTGGAGAGAAGGCCAGGACAAAATTGGTTATAGAGCTCCACTAGTTTTTTGTGAGCCAGCTTTCGGGGTACAAAGGCCTAGCTAGGAGGATTTTGGAAAGCATTGGAGCGGAAATAGGCGATAGGGTCAGAATAACCCGTGCTGGTTTCGTTTACGAAGGAATTCTCATGCCTAGATCCGAGTATGGGGACGACAAGCACGTGCTCATCAAGCTCGACAACGGCTACAACGTGGGCGTTCGGGTCGACGAAAAAACCAGCGTGGAGGTCGTTGGAAAGGGGGCAAAGCCAAGTTATAAAATCGAAGAACCTCCGAGCCTTCCCGGAGAACTGCCCACCGTTGCCCTCGTGAGCACTGGGGGGACTATCGCGAGTCGCGTTGATTATAGGACAGGAGCTGTTAGGCCAGCTCTGAGTGCTTCCGAGCTTTACGGAGTTGTCCCAGAGTTGGCGGAAATAGCCCGTATCGAAACCGAGATACTTTACAACATCTTCAGCGAGAACATGACGCCCCAACACTGGGCAAGCATCGCGTCCTGCGTTGGTAAGTGGATCGAAAAGGGCGTAAAAGGGGTGGTCATCGCTCACGGAACGGACACCATGGCGTACACGGCGGCCGCGCTGAGCTTCGCTTTGAGGAATTTGCCCGTTCCCGTCGTCCTCGTGGGTGCCCAGAGGTCGTCTGATAGGCCGAGTTCGGACGCTGCCCTCAACTTAATAGGGGCCGTCACGGCAGCCGCGAAAGGGTCCTTCGCGGAAGTGTGCGTCGCCATGCACAAGTCCATATCGGACACCGAGGTGGTCCTCCACCGGGGGACGAGGGTGCGCAAGTGCCACACGAGCAGGCGGGACGCCTTCAAATCCGTGAACTCGAAGCCCTTGGGCGTCGTCCGAGAAGGCAAAGTGATCATGCTGGAAGACGATTACCAGGAGAGGGACGAGAGCAAGAAGTTGGAGCTGAAGGCCTCCTTCAGCGACAAGGCGACCCTCCTCAAGTTCTACCCGGGCATGGACTCGAGGATCATAGATGTCCTCGTCGAGTTGGGCTTTAAGGGAATCATCCTCGAGGGGACGGGACTCGGCCACGTGGGCGAGTCGTGCTTCGACGCAATTAAGCGGGCGGTAGAGGGGGGAGTCTTCGTCGGGATGACCTCGCAGTGCATATGGGGGAGAGTAAACATGAATGTCTACTCGACGGGCAGGGAGTTGCAGAACTTGGGCGTCGTCCCCCTCGACGATATGCTCCCCGAAGTCGCCCTCGTGAAGCTCATGTGGGTCTTAGCCCAGACCGAGGATCCGGAGCGCATCAAGGAAATGATGCTCACGCCTTTCGCCTACGAGATAGGGGGGAGGACCGTTTATGAGCACGGACTATGAAGCCATAGGCCTCAAGGTAGGCCTCGAAATCCACCAACAGCTCGACACGAAAAGCAAGCTCTTCTGCGATTGTCCAACCGAGCTGAAGAAAGAAAAGGGCAAGCTAAAGGCCTATAGGAGGCTGAGGCCGACCCAAAGCGAGTTAGGGCAAATAGATCCAGCCGCTCTCTTCGAGTTCAAGAAGGGGAGGGCGTTCGAGTATTACTGGGACGACGATACGGCTTGTCTCGTCGAGCTCGACGAAGAGCCGCCCCACGAACTCAACAGGGAAGCCCTCGAGGTCTGCCTAAAGGTCGCTCTCATGTTGGGAGCAAAACCCGTCGACGAAGTCCATGTGATGAGAAAGATAGTCATCGACGGGTCGAACACAACGGGGTTCCAGCGGACGTGCCTAGTTGCCCTAGGGGGTAAAATCGAGGTGGACGGGAAAGAAGTCCCCATTCAGACGATATGCTTGGAGGAGGATGCGGCGAGGAAGATAGACGAGCGGGGAAATGTGGTCGAGTACTCGCTCGATAGGCTCGGAATACCCTTGATAGAAATCGCGACGGCTCCCGTCATCCACAGCCCCCAAGAAGCGGAAAAAGTAGCCCTCACTATAGGGAGGACTTTGAGGGCGACGGGCAAGGTGAAGACCGAATTGGGGGCCATAAGGCAAGATCTCAACATTTCCATCGAGGGAGGGGGACTCATCGAGATAAAGGGCGTGCAGAGGCTGGGCCTCATATCGAAGGTCGTCGAGTACGAAGTCCAGCGTCAGCTCAGGTTGCTTGAGCTCAAGGAGGAGCTCAAAAAGAGGGGATTGAAGGAAGAGGACTTTGAGCAGGAGTTCGTGGACGTGAGCGAAGCCTTCAGCGGGACGAAGTCGGGCATCATAAGGAGGGCGTTGACCAGAGGAGGGAGAGTTTACGGGATGAAGGTACCCAAAATGGCGGGCTTGTTCAAGTGGAAGCTCGGAGGGAACATGAGGTTCGGTTTGGAGCTCGCGTATCGAGCGATGTATTGGGGAGGGGTGGGCGGCATCTTTCACAGCGACGAACTTCCAGCCTATGGGATAAGCGAGGAGGAGGTCGAACGCGTGAAGCGCATGCTAGGGGTTTCTGAGGGCGACGGGTTCGTGCTGGTCGCTGGCTCGGAGGAGGAGTGCAAAGGGGCTCTGGAGGCCGTGGTCGAGAGATTGAAAGAGGCCCTCAAGGGAGTTCCAAGCGAGACTAGGGCGGCGCTCCCCGACGGATCCACGAAGTACATGAGACCGAGGCCCGGGGCCGCGCGCATGTACCCCGAAACGGACATACCGCCCATCCCCATCGAGCCCGAGTATTTGGAAAAGTTGCGCAAGGAGTTGCCCGAGTTGCCGAGCGAGGTCGTCAAGAGGCTCGTAAGGGATTATGGGCTGAATAAGATCCTCGCGGAGAAGCTCCTCGACGTTGGGAAAGTTCGCCTCTTCGAGCGGGTAGTGAAAGAAACCGGCGTAAAAGCCTCGGTTGTGGCGAGCTTCTTGGCGGAACAACTGGTTTCCCTCGAGAGGGAAGGGGTGGAGGTAAGCAAGATAGGGGACGAAAGCCTGCTCGAGATGTTCAAAGCCGTTGGAAGCGGCAGAGTAGCCAAAGAAGCCCTGCCCGAATTGGCGAGAGAAGTCGCGAAGGGATTGAACGTGGAGGAGGCCATACGGAAGTTGGGGCTGGAGAAATTGGGAAGGGAGGAGATGGAGGAGTTCGTCGAGAAGCTGATCGAGGAAAACCGAGAGTTAATTCGCAAGCTGGGGGAGAGGGCTTTCGGCCCCCTCATGGGCAAGGCGATGGGGAAGTTGCGCGGGAAAGTGGACGCAAAGGAATTGGCGGAGCTCATTAAGGCGAGGATAAAGGAGGTGGTCGGGTAGTGTGCGGCATATTCGGTTGCATATTGAAGAAGGGAAGGGCCGCTCCGCTCATAAGGGAAGCCCTCAAGCGATTGGAGTACCGAGGCTACGATTCCGCGGGAATAGCGACGATTCACGGAGGAAAGTTGTATGTCAAGAAGGATGCGGGCAAGATAGACGAGATTCACAGGAGGCTCGACTTGGACGACATGCCAGGCAGGATAGGAATAGGGCACACGAGGTGGGCAACTCACGGAGCGCCTTCCCAAGAAAACGCCCACCCCCATGGGGATTGCAAGTGGGAGGTCGCCGTCGTCCACAACGGCATAATCGAGAATTTCGACGAGCTGAAGAAGGAGCTAATGGAGCGCGGTCACGAGTTCAAGTCGAAGACCGACACCGAGGTGATCCCCCATCTCATTGAAGAAGGCCTGAAGAACGGGCTCAACCTAGAAGAGGCGGTCATAGAAGCCGTGAGGCGTTTAGAAGGGTCCTTCGCCATTGCGGTCATATCGACTAAAGAGCCCGACAAAATCGTTTGTGCCAGAAAGGAAAGCCCCCTAGTCGTAGGGATAGGCGAGGACGGCATGTATTGCGCCTCGGACGTACCCGCCTTTCTCCCCATCACAAGGCGCATGGTCGTCTTGGACGATTGGGAGGTCGCCGTCCTCACCGAGGACAGCTATAAGGTCGTGAACGCCCTCACGGAAGAGGAGGTAATCAAGGAGGAAAGGCACGTCGATTGGAGCCCCGAGCTTGCCATGAAAGGGGGATACGATCATTTCATGCTCAAGGAGATCATGGAGCAACCCGAGGCCTTGAAAAACACGCTGAGAATTTCCGATTTCTACTACGACTTGCTCGCCGCCAGCTTGATAAAAGCGGAAAGGAGGTTCCTCGTCGCGTGCGGCACTTCCTATCACGCGTGCGTGGCGGCTTCCTACATCTTCTCGAAGGTAGCGAAAATGCACGTGGAGCCTGTCATAGCTTCCGAGTTCGTCCAGAGATATGGCGAAGTTGTGGACGAGCGGACAGCGGTGCTCGCGGTAAGCCAATCCGGGGAAACAGCGGACACTTTGGTCGCCGTGAGATACGCCAAACGGAAGGGCGCAGATATCCTCGGGATAACCAATGTCATGGGATCCAGCCTCTGTAGGATATCGAGCGTTTACGTGGGGCAGAGCTCCGGCCCCGAAATAGGAGTCGCCGCCACCAAGACGTACACGGGGCAACTGCTCGCCCTCACGAAGATAGCCATCAAAGTCGCTAGGCGCAAAGGGCTCATCGACGAGAAGGGGGAGAAAGAGCTTCTAGAGGAGCTTTCTAAGGCTCCAGAAGAGGTTAGAAAGGTCATCGAGAAGACGAAAGAGAGGATTAAGGAGCTCGCAGTCAAATATCACAACAGGAAGAGCTTCTGTTTCTTGGGCAGGGGGGTACACGTCGCCACCGCCATGGAAGGGAGGCTCAAGTTGCTGGAAATCTCGTACATACCCTCGATCGCTTACCCAGCGGGCGAGTCCAAGCACGGTTTCATAGCCGTCGTGGAACCGGGATATCCCGTCGTGTTCATTATACCCCCTCCCGACGACGAGACGTTCGACGACGTGCTCTCCAACATCATCGAGATGAAGTCGAGGGGGGCGGATATCATCGCGGTAGTCCCCGAGAGCGCCTTAGAGAAGGTCAAGGACTTCGTCGATGACCCCATAGTGGTCCCCGATGTCCCGAAGCTCGTGGAACCCATAGCGTTCATCGTCCCCCTCCAGCTCTTCGCCTACTACGTTAGCGTGGCGAAGGGGTACGACCCCGATAAGCCTAGGAATCTGGCGAAATCGGTCACGGTTAAATAGAAAGGAGGGGAAATCGGAGATGGAGAGGGGGCTCAGGCTTCTGGAAGAGGAGATAAAGAGGCTCAACGAGCACTTGCCCAAGTCGAGGATACTGCTATCCGAGGCGCTCGTGAGAGAAGAATGCTCCGTGGAAACCGTTGGAGGGGAGGGCATCATCTTGCTGAGAGAAGACATTGAGAGATTAGCGTCTGAGTTTCCGAAGGACCTGCACGACCTCATAAGGATACCCATAGTCGTTTTCAGGGATCTAGACCTCGGGGAAGGAGCCTTCGTAGTGGAAGGGAGGACCGAAAGCTACGTCGTCAGCAAGTTGCTCGGGATGTTCGAAGGGTCGTTCGAGGAGTGGAAGGAGGAGAGGTGCGTGATATACAAGCCTCAATTGCACGAGTTAATCATGAAAATAGGGTCGATAGTAGTCATAGGTTTCAAATCGACGGGGCTTTCTAGAAGACTTAAATAGGGCTTCATTCTCCATTTTGATGGCAAAAGGACTGATAGATGATGTAAAGAGCTCCTTGCGTGAAGGCGGGGTTCCTTTCGTGCACTTAGAAGGCGATTATTCCTTCAATTTCGCGATTAGAAAAGGATCCGCTTTCAAGGCTATCCTAAGAGTTGAGGAGGACGCCAAGAACGTTTCCAAGCGAGACTTGGACGAAATAAGGAAGTTGTCGGTCTACGTGAACGCCTCGCCCGTCGTCGTTAGCAGGAAGTTCGGCGAGGTCATCTTCAGCGACGACATCGTCTACAGCTACCGGGGAGTGAACATGGTCAGCTACGGAGCGTTCAAGAGGGCAATAAAAGAAGGGATAATGCCCATAGCCATCAGCCTACACGGGAAGGTCTACTACAAGACGAACGGGGAGGCGATAGCGGAAGCCCGGAGGAAAGCGGGTATGAGCCTCGAGGAACTGAGCAGAAAGACAGGTGTTCCGAAGAGGTGGCTCTCCCTGTACGAAAGCGGGGCTTTGGTGAGGGATGTCCGCAGTTTAAGGAGGCTAGAAGAAGAATTGAAGGTTCCCGTGATCGCGAGAATAAACTTCCTCATGAGGAGGAAGGTCATCAACATCCTCGAGAAGTGCAAGGTAAGGGATCCCATCCTGCGCAGCGTGGCGGGCAAGCTCATTAACCTCGGTTTCAGCGTCTACCTCCCGAAGCGGGCGCCCATGGACATAGTCGCCACGAACGGGAAAATGAGCATTCTTGGAGGCATATGCGACCGGAACAACTTCGCCGAGAAGAGGAAGCAGATAAGGGAGCTTGGAAGAATCCTGAAAGCAAAGCCGTTAATGATCGTCGAAAACTGCCCCGAATTCGCTCAGGAAAAGGGGGTTCACAAGCTCTGCGAATTCTTAAGGACGGAGAAACTAGAAGGAATCTAATTTCCTCGTTAAGGCTTCTTCTCTCAGTTTGCGCACCGTATCCCAGCTCTTCCTCACGAAGTCGGGAAGGGAGAGTATGTTCTCCCTCAGAAAACGAACGGTCTTTGGGTCGTGGGGGTAGCCAGATCCGAGGTCGACGCCCAAACGCTTACTCAATTCGTCGATGAAGGAATCTCGCTTCACTTTGGCGAGTATGGCCGCCGCCGAAACCACAGGGAAGATCCTATCCGCTTTATGCTTGGAAACTATGGAAACGTTGAGGTTTTCCGGCAAGTTCTCCCTTATCCACTTGGCGAAGCGTTCCTCGAGCACGTCGGAAGCGTCCACGTACGCCACATCGGGCTTCAGCTCGCCTATGATTTCCGCCATCTTCTTCGCCTCGAGGACGTTCAGTCCTTCGCCCCTTGACGCTTTCACGTGAGCGTCTATCTCTTGCGGCGGGATTACCTTGTAAACCACTTTTAAAGCGACTTTCTCGATTTCCGAAGCCTTAGCTTCTCTTTCCGCCCTAGAGAGCAACTTTGAATCCTTGACTCCTAAGCGTTCTAGCTCTCCGAGCGCTGTCTCATCAACCAGAATGCCAGCGATGACCAAAGGACCTATAACGGCGCCCCTACCCGCATCGTCAACGCCCGCCAACAGCATCGAAGAAATAGAAGTTAGTGAAGAAAGCAGTTGTGAAGCTCGAAGAACTCAGCCGACGGGTGGGGTTTGAGCTAAGGGAAATCAGGGAGGGGAAAACGAGGCTCATCGTGCCGAGAGTGGAGAAAGAGGAAGACATCTATGAGGCCCCCGTATTCTACAACCCCCGCATGGCATTGAGTAGGGACGTGGGCGTTCTCGTGGTGGAATGGCTTAGGCGAGAAGTCGGGAGGGAAGTCCGCATATGCGAGCCTATGACGGGAATCGGAGCGAGGGGGATCAGGTACGTGAACGAAGTGGAGGGAACTGGTGGACTTTTGTCTGACACTAACCCAGTAGCCCTCGTTTTGACGTACGAAAACGCCAAGCTCAACGGGATCCTCGATAGGATCGACATAGAAATGGGCGATGCGAGGTTCGTGTTATCGGCGAGCTACGGGAAGTTCGACCTAGTGGACGTGGATCCCTTCGGAACGCCCGCTCCATTCGTCGAATCGGCCATCCTCGCCCTGCGGAAAGGAGGGATTTTGGCCGTTACGGCCACCGACATGAGGCCCCTTTGCGGGATAAAGCCCTACGCCGCCTTGAGGAAGTACGGCAGTCTCCCCTTGAAAACGGAATATTGCCACGAAATCGCCCTCAGAATAGTCTTGGCGCACATAGCGAAGACCGCCGCCCTCCAGGAAAGGTGGATTAGGCCTTTAGTTTCCCACTACGCGGAGCACTACGTGCGGGCGATCGTCCGAGTCTTCAAAGGCAAGGGAGAAGCGAGGGAACAAGTGAGGAGCTTGAAGTACATAGCCCACTGCCCCAACTGCTCTTGGAGGGAAGTTTCGAACTTGGAAGAAATACCGCGCGAGTGCCCCCGTTGCCGCTCCAGAACCGCCGTTGGAGGCCCGATATGGGCAGGAAACTTCGCGGACGTTAACGCGTGCGCCAGGTTGATCGAGTTCACGGGAGGGAAAGAGCTACAAGAAAAAGAAAGAGTTCGGAAGATGCTCGACTTAATATCGAACGAGCAGAATATGCCTCCTTACTTCTATTCCCTGCACGAGGTAGCGAGGGCCCTCAAGACGAGCGCGCCCAAGATGGTCAATGTCATAGAGGAGCTCAGGTCGAGGGGCTTCAAGGCTTCGAGAACTCATTTCTCGCCGCTGGGCATTAAGACGGACGCGGGAATAGATGAAGTAGAAGAGGTGGTGCGTTGCCTGTCCCGAAGGTGATCCTGACGGGGAGGCCGGGTAGCGGGAAGAGCACGATCGTGATGAAAGTCGTGGAAGAGGCTAGGAAGAGGGGATTGAAGGTGGGCGGGATTACAACCCCCGAAGTCCGGGAAGGAGGCGTGCGCGTCGGCTTCTTGATCGTCGACTTGCTTACCGGAGAGCGTGTCTGGATGGCTAGGAAAGGGCTGAAGAGTGCTTTCCGAGTGAGCAAGTACGGAGTGGACGTGGAGGCCATCGACCGCATGAGTCGCAAGGCCATTCGGGACGTAGTCGAGGCGGTGGACGTGGTCGTGGTGGACGAAATAGGGAAGATGGAGCTCTTCTCGGAGGAATTCGTCAAGGCCGTCGAAAAAGCTTTGGAGAGTGGCAAGCCTTTCTTAGGCACGATGGGGCTCGGCATAAGGCACAGGCTCGTAGAACGCATACGAAAAGACCCATCGGTGAGGATAGTCTTCGTAAACCCCTCAAATAGGCAGAAGGTGCTGGGGGAATTGCTGAGCTTATTCGCCGAGAAAGCCTCTAGCCAATAAGAAAAGTTCCCGGCTCCTCTTGTCGCTGGCGGGGGGCTTGACTACGCGCACTGTCCGGAAGTGGCGCTTTAGCTCCTTTAGGAAAGGACCCCTCTGAGGTCCGTCGAATATTTTCACGAGGAAATTCCCGCCTTTTTTCAGGACTTTCTTGGCTATCTCAAAGGCTCGCTCAGCGAGTTCCATCTGGCGTTCGTGATCCAAGTCGCGGATCCCGGTGGTGTGCACGGAAGCGTCGGATAGAACCACGTCAGCCCGTCGGGGTAGTTCCTCGCGTATTCTTTCTTCGGCTCTTTCTGAGAGGATATCGAGCACGATGGAGGAGAAATTCGGCGAATCTATGGGCTCGATGGGGAGGATGTCAACCGCGAGGACGAATCCTTTAGGGCCCACACGTTCCAAACACACTTGAGACCAGCCCCCAGGCCAAGCCCCCAAATCTACCACCACGGCCCCTTTCTTGATGAGCCGGTACTTGTCGTCGATCTGGATGAGCTTGTAGGCTGCTCGACTCCGGTAGCCGCGTTCCTTAGCTAACCTCCGATATACGTCCCTCCTTCGTTTCTCCTTCCAGCTACCGCTCACGGGCGTACCTGAGCTTCTTCGCTTCTTCGAAGAGCCAAGCATCGAGGAGAGGACAAAAACGTGGGTCGTAAGAGGCCTCGATCCCGCACTCGTCGATGTGGGGGCACTCGAAGCACGGGCAGTTTCTTATGGATTCCAGCGGGTCTTTGGGTCTCACGGGAATGAGCCTGTACGTGTACCTCGATTTGTAGAGAACTCTTTCTCGCTTAATAAGCCCCTTTTTCTCGAGCTGGATGACGATTTTGGAGAACTTCTTGTCGCTTATGCCGAGTTTTTTCCTGAGTTCCGATTGTATGATGCCCTTTGAGCCAGCCTTCTGGATAATGCTGAGGATTTTCTCTATCTGGGCGGCAGATGTCAAATTTCTACGATGAAATCTATGTTCTCGATGAACTCCTTGTACCTGTTCCTTATGGTGACCTCGGTGACGCCCGCAATTTTCGCGATCTTCCTCTGCGTCTTCCTTTGGTTAAAGAGAGTTGCGATGATGTAAACGGCGGCGGCCGCCATTCCCGCGGGACCCCTACCGCTCGTCATGCGATGGGCGCTCGCCTTCTCGTATATCTCCTCCGCGTACTTCTCGACCTCAAGCGGGAGCTTCAGCTGGTTCACGAACTTCTTGATGTACGTCTTGGGGTTCATGCGCGGGATTTTTATCCCCAACGCGCGGAGGAGGTTCCGGTAGCACTTTCCCACATC
This sequence comes from uncultured Nitrososphaerota archaeon, assembly GCA_964398605.1. Lineage (GTDB taxonomy): Archaea > Thermoproteota > CAYNNH01 > CAYNNH01 > CAYNNH01 > CAYNNH01. Next base: position 4,060 of record CAYNNH010000009.1, on the reverse strand, counting down.
TCGTTTCTTCATGCCACAGGCTCTGGCGATACTATTGAGGGTTCTAGGCACCCTGCACAACTTGCACGCTATGTAAATCGATGCCCCTACGAGTCCCTGGATTGATTTCTCCTTCACCTCGACCGTTAGGGCTTCTCGGTAGACTTCGGAAGCAGTATCCACCACGTATTTAGGCAGACGAAGAACGTCGGCAGCCCTCTGTAACTCGCCCAACGCCTGCGCTAGGTTCCTGTCCTTGGAACCGGAAACGCGGATTCTGTTCTGCCACTTCCGCAACCTCCACATGGTAAGAACTTGCCTCGGCTCCAGCTTGTGGTAGGTGGACGACTTGAAAGTGCCGACAGTGGTGGTGAGGCCTTTGTCGTGTATGGTCGCCGTGATGGGCGGGCCTCCTCGGCTTCGGATCTCCTTTTGCTCGAGGTCAAACGCCCGCCACTCAGGACCCTCGTCCATCATGTAGGCGAATATGTACCCACAATTCCTGCAAATGTACTCCCCTCGTTCGGCATCGCAGACGATGTCGGTCCCCCCGCATTCCGGACAGATGATCGTGTTCTTGAGCATGGAAAGTTGCATGATCTTGTTCGCAAGCCTCTCCCGCAGAAGCCTTCGCTTCTCCTCCCTAGGAATCCTAGGGTACATGTTTCACCTCTTGCGTACGTAGAGAACGTAACCCACGTAGCGCTCCGGATCCTTCACCGAAGGTCTAATCGCTATGTAAGGCTTGTTGACGGGGCCGAAAATATCGAATACGACGCCAACTTCCCTCAATTCCTCGTCCACAACTTGGTCGCCTATTTCGGGGATTTTCTCTTCCGCTCGCACGATGAGGTTGTGAGTATTCTTCGAGACATGTAGCACTTTACCTGCTCGGAACAATTGCCGAAATTTGGAAGGTCTAAACCTATTTAAGTCTTTTACTTTGGGAACGGATCTTGCGAACCTCCTCAGCTATCTGTTTTAGAACGGCGAGCTTCGAAGCTTTCTTCGTGACTAGTATGCGGCCAGTTTTCTCCCACCAGCAAGCCGGATGCGATTTCCCTTCCTCCTTTACGGGATCTAGACCCAATCTCCTAGCGGCTTCGTATACCTCCCCGAGCGAGGGGGATTTCACGCAGTACTTAAGGGGGAGCTTGCGCCCCATCTTGCGGGACTTGGTGGAGTCGAGGTAACAAGGCCATATGATGATCTTGCCGCGGAACTTCATTCGATGAGAACCGCGTTTACTACGCCGTTCTGACCGGGGCGAGAAGTGACCCTAGCTTTGCCCAACTCCGTTTCTATGATCGCTCCTTTCGTTATAATCCCCCTGCGGGAGTAATCCCTGCTCGCCGGGTTCTCGATGACTCTTTTGATGGGAACTCGCACGACCTTGCCCTCGCTGGGGATGGCCACGTTGGCGTATGCGGCTTTTACCGACCGGATTTTTATATTGCCCCCGCGAACTCGAACTATCTTCACTTGGTCTTCCTCGCCCAACACCGTTTCAGTGGGCAAAGAGCCTCGCTCGAATTTCCTCTTGCCGCGGTAAGGCACCCTCTTGCCTCCGGTTGGCTTCCGCTTATGGAGATCCCAGTGCCACTGGGCCATCATAAATCTAGCTAGCGGATATAAAATCACGGAGGCACTTTCTTGATGGAAAAAGCCGCAATTCCGTTGTTGATTCTCCTGTTGCTAATAACTCCTTTTGCGCCCTTCAATTACGCAAACGGGATGGGGGAGCCTTCCGACGTACAAACCCTCGTTGTTAGAATACCGCTCAGCGAGTGCGAGATCCTGGAGAAAGACGGGGTGGCTGAGGTCAAAATGGATGGTTTCGGATCTCTGATGGAGCCCGGCTACCCGATTCTGCCGTCGAAAGTCGAGCTCATCGCCATCCCGCCAAACGCGCACGTGAAAAACATCTCTTACACGAGCCGAATCGTCGTCAAGGAAGGAATATGCGTGCGGAGGGCACCGCCTATCATCACGCTCAACGGGGAAATTGTAAAAGAAGCTTCCTCGCCTTCGCAGGGCATTTACCCGAAGCGCGTAGTCCGCTTAATCGAAGAAACGTTCTTCAGAGCGTATAAGGTCGCCATGGTAAGGGTATGCCCCGTTCAGTACGACTTGGCAAGGAAGAAACTCATTATTCACGAAGACCTCCAGGTAGTGGTCAAATATGAAGTAGACTCGGGGCTTAAGCTCAATCGCCGCCCTAGGTGGACCGTCTTTGATGCTTTGGCGAAGGAGCTCATCGTGAACTGGAAAGAGGCGGTAGCAAGGGGTTGGAGAGCCATACCGATGGGGAGCGGCAAACTCCGCCCGGGCACTTACGACTACCTCATTATATGCCCCAGCTCGCTTTACGAAGCGTACCAGAATCTCTCCGAGGTAAAGGAGTCCTTTGGCGTGAAGACGGTGATCAAGACGATTGAAGAAATCGCCGCCCAATACTCGGGCGTCGACCTCGCGGAGGAGATAAGGAACTTCATCGTCGACGCCTACCGGACTTGGCAGGTAGTCTGGGTTCTCTTAGGAGCCGACGTGGATACGTTGCCAGCGAGGTACATCTACTCGTCCGAATACTACGAACGAGGTTATCGCGTTTCGGGCTACCTAAAGCCTACCGATTACTATTACGCGTGCCTCGACGGGTCTTGGGATGTCGATGAAGACGGGCTTTACGGGGAAGCTCCCCAAGATTGCACGTACGGGGTCGACGAGGTCGATTGGTTGCCTGAAGTCATCGTGGGAAGGTGGCCAGTCGATTATCCGGAACAGGTCGACGCCCTATCAAAGGCCCTCTTCAATTACTCCCTAATGAAAAAGCCCAAGACAGCCCTCTTCTGTGGAGCGGTGTGGGGGTATACGTGGGATTGGGGGAACAGCACGGACGGTGCTTACATCAAGTACATCATTGACCACTTGGACGATTTCTCCGATTGGGACAAGAGGAGGAGGTATGAAACGACGGGGCACTACGATAGAGAAGAGGGTTGGCAGGTCGATCAGCCAGCTAACCTGACCGAGGAAGATGTGATTTGGGAGCTTAGCACGTTCAACTTCACTTTCGTCAACTGTGCCTCGCACGGGAGCCCAGATGCCTTGTGGAGGTATACCCCTGAAGCCTATTATCCATACCTCAGGGAGCAGGACGCGGAGCTCGTAACCAACGATTACTTGCCCGTATATTTTGCGGCAGCGTGTTCCACGGGAGCTTACGACGAGGACGAGGTCGGGGAAGGTTATCCGTGCATCGCCGAGTACTTCGTCACCGAACGCAAGGCCTTGGGTTTCGTCGGGTGTTCGAGGGTCGCTTACGGATACGCTGGGAACGACTACAACTGGAGGGGACTTGCGGGCGGGATGGATGTCCTGTACGCCATGGGCCTCGTTAACACGTCTAGGCCCGGGGATGCTCTGATGTGGATGAAAGTGCATTACGTATTGGGTGGGGAATATTCGACGTGGAATGAGACGAGTTATTACGAGCGAAAGCTTGTCCTGTGCTACAATCTCATGGGCGATCCTGAAGAAATCGCGGGCAGGAAGCGCTCCGGGTATAATTTGACCATCAGAGTCGTTGACTTAAACGGGAATCCCGTTGAAGGGGCCTCAATAAGAATACTACACGACTTCTTGCCCGAGAAAATCCTCCTTTCTAATGCCTCAGGAGAAGCTTCTTGCAAGATTGCTGGGGAGGTTCGTGTTTATGCTTGGAAGGATGACTACGGGGGCTTTAAAGAGCTCTTCGTCGACAACAACACCAAGGTGACGGTAAGGCTGGAAGTGAGGGTCAACGTGAGCTCTTGCGAGCCGTATTACTACTGGGAGGACGTTGCGAAGTTCAGGGTGAGGGTCTTGAACTTGACATCCGGCCTTGGAGTAGGTCCCTTTCAATTCTCTTGGACAGTTTCCGGGTCTGGAATCATAGGAGGGGGGTGTGGCGTTTGCAACGCAAGTGGGGTTGGGGAGGCCCGCTTTTTCGTCAAACCCGGTCTAGAGGAGGGATATTACAAGTTTAACGTGACATTGCTCTACCTCGAAATAAGCGGAGGGGTTCTGTTTGAAGTAAAGG
>CAYNNH010000008.1:0-26828 GCA_964398605.1 uncultured Nitrososphaerota archaeon | reverse complement strand
CGCACACGGCGAGGAGCCCCGTGCGCTTCGTCGAGCTCCTCGAGAAGATCGACCAGTACCGGTGGCTCTTCGGACTCTCCTTCGAAGAAGCCCTATCGAAGCTGGAAAGCGCTTACGTTAGCGGGCCATTTGCCCTCTCCGGTCTTTTAAACGACTTCTCGGCCCCCAGAACCGTCTTATTGGGCGTCGAGGAACGGGAACTCGAGAAAGCCGAGCGTCTGGCGGAGTGGTTTTCGGACGAATTCAGGATCATCGTTTTCGAGAAGAGGAGAGCTCGCGTTCAGAAGAAGGGGGAGATCTTCGTAGCTTCCTACGAACAAGCCGTGGCGGATTCCGCCGCTTGCTTCCCGAAGGATCCGCAAGCTTGCTTGGAGGCCCTCCTAACTCTCTGGGACTATCCTTTCGACGCGAAAGAATTGGAGCGTTGCTTGCGGGAATGGGGCTCGGAGGCCACTGCGAGGGTGAGGGCGGTTCTTTACGTGGGGAGGGTGCTGGGGCTTTCCTTGCCCCTCGTGGAGGGCAAGTCCGACCGGGAAGTAGTGAAACTTTGCCTTTCTAGGGGCCTGAGGAAGGCAAATCCGGCTTGGTGGGGGAGGGGATGGTGAGCTGGTTTGCCTGCGTGAAAACGTGGAAGCAGGAGCTTTTCTGCGAGCGAGAGTACAAGAGGATCGCCGAAGCGCTGGGCATCCCTCTTTTCCCCGAGGTCGTGGAGAGGGAAGCCCTCTTTTACGACACGCTGGAGGCTTTCCTCTCTTCCTTCAGGGAAGATGTCGTATTCGTGGGGGGCTCGATGATAAACAGGGTTTACGTGAGGGAGGGGCCACGTTTCTCCTTCGACTTGGACGCTTTTTGGGCGAGGGGATCGGCGAGCAAGAGGAGCATCGCGGCCAAGCTGGTGGAAGTGAACGAGGAGTTGGAATCCGAGGGGAGGATAGCGGAACGCTCGGTAGGCGATGGGGTCTTGAGGTTGGGGGAAATCGTCGTCGATGTGGAGAAAGACGTCTTCCCGGGGGTTCTCTCCTTGAAGAGGGTAATGCCTTCCATCCTCGCGGGAACCCCCCTCCCCGTTTACGCGAAGAAGAGGCTCTTCTTGGATCCCGAAAGGCCGGAAGTGGCCAAGGACATCCTCCTCTTGAAAGAAGAGCTGGGGTTCGTCCCGAAGGTGGAGGAGATCCGGATAGAGGTGGGGTATTCCGGTTACGGCTACGAAGGAAAGAAGACGTTGAAAGAACTGCCCAGCCTCCTTGAACCCCACGAAAAGCCGCTGAAGAGGGCGAGGGGATTCTGCGCGAGCCGCAGCGAGTGCATATGGAGGAAAATGAAGGAGCTCGAAGTTTTCGACGAGTTCAAAATCCACGACCAAGTGAGGGCCCTCTGCGACTTGAGGATGTTGCTTAAGGCCCGCAAAAGGGAAATGGACTACGCCTTCTCGAAAGTGGACATCAGAGGGGTGTTGAAGACGATAGAAAAGCTGAGGAGGGCGGGAGGGGAAATCTACGAAGAATCTTGGCACTTTTACTTCGCTTCGAGGCAGATCCCTTGGTCTAGGCTCGTCCGGTTGGTGGAAGAAAAGATAAGGACGCACGTGCGCTGAGCGTTTATTTCGGCTCGGAATAATTCCCGATGCTTTGCCTCGTCGTTTACGGGAGGAAATTCGACCCAAATTCGCGGGAGCTTGTCGAGGAGCTAAGACGGAGGGGACACGAAGTCATCGCGTGTAGGGCGAGCGACCTCTCCTCTAGCGTTTCTCCTTCGGGCTCGAGGTTCTGGTACTTGAGGAGGGACGTGAGCCACGCTGGGCTTTGCATGTTGAGGACCATAGGACCGGGGACGTGCGAGCAAGCGACGAGGCGGATAAGCCTCTTCGAGCACATGGAGTTCTCGGGCGTGGCGGTGGTGAATCCCGCCTACGCGTGGAGGAGGGCTCGCGACAAGTACGCGACGGCTTATTGGCTCGCGAAAGAAGGAATCCCCGTCCCCTTCACGTTCACGTCGGAACAGCCTTACGTGGCGAGGGATCTCCTCCCCGAGGGAAAGTTCGTCTACAAGCCCATACTCGGCTCGAGGGGCTACGGGTCCATACTACTGGAGGACAGGGAAATTGCCTTCAACGTTTTCAGGGCGATGGAGAAAGCGGGAGTCCCCATTTACGCCCAGTCATTCCTAGAGGGAGGGGAACATGCGAGGCTCTTCGTCGTGGGGGAACGCGTCGTGGCTTCCATGGCGAGGGTCCCGCCTCCCGGAGGGTGGAAGTCGAATGTCGCCCAAGGGGGGACGGCCGTTGCGAAAGAGTATCCGGAGCTCGAGGATTGGGCGGTGAAGGCGGTGGGATGCTTAGGGCTCGAGTACGCTGGAGTGGACTTCGTCATCAGGGAAGACGGCTTCTACGTGAACGAGGTGAACGCTTCCCCCGGGTGGCAGGCTTTGAAGAGGGCGACGGGAATTAACGTGGCTTCTGAAGTGGTCGAGCACGCCCTGAACCTCGCGAGGAAGTAAAAAATAGGTTTAGGAAGTTCGCTTCTTCTTCAGCAGATAGAGGGCGACTCCGACAGCAACCACAACTGCCGCAATCGCTCCGGCGATATAGGCCACTGGAATTGCAGGCGCTGCTGGTTTAGCTGGGGCCGGGGCCGCTGTTCCAACGGTGTAGGATTGCTCGCTAGACGAGGCCCAATTGCCCGCCGCGTCTCGGAATAGCACCTTGAAAAGCACCGTCGTGTTCGCGGGCTGTCCGGGTATGGTCGCCTCGTACACGTTCGCCCCCGTCGCCGTCATGCTCACGTTCTTCCAAGTGGTTCCGCCATCGGTGGAGTAACTTAGGATGGCCTCCGCTATGCCGCTAGTGGCGTCGGAGGCCTCCGCCGAAACGGTTACTTCTTCCCCTTCCACGGGTTCCTCGGGCGAGATGGAGATATTCCCTATGGACGGGGGCGTGTTGTCGACGGTCACGTTGATGGTCGTCGAGTAAGAGTTGCCTGCTCGGTCGTAGACGACCACGGTGATGTTGTGAAGCCCGTCGGGGAGCGAAGTCGTGTTCAGCTCGTACTTGTAGGTAAGGCTCGGGAAGACGGCAACGGCTCTCCCATCGACGTAAAGGATTGCTTTCTCGATGCCATACGCGTCGGAAGCCTCGAACTCGATGGTTATCGTTCCCCTCACGAAGGAGGCAGGAGCGGGGCTCTTTATGGAGGCAGAGGGAGGAGTGTTGTCAACGGTGACGATTACCGATTCGGCGCTCTTCCTCCCCGCGAAGTCGCAAGCGATGACCGTGATGTTGTAAACGCCATCGCTCACGCCTTCCGTGCTCCACGCGTACTCATAGGGTGGCTTCGAGAGGGCCGCCACTTTCGTCCCGTTTACGCAGATGGTCACGTTGGCGACTTTGAGGTCGTCGGAGGCGGACGCCTTGACCGTGATCGTCTTCCGCACGTAAGCCCCTTCCTTCGGGGCGTCGATGGAAACAGTTGGCGGATATTTGTCGTTGTAGGGCGTTGAAGACCAAGGATTGTACAGAACGAGTCCGCAAACTTCCTCAGGGTCTTCCGCGTCGCACATGCAGGTCGCGTTCGGGCCGTTCGAAGAACCCCACCAGTTGTAGGTGGCGTTGACCTCGTAACTGCCCCAGTTACACATGCCACATCTCTTGTTGGAGAAGATATCGCAGAAGTGCACTTCCGCGCTCTTCGACTCGAAGATGTAAATACCGTCTCCGCCTTCCCGGATGATCGAGTTGGTTAATGTGAAGTTCGCGTACTCGCAGTAGACCGCGTAAGAGGAGTTCTTCACGTCGAGGCGATCCGCTTGGATGTTGGAGGAGTTGAAGTAGTAGAGGGCGTAGTAATCGCCGTAGAACACGCAATTGGAGATGGTCACGCTGTCCGACAAGACGACCTCCACCCCCACGTCCGTCGAGGAAAGGTTCGCCCCGCTTATCTGGACGTTGGTGGAATTAACGACGATCACTTCTCCCGCATCGGATGGAACCGTAACGCCGCTCGAGTTCACCACGTAGTAAAGGGGCTTCCCGTTGACCACGTTGCCTTCTATCTTGAAGGACGCGTAATGGCGGAGCTCGGTCGAGAACCCGTGCTCGATGAAGAGCCCGTCCCTCGTGAAGGAATTGTAGCGCAATGTGATATTGTAGGAGCCCCAGAAGTGCGCTCCGTAGCCGCCACTATCCGCTATCGCGCAATTGAAGATGGTCACGTTGAAGCATTCCTCGCAGTAAAGCCCCTTCTCGGCGTTCTCGTCGATGGAGCACGAGGATATCGTCGTCGAGTTGGAGTAGCTGAGGTATATCCCGTAGCGGTTGCCGTATGCGGCGCAACCCGTTAAGTTGATGTCGCAGGAACGGTAAGCCCTGAAGCCGCAATTGCCGTTGTCTATGAAGAACGTGTTGAGGACTAGAACGTTCGAGGAGTCCATGCAGTAAATGGCGTTGTTCCTGCCGAAGACCACAGCCGCCCTCTCGAAGAAGACTCCTTCGTTGCTTTGAACCAAGATCTCCGATGGGCAGTAAATCGCGCTGTCCCTCACCACGAGACGACCCTGAACTAGGAAATCGTAGTAGTGCGCGGGGTCTGCGGACATGACCGTTGAGTTAGCAAGGATGTAGAGGGAGCCGCCAGATCTCACCGTGATGTTCAGCGTCCTCGTCGACGTCGAGTTGAGGACGAGCGTGCAATTCACGAGGGTGAGGTTACCGCCCGGAAGGACGATTAAGTTGCCGTTGAGTACGATCATTTCGCCTTGACGGACTTCTGTCCCCGTCACCAACCAATCCCCGGTGCCTTGGGACTTCGCACTGCGATAAGGCGTAAGCGGCAACGTCGCCAGCATGAGGATTAGGGCGGTTGCGAGAAGCAACCCCCTCCTCATGCTTCTGAGCTAATTCGGGCGGGATATAACGATTGCGGCTAGAGAACTCCGCAAAGGTGCAATACTTTCGCCGCGTATCGCGTCACGGTTGGGTTGCTCGGCAACCCGTATTTTGGGGACCATCCCCCATCCTCGTTTTGGGTTTCGGAGAGTATTTGAATGCAGTCCTTCACGGCCTTCTCCTCTGGGCCGTAGCCCAAGACGAGGTATGCCCTCAGAATGGAGATCGCGTTAATGGGATCCCCCCACCGAGGCCGATACCTCCAGAAGCAACTCAACGCCTTTTGGATGACGGGAGAATCGCTTCCGTGCCCCATGAGGTACAGGGCTTCGATCACGTCGTCCATGACGGAAAAATCTATCCTTACCTTGCTTCCGGGATAGGGAGGCCAGCCCCCTTCTTCCCTATCTTGGGTTTTCAAGAGGAAACGCTCTGCCTTCTTCGCCGCGTCGCCCACCGGGAAGTTCGACTTGAGGAGGGCGATCACGCAAGCCCCCGTGATCCACGTGCAACTCTTGTCCGTGCGGACCCACCTCCCTCCAACGCGCCCGGAAAGCAACTTGTTCTCCGCCCAGCCCCCGTCCCTTCTTTGCTTCAAGAGAATCCAAGAGCAAGCCTTGTTGATGGAATCGGCGGGAGCGGGAGCTTTTAAATCGATGAGCTCTCCAATAGCCCTAGCGGTTCCGGGCACCGATCCCGGAGCTCCCTTCGCGTCCATCCAAGGCCAAGAACCCTCCCAAGTTTGCAGGGAGAGGAATTGCGAGAGGAGCTCGTCCTTCTCCTCTCTATCGAAGAGCCAAGCGACGACGAGCTTGTCCCTGAGCGAGCCTTTCTCCATTACGAAGGGCACGGGATCCCTGAATTCGACCACAAGAAAGTTGGAAGGGGAATATAGCTACTCTCGTTTCATCCAGAGTTCGGGCAAGACGAAGAAGAGGCCAGTAGAGGCCGTCCCGAGGACGAGGGCGTAGTCGCGGAAGGAAAGGGGAGAGCAGTGCAGGGCGACGTTCAATCCGGGAATGTAGGGAATTGCCAGCATCAAAGCGATCATGGAAATAGTCGAAGCGACGAATATCTTGTTAGCGAAGGCTTCTCGGCCCATCCTCCAAACGCACCTACGTTCGGAACGGCAGTTCCAAACGACGAAGAGCTCGAAGAGGGCGAGTTGCAAGAACGCCAAGGTCGTGGCGAGCTTGTAATCGCCCAAGAAGAAGTAGCCGTAAAGGAAAACGCCCAGAGTGGTCAGCACTTGAATCAAGGTCGAGACGAGGACGAACTTCTCCATCCCGTGGAAAATGCCCGCTTTCGGATCCCTAGGAGGACGGTCGGCGATGTCCTTTTCCGGAGGGTCGAAGGAGAGGGCTATGGCGGGCGGTCCGTCGGTGACGAGGTTGAGCCACAAGATTTGCGTGGGCAGGAGGGGGAGGGGCAAACCGGCCAAAACGGCGGAGCCTATGACGATGACTTCGCCTATGTTGCACGCGATGAGGTAGCGGATATACTTCCTTATGTCGTCGAAGATGGCCCTCCCCCAGATGAGGGCGGATATGAGGGTCGCGTAGTTGTCATCCGTGAGGATCATGTCGGAAGCTTCCTTGCTCACGTCCGTTCCCTTGATGCCCATGGCGACGCCTATGTCCGCTTTCTTGAGGGCGGGGGCGTCGTTCACGCCATCCCCCGTCATGGCGACGATGTGCCCCCTGCGCTTGAGGGCTTCGACTATCTTCAGCTTGTGGTAAGGAGAGACGCGGGCGTAAACGGTCACCTTTTCGACGACGGACTCGAGTTCTTCGTCGCTCATCCGCTCGAGGTCTTCGCCCGTGAGGACCAAGTCCCCTTGCTTGAATATGCCGAGCTCCTTCGCTATGGCGACAGCGGTGAGTTTGTGGTCGCCCGTGATCATGACGCTCCTAATGCCCGCCCGCTTGCAGAGCTTCACCGCTTCCACGGCCTCGGGCCTCGGCGGATCCCTCATCGCCTGCATGCCCACGAAGATGAGGTCCCTTTCCAGCACGTCCTCTTCCAGCGGAGAGCCCTCCGGGATTTCCTTGTACGCCATGGCGAGAACTCTCAGCCCCTCCGACGCGAGCTCATCGTTCACCTTCAGCACTTTCTCCCGCATTCCTCGGGTTAGGGGGGACACCTTCCCCTCGAAGTACGCCCACTTGGAGCGGGAAAGGACCACCTCGGGAGCCCCCTTGACGGCGACGAGCAACTTCCTGTCGGGCATCTTGTGGACGGTGGTCATCATCTTGCGCTCGGGGCTGAAGGGGATCTCGTGAACGCGGGGGAATTCTTCGCGGGAGATGGAAAACTGCTGAGCGGAGCGGAGGAGGGCCACCTCCGTTGGATCCCCAACTCCGCCCTCTTCGGTGAGGGAGGCGTCGTTGCAGAGGGCGCCTATGAGCAAAGTCTTGAGGCAAGCTTCCTTCGTGGGCTCGTCCGCGATCTCCACCTCTACGAGCGAGAGGATTCTTCCGTTCGCGTAAATGCGCTCGACCTCCATCTCCCCCTTCGTCAAGGTGCCCGTTTTGTCCGCGCAAACGAACGTGACGGAGCCCATCGTCTCGGAGGAGGCGAGCCTCCGCACTATGGCCCCCCTCTTCGCCAATTCCCTCGCCCCTATCGCAAGGGTCGCCACGATGACGGCAGGCAAGGCTTCGGGGACGGCGGCCACGGCCAAGGCGACGGCGGCTTCGAAGGAAAGGACCATGACCTTCATGACGAAGCCCCACCTCAGCAATTCCAAGAAGAATATGGCGACGCAGAGGACGGATATGATGAGGCCGAGCTTGAAAGCGAACTTCTCCAGCTTCACCTCGAGAGGGGTTTTCTCCTCGCCGAGTTCCTGAACCAAGTGGGCGATTTTGCCAAACTCCGTGTCCATCCCCGTCGCGGTGACGACGGCCTTTCCCTTCCCCCGCACGACATACGTCCCCATGAAGACCATGTTCCGCCTCTCGGGAATCGGAGCGGAAGGATCGACGGGGTCTAGGAGCTTCTTGGCAGGACGGGATTCTCCCGTGAGCGAAGCTTCGTTCGTTTCTAGGCTATAGCACTCGAACAACCTAGCGTCTGCGGCCACTTTGTCCCCTTCTTCTAGAACGAGCACATCCCCGACCACCACCTTCTCCGCGGGAATCTCCTTGACCGACCCGTTCCTGAGCACCTTGGCCCTCGGAGCGGTTAGTTTTCTCAGGGCCTCAACGGCCTTCTCCGCCTTGTACTCTTGGGTGAAGCCCAGCACGGCGCACAGGATCACAATGGCGAAGATCGTGAGGGCATCTACCATTTCCGAGAGGGCGTAGGAAACGACGGCGGCGATCAAGAGCATTATTATGAAGGGATTTGCGAACTCGGCGAGGAAGATCCTCAAGGCTTTGAAGCGGACTTCCTTCGCCCTAATCACGTTGGGGCCGTATTTCTCCAGCCTCCTAGAAGCTTCTTCTTCCGTTAAGCCTCGTTCAAGGTCGGCGTTTAGCTTAAGGGCAACTTCCTCAGCAGTAAGGGCGTGAGGGACCAACGCCTCGTCCTCGCGGGTTTTCTCCACGCTCTAATAATCGCCGACGGTTAAATAGGAGAAGCTCTGCGCTTTCTCAGGAAGTAGGCCGCCACCACTACCGCGGCGATTGCGCTGATTACGGCCGGAGCGAGCCAAGGATAGGCAAATAGGGCTCCGATTACGGAGGGCTTCTCCACCAAGAAACGCTCGACTCGGTAATTAACCAGGGCGAGCGGCGCTATGGTAATGTTCCCGATTTTCTCGCCATTGAAGAGCAGGGCGTAAACTCCGTGGGGCAGGGAGACCGCTCCCCCCGGGGAGAACTTGGCCACCGTCCTGTTCCCGTCGAGAATCTCGAACTCCCCTTCGATGGGATTCCCGTTCTCGTCGACGGCGGTGGCCGAAAGCGAACCCTTCCACATGCAGGGCAGGTAAGCCCTCCCCGTTAAGGCGAGGCACGTGAAGACGAAAGTCCCCGCGGACTCGTAAATGTTGGGGCAGCTCGAAATCACGGGCTCGCCCGTGATCTTGTTCACCGCTTCTCCGGCGGGCATGTACTCGTAGGCGCTGTGGTTCACGAACCAGTAAGCCCGCCTCGCCGCATCCTCCAACTCCCCCCTGAGGATCTCGCACCACGCGAAGAACATCGTACAAACGGGCCATGGAGGAGTTATTTCGCCCGCTTCATTCCCTCCGGGCGTATACCAAGCATCCACGAAGTAATGGTCGTCTTCCTCACGTCCTATCCCGTACCAGCGGCTCCCTAGGCGTTCTTCGATGACGGACAACGTCGAAGCGGCCCTCGTGGAGTTGGGGTCGACCGTGCCTAGGTAGATGAGCGCTAGGGCCTCCGAGTCCACGCGGAGGTTCTGCGTCTTCCCGTCGAAATAAAGGCTCCTCGTGTAATAGCTGCCCGTCCAGAGGTACCGTTCTACGGCTTCCGTCGCGTTCTCGGCCCTTTGGGCCCATTTGATGGCCGAATCCAAGTCCCCCATCGCGAGGGCGCACCCAACGGACGCCCACAAGCCGGAAACCCAGCAGGCTTGCGTGAAGCTGTAGTATTCCGGAGGCCAGCTTATGCTGGGGTCGAGGGGGTCGGACATCTCCTCCCATATGCTGAAGTCCGCCCATCCTAGGCCGTGGGGCCCTTCCCTCATGAGGAACTCGGCCATGAACTTGACGAAGGGGTAGAAGTGCTCCAGCTCGCTGAGGTTCCCCGTCCTCGTGTAGTGGTAGTATATGGCGATGGGAGCGAGCCCGTTGGCGTCGTACTCGGGCTCGACGAAGCCGACCGGATCTCCCGTCCAGAAGCTGTAGCACGTGTGGTAGCCGAAATCGTCCCTCAGCGGGGCTTTAGAGGCAAACTCGTACCATTTGCGGGGCTCTTCGAAGTGCCCCGAAGCGTCTAGGATGAGGGAGCACTGGAAGCCGTCCCTCGCCCACGTCTTGAATGTGTTGCCCATCGCCGTCATCACGCCGTACGTGGGGTTCATGGAAGCGACGATGGTTCCCCACACGGGATTTTGCGCGTTCTTCATAACAGCGAGGCTACGGTTGTACATGAGGGAAAGCTCGTAGGGCAACTCGGGAACTTCGCCTTTTTCCAGCCAGCTCCGGTACTCGGAAGCGGTATAGCTGGCCCACTCATCGGGGCTCTTGGATAGGGCGATGTCCGCCCAAGCCTTCAAATCGTCCATGGAAGGAGCGATGATCCTCAAGGAAGCGAAGGTAATGGATCCCCTTGGGGGGACTTGAAGGGAGTAGCGGAAGGCAACCGATACGTCAACGGCTTCCACTTCTGAGTTGTTCAGGAGGTAGCCCAACTCGTTGAAGAGGAACCAGGGAGAGCACGTTTGGACCCACGTACGGGTTTCGGAGTCGTTCGCCACTTGATAGTCGGCGAAATCCGCGCAGGGGATGAGGGGCGAAGCAACAAACTCCCCCCGCCCTCCCGTCCACGATGATCCCCTTCAAATCCTCGTCGTAGGAAGCGTTGATGGCGTTCCTCGCGTAGTTCGCGACGTGCAACATTTCCATCACGTCGATCGTGTGGGAGGATTCCGAGGGGTTCTCGATTCGGTAGAAGGCGATGTAAAAGCGCTTGTGGGGCGGGAAGACGTAGTTCCGGTAGATTCTCAAGGGAGGCTCCGTGTGGTTGCACCGCCAGTACCACGTGACGAGCGTCCCGTTTTGCTCCAAGTACGCCTTCGCGCTGAAGAAGTTCATCCTCGTGTAGCGAGCCCCATCTATGCGGAAGAAGGCCTCGTCGGAAACTATCTGATTCACGCCCCAGTTGTCCGATACTCTCCACTCCGCAATTCGCGGGCCGTAGCTGGCGACTTGCCCGGGACAGCACGTCGAGTTCATCCAGATGATGACGGAATCATTCCAATTCGTCAGGAACATAGCGGGAACGGAGTTCTGCCTGTGGCTCACGGGCAGATTGAGCGTGGGGAAAGGGCGCGGCTTAGGCTTCCAAGGAATCACTGACTCGACGGAGAGCTTCCACCCGTACTCTTGGGAAAACGCCGCGCTCGGTAAAAGGAGGAGAATGGCCAAGGCACACGCCAACACCCGCTCCATCAAGAAGAGAAAGGGCTAACATAAATTGTGTAAAGCAAGCAATAAGATGAAGAAGGCACTTGCCATTCTCATATGCGCCTCGCTCATCCTGCTTTCCTTACGCTTTCCGCACGCCCGCACTCAGGCCCAAACTTCCCGCCAGATCGTCCTCGACGGGAACGACTACGTGGTGAGCTTCGAGTTCTCCGTGTCCTTGGGGACGGGCATCACGAAGTTCGACTTAGACGTGGCGAACGCGACTTCTTGGCTCGGCTACCAAGTCGTGAAATCGAGCGAGGTAACTTCCGACCCCCAACCCGACAACGTAAGCGCTAAGCAGGATGCCGACGGGAATTGGAGAGTTATTCTGTCCTATGCGATCCTTGGGGAGACAAAAGTACGCGTCCGCGTCGATTACGAAGTGAGGATCCTCGACGCGTGCTGGAACCTGTCCGAGGAAGACGTTGGGGGCTGGGAGGAAATTCCCGACCCCATCAGGCAGAGGTACACGAGGCCCCAGTACTACATCGATTGCGACAACGAGAGCATCGCGAAAGTGGCCGAATCGCTGAAGAAGGACTCGATGCTCGAGAGCGTAAAGACGGTCGTCGATTTCGTCCGCAAGAACCTTACCTACCAAGTGATGGAGGAGGAGCACAAAGCTTCTTGGGCCCTCCTCAACGGAGTGGGGGACTGCACCGAGTTCTCCTACCTCACCGCCGCCTTGCTGAGGGCGATGGGCATCCCCGCGAGGGTCGTCGTTGGGTGGGCTCTGTTGCCAGAGAACGGGGACCAAACGGGGCAAGCCCATGCGTGGAACGAGGTCTACTTGCCGAGGGTGGGCTGGGTTCCCGTGGACTCGACGTGGGGGATGTTGTTCGCGTGCCGCCACTTCGCCGTGGTGAGGGGCTACGAAGGGAAAGAGGGGCCTTGGATCGTGAACGCCTCGGGAATCAGGATAGGCTTTGGAACGGCGAGGACTTCGTGCAAGCTCACCGTGGAAAGCGTCTCATCAGCCACCATGAGGGATTACGTCCTCCTAGAAGAGGGCTCCGTTTCCTTCGAGCGAAGGGTTTTCCTTTACGGCGGGGAGGAATACTCTTGGAGCGCGAAAATAAGGGTCGGCGAGAACTTCTCCTACTCGGCTTACTCCTTCGTCGAGTGCAGTTTGAAGGACGGGGAAAGGGCTGTTCTTGAGCTGGAGGTGGTCGGGGAGGACTTGAGCCAGTGGTCCCTCGAACTATCGGTCGGGGGAGGACTGCACGTCTTCAGCATCGCGACAGCGGGCTGTAGCTACATGGTGAGCGGGAACGTGACGTACTTCAGCGCAAGCCCTCCTCTGAGCGCCTACATCAGGGTGGAGTACGGGAGGATAAAGCCCAGCCCCATCGAGCAAGCCTTGAGGGAAGGACAAGAGATGATCTCCTCTTGGTGGTTCCCCATCCTCGTGATCGCCGTCGCGTTCTGCCTTTATTTCGCCGCTAAGAAGTTGAGGGCTCGCCGAGCCCCGGAATCCGCCCCTCCTTCAGGTCGCGAATTATCCGAGCTAGCTTCTCGCTAGCCTCTTCTATGATGGCTTCCCCTTTCTCCCTCGAGGCTTTCTCGGGAAAGCCCCTAACCCCGTGACTGAAGATCAATTTCCCGCGGTCGGGGGAGTAGAAGCGGTACTTCACCTCCCTGAAGTAAGGCTTCGCCTCTCCTATGTCGACCAAGTCGGGCCTCACCGCCAAGACCTCGCTCGTCTCGTCTTCCGCCGCGTGGCCCATTTCCGTTTCCAAGAGCTCCCGGGATTCCTCGACCAGGTCGAGCCACCAATTGAGGAGGACGATGGTAGCGCCCTTCTCGTAAGCGACCTTCTGGCAAGCGATGCTGAGAGCGGGTATGTTGCCCCCGTGCCCGTTCACCACGACGATGCGCGTGATTCCGTTGCGGACGATCTCGGAGAGGATGTCCTCGTACAGCGATATGGCCGTTTCGTGCCGTATGGATATGGTTCCTTCCTTGTACGACAGCGTCTTCGCCACGCCGTAGTTGACGGGAGGGAGGAGCAGGGCGTCTTCTTTCTCGACAGCCCTCTTGGAAACCTCGTACGCCATGAGGGTATCGGTGAAGAGGGGAAGGTGGTCGCCGTGTCCTTCGATAACCCCGACGGGCAACACCGCGACTTTCAGCCTCTCCTTGGCCTCCGAGAACTTCTTCGAGGTGAGTTCTCCCCAGAGCATCAATAAAAATGAATTCGGCTTATGTCTTCCCCAAGCGCCTCAAGTACTTGAGGGCGGAGAGGGCCGCCACAGCCCCTTGGGCGCACGCCGTGACCACCTGCTTTACGGGGAAGTCGGTCACGTCTCCAGCGGCGAATATCCCGGGAACGGAAGTCGCTTGGGATCCATCGACTTTTATGAAGCCTTGAGGATCCAACTCGACCCCCACTTTTTGGGCGATGATATTCGCGGGGGCCTCTCCTTTTTCTATGAAGACGAAGTCGAACTCGAATTCCCTGCCGTCGGAAAGGAGCACCTTCACCCGCCCATCGGATTTCTCGAAGGCGGAGGGAGTCCCCTGCACGAGCTCCACGTTGGGCAATTCCTCGGCTTGGCGCAAGTAAGACCGCTCGACATCGAGCTTCTCGTAAAGCCACGTCACTCGGCGGGCTATGCTGGCGAGGTATATGGCGGAAGAGGCCGCCTTGAAATCGTCCCCGATGACGCAGACGTGCTCCCCCTTGTGAAGAGGGCCGTCGCACACGGCGCAGTAGCTTATCTTGATCCCGAACAACTCCTCCTCGCCCTTCACGCCCAGTCCCTTCACTTGCATCCCCGTTGCGATGACAATAGAACGGGCTTCGTACGCGTCTCCCATCGCCGTCTTAACCACGAACTTCCCCTCTTCGCGAACGATATCAACGACCTCGTCGGCGACTACTTCCGCTCCAGCCTCCTTCGCTTGGTCGAGCATGAGCTTCGCCAATTCCGAACCCGTCCCCGAATAGCCGGGATAGTTGGAGATGTGGGCAATTTCGGTGAGCCTCCCCCCGGGAATCGTCCCTAGGACGAGGACTTTCGCTCCTCCGAGGGACGCGTAAATGGCCGATGTCAAGCCCGCGGGACCAGCCCCGACGATTAGGATGTCGTACATCGGGAATAGACCGAGGGAAGTAGATAGGCGTGTCGTAAGCTAAAAGTCCCCCCGAGAGAGAATAAGTAAATGGGACTTCCGAAACCCAGCCTCACTACTTGGTTGATAACGGCGCGGTGCAACCTTAGTTGCCCTCATTGCTACGCGCAACTGTTCGCGAACGAGCCGGAAATGAGCACCGAGGAATGCAAAGCCTTCCTCGAGGGATTGGCGGAGATAGGAGGGGACGTTTGTTCGTTCACGGGCGGGGAGCCCTTGCTGAGAAAAGACCTCTTCGATTTGCTCGAGTTCGCCATCGACGTCGGCCTATCCCCCCATTTGCTCACCAACTGCACCCTCGTCGACGGGAAAGTGGCCGAAAAGCTCTCTAGGCTAAACGTGAGCGTCATAACGAGCCTCGATGGCAGCAAGAAGGAAACGCACGAACTCATTCGGGGAAGGGGTACGTGGGAGAAAACTCACCGCGGAATAGAAGAGCTGAGAAGCGCGGGCGTCTTGTTCGCCGTTCTCGTCGCCGTCAACTCCCACAACTACCGAGAGTGCGGCGAGATCGTAGAACACGCCTCCCAAATAGGGGCGAACAGGGTTTGCTTCCTCCCTACCATGAAGTGCGGGAGGGCTTCGGAGAACTTGAGCTTGCTTCCCTCGCCAGAACAGTATTTAGAGGGGATAAGGAAAGCGGTGGAAAAAGCCGAAGAGCTGGGCTTTCCCACGGAGGCGTGGTGCTCCCCCTTCCTCGTTAGGTTCGTGAGGTCGCCTTACCTCTGGGTTTGGAACTGCGACGAGTACGCCTTAGACGTGGATCCCGCTGGGCACTTGCTCCTCTGCGATGTCCTCAGCGAGCGCATTTCTTCCGTCAAGAAGGGGGTAAGGGAGGCGTGGGAAGAGTTCCTCTCCCATCCCCTCTTTAGGCGAGTGAGGGAGAGAAAAGCCGATTGGGATCCCTGTAGGGATTGCAAATACCGAGAGTTCTGCAGAGGGGGTTGCGTAGCGAGGGCGATTCACATCTACGGGAAAATCGACGCGCCCGATCCTATGTGTCCTATGACTCGATCGCCGAGCGGATAGCCTGTTCCAAGCGGGCAGGACCCCCGAAACCGACGAGCTTCTTGAAGGGCTTCCCGTTCTTGAATATGATGACCGTCGGGATCGCTTCTATCTCGAAGGCCTGAGCGAGAAGAGGGTTTTCCCCTACTTTCACCTTCCCAAAAACGGCTTTGCCAGCGTACTTCTCGGCGAGCTTCTTAAAGTAAGGGTCCATCATGAGGCAGGGCGGGCACCAATCGTCCCAGAAGTCGACGACGACCACGCGGTTTTTCGTGATTATTTCCTTGAAGTTCGTGACATCTAGGTGGACGACGGGCATACAGAAACTACCAATCGGCTTTTAAAATCAGTCGTTCCGACGTTCGTCATGGCATCTCGCTCTGCGAGGGCTCCGCGCCTTTACCCTTCATCATTCAAAGGAAAAATCGCCGGAGAACTTTAGTTTTGCGCTACCAGAAGCGCCTCTTCAGGGCCCTTCGCTCGGCCTCGACGACCCGCTCGTATATGTTGTCCTCGTCGGCGAACTCGAGAACCTCTTCCACGTCCCTCATCCTAAGCCTGTGACCCGCCAGAGCTATGGCGGCGAGCTTCCCGTACGCCTCCATCAAAGAGGCGCTGTCCTCGAGCCACTCCAAGAGCCTCCGTTCCTTCCTCGAAGTCGCCTTCTTGGAAAGGATTTTCTCGACGGCGGAAAGGACGGTTTCCTCGTCTTCTTTTATCGCCCCCACCCTCTTGGATCCGCAAAGGGGACATTTCGGCCATCTGGGCAATTGCTTCACGCGCATTGTCTTCACGTACTTCCAGCAATCGACGCAAACGAAGGTCAGGGCTTCTTCGAGCAACCTCGCCCTCGCGGAAGCGATGATGATCTGCTTCATCTTCTCGGGAGGGATTATGTCCGTCTTCATCGAGATCTTCTTGAGTCCTATGCGGGCGATGGGCGTGGGGGATTCTTTGACGACGACCACCTTGATCTTCCCCCGCCGGATGAGGGCCATCGCCTCCCTCAGGTGCTCGAGGTCCACGTCTTGCTCGAAAACGTCCCTCATGGCCTGCTCGTAAATGGGAGTTCCCTTCAGAGTCTTCGCCAGCCTATCCAAGGAAACCCTGTCAAACTCCACGTGCTTCGCTAGGGCGCCGCACTTCCTAGCGACGTGGACGAGCCTGCGCTTGAAGATCCCCGTTCCCGCTATGGACTTCCTCAGTATCCGCTCGACATCCGATTTCGCGACTTGTTTCAGCAAAGAAGCCACCCTCTCGGCGCTCACGTCCCCATACGTGCGCAAGAGGACGCGGTAGGGATCGTGCTGAACCCTTATGGGGTAGCCGAGCTCGTTGGAGAGCAAGTATCCCAAGATGTTCGCCAACGCCCGGTTTGCGTTCGTCCCGAAGTGGCAATGGATGACGATGAACTCCTCGTATTCCTCGACGGTGACGAGCCTATCCGAGGGGCAGGGTATTCCCTTCTCCGCCTGCTCGATGATCTCGGAAAGTATCTTGGAAGATGTTTCCTCGCTCACGGGATACTTCCTCGAGAACCAACGGGCGATCTCCTCTTCCTTCTTGCCCTGCTTAACCATCCGCTCGACTTCGCGGCGGACTTTGCCCACTTCCATGGCGACCTCGTAAGGAACGGGGATCTCCTCGCCTATCCAGCTGGGGATGGCGCCCGTCGGGTCGTCCACGGGCTCGACGTATATCCTATCCCCGGAGACGAACTTAATCCTCCACGGGCTGCCGCGGCATATGAACTTCTCCCCGGGCTTCCCGTATTCGGCGACGAAGCACTCGTCCAAAATCCCCACCGGGGTGTCGCTCTTGACGTCCACGACGAGGTATTGCTTCTCGTCGGGGATCATGGAGAGGTTCTCGAAGAAGTAGTGGTACATTCCCCTCGAGTTCCTAGGCTTCAAGACTACCCTGTCCTCGAAATCCGCCCACACGAGCCTCGGGTACCTCTCGTGCATGTACCTGATGATTTGGGAGAGTTCGGCGTCCGTCAAGTCGCGGTAGGGATACGCCCTGCGAAATATCCTCAAAAGCTCGTCGAACGTGCACCGACGCCGGCTCATCATGAAGCCCACTATCTGGTGGATGAGCGGGTCGTAGGGCTTGTGGGGGATGATGGCGGGCTCTAGTTGCTCTTTAAGCGCCCTCCTCGCTATGATGGCGGCTTCCAAAGCGTCTTCGTGGTCGACGGCGACGATGACTCCTTTCGCTGTCCGCCCTATTCGGTGGCCGCTCCTGCCTATTCTCTGCACGAGGCGGGTTACTTGCCTCGGGGAGCCGTACTGGATGCACAGGTCGACCCTCCCGATGTCAATGCCCAGCTCGAGGCTGGATGTGCACACGAGCCCCTTCAGTTCCCCGTTCTTCAGGCCCCTTTCCGCGGCGATGCGGGCGGGCTTCGCTATGGAGCCGTGGTGGACGCTGACGGGGAAGTCTTGATCCCACACCTTGAAGCGGCTCCCTAGGACTTCCGCGATGGCCCTCGTGTTGGTGAAAAGAAGGACCGAAGTGTGTCCCTCGATGAGCTTCCTTATGAAGCGCAACCTCGCGGCGACTTCGGGGTGTGTATAGAGCATTTCGGCGAGCTTGTAATCCTCGCGCTTCGGCTCGGGCAGTTCGACGGTGAGCTTCATGTGCCTCGCGACGGGAACTTCCACGATTTCGACGGGCCTATCCGTCCCGACGAGGAACTTGGCAACCCTATCGGGAGAGCCCACGGTGGCGGAAAGCCCTATGACTTGGAAGTCTTTGTCGGTGACCTTCTCCCTCAACCACCTCAGCCTCTCGAGGGCTAAGGAGAGCTGGCTCCCGCGCTTGTCGGTGGCGAGCTCGTGCACCTCGTCGACGATGACCCAATCCACCGACCGAAGGTGCTTTCGGAGGACGAAGCCCGCCAAAATGGCCTGCAAGGTCTCGGGAGTCGTTATGAGGAACTTCGGGGGATACTTCGATTGGCGGGCCCTTTCCCTAGGCTCGGTGTCGCCGTGCCTCACGGCGAGGTCGATTCCCAAGTGTTGGCACCACCAGCTAAGGCGCTCGAGGAGGTCTCTGTTCAGGGCTCTAAGGGGGGTTATGTAGAGGACTCGAATGCCCGGCTTTTCGCCGCTACGGAGGAGCATGTCCAGAACGGGCAACACGGCAGCTTCTGTCTTGCCCGTCCCCGTCGGAGCTATGAGGAGAACGTTTTTCCCTTCGAGGATTAGGGGAATTGCTTTTTCCTGCGGTTCGGTCGGCTTGTCGAAACCCCTCTTGGCGATGAGCTCCCGGATCGGTTTTGAAAGTAGGTCAAATGCGTTACGCTTCCGCTTCCTCGACGACTTCTTGGG
This sequence comes from uncultured Nitrososphaerota archaeon, assembly GCA_964398605.1. Taxonomy (GTDB): domain Archaea; phylum Thermoproteota; class CAYNNH01; order CAYNNH01; family CAYNNH01; genus CAYNNH01. The sequence goes on along the minus strand of CAYNNH010000008.1, from coordinate 8,368 downwards.
CACTATCTTACCAAAGGGGAGCGGAGTACTTAGGCTTCACGCCAGCCCTACCTTCCTAACGGAGTACAAGTAGGCGCCCGCCCCCACGAGGATTACGAGGCCCGTGATGTAGGAGTGGGCGAGTATGAAAAGAATGCCCAGCAGGACGAGCATCCCCGCTACGAAGGCGTGGAAAATCCTCAACAGCCAAAGCCAAGAAGGCGTCATTTCTTCCGCTTCCTCCTTAAGCGCTCTCTGTCGAGGATTCGCACGTACTTTCCGCTCAAGTAAATGGCGTAGCCCAAGCATCCGTAGCTCAACAACATGAAGGGCAAGTAGTCGAGCCACACGTGAGTGATTCCGACGGAGATGGCCGTTCCTATTACGGAGGGCATGATGGCGAGGGAGGGCAAGTACAGCCAAGCCCAGAAAGCCTCTTCCGATCTCCGGGACCAAATGGGGAGGACGAACTCCACGTCGATTTTCTTCTGGAGGTAAGCAAAGACGGAGCACGCTACGTCGGCGACGAGCACGAGTAGCAAATTGGGGGAGGGAACGGGGCGTACGAGGAGAAGGACTTGCATGTTTATGAGGAAAACGAGGGCGGGGAAAACGTTGAAGAGGGCGAGGGAGAGGAAGATCTTCTTCTTGAGCGAGGAAGGATCAGGGAGCTTGTGCATGGCACTTGACGAGGCCTTCGATCTCTTCGGGAGGGAGCATGTTGAGGTAGACAGCGTACGCCCTCTCGTCGGAATCGCAAATCCAGTAAATGATCCAGAAGGGGCGGGATTGAGGGACAAGGCGCTTCTTTTTCACGGCGACCGAAGATCTTATGATCGCCTCGTGTCCGCACATGGATCCTTCTTCGTCGTCGTAACCGCGTATCTTCTCGCCCGTGTACTTCGTGCTCGCGAGCACGCTGTTCTCCCAGTGGTAGGCGCACCAAGAACGGAGGTCGGACACCTTCTTCGCTTTCAATAGGGAGAGGTGGTACCACTGGACGACCCCATCCCCCAGCTTGTCCTTCGAGAACTTTATGGAAGCGAACTTCCCGTCCGATTTGAAGGAAATCCCGGTGATCTTCAGCTTCTCGTCGAGCCAGAGTCCTTCGAGATTTAATCGCCCTTCGAATTCGCCCCCATGGCAGACGAGGGAATTGATGATGGTGGCGCAATCCTCGATGTCCTTCCTCCGGTCCTCGGGCACGTTGACCTTCACGCTGAAGAGCCTCCCGCTCTCCGAGCACCTCCACCAAGCGTAGTATTCGATGAAGCGCTTCCCCTCCTTCTTGAACGTGCAGTAGACGAGCTGGCCTCGGTGATCCTTGATGGGGATATGCTTGATCCACTTGTAGAGCTTCGAGCCCTCGAGCGTCCCCTTCATAATATAATCGCGGATGTCGCGGTCGAGCCTCCGGAACTTGCTCCCCTTGGGATCCCTCGCCCAGCACACGTTGATGGCGGACGAGAATTTCCTGAAGACGAGGTACGTGTACTTGTCGTCCGAGGTGCCGCCCTCGATCCTCCAGCCTTCGGGGAGAGGGACTACGCTGGAGGATATGGCGAAGCTACGGACTTTTTCCTTCCCGCCTTCTTGGAGGAGTTCGACAAAGGACTGGAGTTCTTTGGGGAGCTTGCTGGAAAGCTCTCCCCACTTCCTCTCCAAAATGAAAGATTCCAGGAGCTCCGCCCAGTCGCGGATCCTCGTCGTGAGGGGGTAAAAAGTTAGGGATTTGCGTTCACCGCCCTCCACGTAATCGACCGTAAAGCCCAATTTCGCCGCTTTTCCCACGTCGAAACCCTGTAGCAAGAAGGAAGAAAAGGATTGAGCCCTCCCAAGCGAAACGCGTTCGATGTTTCGCACGGGAATTTCGACCCGTTTATCCACTCCCTTCCTCAGCGTGACGAGCTCCTTGGGCTCGAAAATTAACTTCTCCTCCGTGAGGGTGAGCTTCCCCCTAACCCTCGTCCCGAAGCCTAGGAAGTAAGAAATTACGCAAATAGTCTTCGGGTCTTCAATCAGAACTTGCGACATTACGCTCTAAAAAATCGCTTGGGGATAAAGCTATTGCCAGGAGATGATGTGCGGAGGCATCTTCCAGAGGACGATTATCAGCACCTTGATGGCTATCGACAGCGCCGTGCCCGCGAAGAAGCCAGCGCCCAGCGAAACTCCGTACTTGCTGAACCACTCGGCTCCGTAGAGCTTCCTGAGGATCCAAGCAAAGAGTCCTCCGAGGAAGATGGTCGTGGCCTGGTTGATGGGTAAGCCGAAGCCTATGGCGATGCCGACGGGGGCGACGATGGATATGCCCAGCAACTCTTGGAAGATTGTCCAAGCGGAGATGACGAACGTCGTCACGCCTATCGTGAACCACGGGTCGGGGAAGAGTTTCTCAGCTCCGAGGAAGCCCGACGCGAACATCAGCGTCCATATGTAGCCTATGAGGACTATCGGGTGGGCCGTCCAGTGAGAGCCAGGCGGGTACTTGATGGCGGGGCTCACCTGAGGCCACCCGAGGGCGGCGACCATCAGCCCAGCGATCCCAGCGGTAATTAGGTAGCCGAGCGGCTGTCCGATGATGTCGGACCAATAGATCGAAGAGGGCTTCGTGTCGGTGAGCTGGGCGGCCTTGAGGGGCATCTGCAATTCTCCCGGACCAACGGTGATATCGGGCGTGGGTATCACGTAGAGGTAGAGGCCCGTGGGTCCGCGAATGCCCGTGCTGAGGGCCATGAGCATGTACACGTACGGTAACGGGTTCGTCAAGTAGATTCCACAGCGTCCGATGAGCCACGCGGTAATCGTCGATCCTACCGGGGTCGCTATGAGCCCGTAGATGAGGATGACGAAGAACCAGATCCACGCGAACGTCGGCAGGTAAGGCAGGAGGAGGATGAGGGCAATGACCGCGATGATCACTATGGGCAACCATATCATGACGAGAGGCCACCACTTCTCGCTTATGTAGGCAGTTAGGGGGAACTTACGGGCGAATTCCTTATCCTCCTCGGGCATGGCGTATCGGTAACCGCCTCGGTAGAGGGAGCTTATTCCTTCTCGGATGACGGGAACGGCCTCAGCCCTCGCCATCCATATGCCCCTTATGAAGCCGAGGATGACCGGCAAGATGGCGGAACAGATGAGCAAGGACAGGAAGGCGCCGTTGTAGTACGGGAACGTCAGCATGATGTAGATGTAGTAGTGGGCCGCCGCTCTTCCTGCGTATTCAGGGCCTAGCATGGCGGAAACGCTCGTGGCTATGGACTCGCCCGTGGCATGGCGCCAGGCTTCGGGATTGGTGGCCGCCCAGAAGGCAGGTATGAGGGAATAGGCGACAAGGGAACCGATGAAGACTCCTAACGCCGCGTCGATGAAGATGAGGAAGCCTATGGCGATGAATATGAACTTCAGCGAAATGGCGAAAGCTCCGAAACCGCCTCCCCTCACGATATCGTCAGTAAAGTCGATGGTAAGATAGTACCAGTCGGGGCTGGATTGATAAGCCGCGACTAGCCAATCGGGTCCGATGGGGTAGCGGTGGTACTTCATTTCCTCGTAGAAGGGACCGTCATAGAGTCCGTGGGCGAGGTACCAGAGGAAGGAACCCCTAGCGAGCAGTCCCGCCCATTTTAGAGCTATTGCCACTAAGCCGAGGACGGGTCCTACGATGAAGCAAATGTACGCGAGGTAGTAGCCCCACCGGTTCAGGTATTTCGGCAGGTGGCTGATCCCGGAATCCCACGGGAAGGCCCCGCTTAGCGTGCAGAAGAAGGCGATGATGCCGATGATCGTGAGAGTCCACACGATGCCCCACGGGTAATCCCAGAGGTGCTCGATGATGAGGCCCCAGAGGAGGGCGATAATGGCGCCTCCGAAGAAGTACTTTAGCCTATCGAGAGGGCACTCGATGCTTAGGTCGATGGCAGTCTCCGCCCTCGCGATGGCCGTCGGGAAGGGCCACTCGTAAACCTCGACATACTGGTGCCTCCACTGCATGCCGATGCCTATCGAGACCAAGCGCGCGAGGATAATGAGAATGACGGAGAGGATGATCACGGGAATGAAGCCTGTGAAGTTCCAGCGGGCAATCTCCGACCATCTTGGGCAGACCCACCAAGCGTACCACGTGCTGAAGGGCTTGATCACGTCGTGGTAGATCCCGTACCACTTGGTCCCCTTCCACACGCTCTCAGGCATACCGAGGAAGCACATGAAGATGGCGGAGCTTATGAGTCCAGATCCCGAAGCGAAGCATATGGTGCTCGCGAACCAGCCCATTGTCGCTAGCTCTTGCTTGGTAAATGGTTTGGCGATCCCCAACGAGTTGAGGCCCCAGAGAATGGCTCCGCTCGTCAGCATCGTCGCTAAGACGGCCGCGGTGAACGGAATCCATAGTAGCGTGATGGCGGTGTAGACGACGAGCATCGAGTATATGGAGCCGAAGATGATGGAGAGAACCGCCATCTTAAGGGTCATGCCGCTTTTGAGGTATTCGAGGGCTTCGGGGACGGCCTCCGGAGCGGTTACTTCTGGAGGAGTTGCCTCGCTCATGCTAATCCCCATTTTGGTTTCTAGAAGACTTAATATAATTTCTGTATGAGGGCGGTTATTCGCTCTCCTTAGGCTTGATTCTGCGGTGACAGCTCGGGCAGATAATAGTCCCCTTGGGCACTCTTTCTCCGCAGTGCGGGCAAACTTCGTATTCTACCATAAGACGTTCCGAAACCCCTTCTATCTCCCTCTCGATTTCCTCAATTTTCACCTTTTCTAGTTTCTTGCGCTCTATCTTGGCTTTTTCACCTATTTCAACCCTCCATCGTAGCATGAGCTTCCGCAAGATCTCGAGGGCGGCGAAAGTTATGTTGGAGAGGTTCGCCATGTCGCTTTTCCCCACCTCCCCCCACGTGTACGACACCGGGTGGACGGTCGCGTAGATGTTGATAACGGAGGGTTTCGTCTCCTTCGCCACGAGCTTCACGACGGCGTATCCGCTGGGCATTTGGGCGTAGGTGAGGCGGAACTTGCACGACATCTGCTTGTTGGGGATGTCCCACTTGAGCGGGTAGATGGGCTTGATGCGGTAGTACATCATCATCGCCCTGACCTTGCTCGTCATGTAGTTGTAGACGGAACGAACCTCGTCCCACGAGGTGAGCATGATGGGGAGCTCCTCGTCCTCCACGAAGACTTTTTTCACGAGCAAAGTAGTTCCGCTGGGCCTCCACTTCCGCTTGAGGGACGGGACGGTGAGCTTAGACGCCTTGCGGGACGGATAAATGGCGCTGAGGGAACACACGGCGATGCTCACCGCGAAGATCGTGCCAAACCAAGCGGGGTCGAGGAACTTCGTCCAGTGGGGGAAGATGGCGGCGTAAACGCCTCCCATGGAGATGATGATGTAGTCGACGAGGAAAGCGAGGAAGTATCCCAGTATCCCGCCCAGAATGCCCAAGAAGAGCCCCTCAGTGAAGAAGTTGATTGCCACGTGCGTCGGGTTCGCCCCTACCGATGTCCACACGGAAATCTCCGGCAGGCGTTCGTGGAGCGAGCCTATGAGGTTGTCCATGATGATCGCGGCGACGATGACGAGGGCGATGATTATGATGTGCATGTTCGCCCACACCATGCTCGTGGAAGGCAGGATGATGATGGGGTTCTCGTCGGGGCCCACTTTGACCATGAAAGCGCCGACTTTTGCCTTGAGGTCCCTCGTCACCCGCCAAGCGAAGGCGAGCATGTCCCTCCCCACGCGGTTCGTCTTCACGATTACTTCGGTCACCGCGTCGTAAGGTACGCCAATCAAGTCCCGCATGTCGTCGAGTAACATAATCACCGTTTCGTTCGCGTAGGGGTAGTAGAAAACCCCTCTGAAGCGCTCTAGGAAGCCCGGAAGCAATGCCAAAGAAGCCGAATCTTTTAGTTCAGTGAGTTTCTTAGGATCGAGAACCCCCTTAATCGTGAACGTGCGAACCCTATCTCCCGAGCGGATGGTTATCTTCGAGCCCACAGCCTTAGAGGGATCGTAACCTAGGTGCTCAAGGAGGGAGGAGGCGACTACGACCGCTCCCCGATCCTCATCCTTTAAGAAGGAACCTTGAACGATTACGGAGGAGTAATTCATGCCTATCTGGGCTTCCCTGCTCGGAACGAGACCTATGGGCTCGTAGATCGCTGACCAACTTCCACTCGCGTTTAGCACTTCGACAGGATGAGAGTCAGTATGGTGGAATCCTTCCCGCATGTACACGATCCTAGGGGCGAGCGCTACCACGTCACCCGAGCAATTCGTGAGGAAGTAATGTTCGACGGGGCCGTACTCGAAAAAGCTACCCGCTCCTGCTTCTGGAGCCCTTATGAGGGAGAACGAATCGACGGGCGGGATGGTCTTCGGGATCCACATCTTGGCCGTCACTTGACCCGTTACCTGCACGATGAGGGCGAAGGACATCATGCTAAGGCATACGACGAGCAGTAAAAGGGCACTCCTGAGCCTACGGCGAGTGAAGAAGCGAGCCGCTAGTTCCAAGAACGTCTTTCCTTTCGAGCCAAGTATCTTCTCCAAGAGGGCGCTAAGTCCCATCTTATACTTACGAAATCAGATAAAAGACTAGCTAGAGAAGGGAGCGAGAACTGGGCGTACGATGACTCTCTCGATCCCCTCCCTTATGGCGCGGCCTAGATCGGTCTTCTCGCACGGAACGAAAACGCATATTCCCCCGCTCTCCCTCGCAATTCGCTCGCAGAGCTCCGCGCTGGGGCTGCGGCTTATGATTTTCTGCAACTTCACGACAGCTGGGTGGCCTATGGGGGCGATGACGACCACGGGCACCCCCATCTTGCCCAAGAGCGAGGCCACGTGAACGGGCTCTTCTAACGCCCTTATCCCGCTCGTTGGGAAGAGGGGGACGGGTAGGGGCACGTTCGCCTTCCCATCGGTTATGAGGACGACGACGGGCAACGTATCCCTGTTCTTGCGGGATTCAATTCTCACCAACTCCATGGCCTTCAACAAGCCCGCGGCTAGGGGTGTGAAGCCGCTCATCCCCAAGGAGGCTATTTTGAGGCTTATTAGGGAGAGATTTCTCGTGGGGCGGCAGATAATCCTCGCCTCCCTTCCTTTGAAGGCTATGAGGGCGAAGCGATCCCTCTTCCGCCTGCCTTCTTGCTGGATGGTTAGGACAGCCTCCGCTATCGCCTTGGCGTAGAACTTCATGGATTCGCTCATGTCGACGACCATGATGACGAGGAGCGAAGTCTTGCAGGCCCTCACCTTCTCGCGGACATCGGAAGGCGATATCCTCACGACGGGCGGAGTTCGACTTACGGATCCCCTCAAGACCGCCGATTTTATGGTGGGGAGTAGTGCGATGTCCTCGTTGAGCGTTTCGGGAATCCTATACCTCACGTAGCGCCCAGTTCTCGTTTCCGAGATAGTCCAGACGCGTCTCCCCAACCTCTTCGCCTTCACCATGACCGTCTTTCGTATGAGAAGGGGTAGGGACGGGATTTGGGAAAGCTCGGCGATGGCGAGGGGCATGGGAATTCCGCTGAAAAAGTCGAATTCGGCCGGTTTTCGCTCCCACAAATCGGGGTGGTCTTTGCGTCCCTTAGGTTCTACGGGGATCCCTCCTTCCCCTATTACCGGGGATGGCACCCAGAACGCTTTTAGCTTCTTCCTTAAGCGAGCGAACAGCTTATAGAGCTTACGAAAAAAAGGGGACTTTACCTTCTTGCCGGGACCCGAGAACTCCAGCTTCTTCCCTTTGAGGGCAATCTTCTCCCGCTCGCCGCCTCCTCCGTGCTGAGGGACCTCGACCAACTCGCCCGTTGATTCTTTCTTCTCCCTCTCTATTTCGTGCTTGATGTGGGCGTAAGAAGCCTCGTATGCGCGCTTGATGTCTTCGTAAGTCGCGGGAGGGGCGGTTCCCTTTTTCCTAGTCCGATGGCCTAAGGCGAGCAAGGAAGCCTTGAAAACGTCTTCCGGTTCGACGCGCTTCCTCCCTTCGAAAGCGGCGATGGTCTTTGCCGTTTTTGCTATGATGATGTCGGGGCGGTGTCCATCGACGGATAAGGAAATGCACATCTTCGCGATGAGCCGTATGATGGGCGGGGATATCGTGACTTCCTTCAGCAATTGGCGGGCTTTTAGGATTCTTTTTCTCAGTTCTTCCTGTAAGGGAGCATATTTTTGGCAGAACGCGACGGGGTCTGCCTCGTACTCCAGATTCCGCCTGATTATCTCCATCCGCAAGTTCTCGTCTTTTATGCTCTCGACAGTGACGGAGAGGGGTAGCCTGTCCAATAGCTGGGGTCTCAATTCTCCTTCTTCGGGGTTCATCGTTCCCACGAGCAGAAATCTGGCCGGATGGGCAACGGAGATCGATTC
>CAYNNH010000007.1:0-30754 GCA_964398605.1 uncultured Nitrososphaerota archaeon | reverse complement strand
TCGCCGTCGCCGTGTCGGGATCCACGGGTCTCGGCAACTTCGTCTCGAAGCGGTATTCCTCAGGCAACCAAGAGGGGAACTTCGCGGAAACGGGAGCCCTTACGACGAAGAGCCTCTCGTCGACATACACTTCTATTTCGCTCTTCCTGACTCCGGGCATGACGTAGTAGGCGACAACCCAGTCTCCTTCGACGCGAACTTCCTCCGCGAGCGGGGAAGGTTCGATAAGGCTGAAGGCAAAGACCGACGGGCCGGCCCTGAAGGAGAACTTCATCACTTCACCTCGACCTTCTTCATGCGCTTGAGCCGCTCCTCGACCCTTTTCAACTCGGACTTAAGGAAGTTCCTATACTCGAGGAGGGACTTCTCGTCTTCGGGAACGAGAGCAAAGGTCAAGAGGCGTTGTCTTGTGAGGTCGGAGGCGATTTCCTTGAAGGACTTGGCGATGCGGTTTAGGAGGCGAGCAACGAGGAAGGTCGTGTATTCTAGGGAGGCTTCGACGATGGACGGCACCGCCTTGGCTATCTCGGCCAACGTTTCCTCTCCTTTCTTGGTAAGGGCGTACACTTCCCTCCCAGCGGGGCCCTTGCCTATTAGGGCGATGTAACCTTCGCGCTTAAGCCTCCTAATGGCCATGTAAACGGAGCTCTTGACCGCTCCAACGCGCTTCATCGCCTTATTGAGGACATCTATAAGCTCGACTCCGCTCATGGGACGCTCCTTTAGGGCGACGAGGACGGCGACTTCGATAGGGCCGAACCTCGCCCTTTCGGATTTGACCGCCCACATAGTCCACCAATAAACTAGTCTATCGATGAACTTAAAAGTCTATCGATGGACTACATGAGGAGCTTCGTTATAACGCCCGCGTACACCTTCGCCGCGTTAACGACATCTTCGGCGAGCACGTATTCGTTGACGACGTGGCACAGCTCCTCATAACCAGGCCCGAACATGACAGCGGGGATGCCAGCCCTCCTGAATTTCCCCGCATCGCTCGAAGCGATGATGGCGATGGGCTTGGGAGGGGTCTTTAGGACTTTCTTCCCCACGTCCACGATCGCCTTCACGAGGGGATGGTCGATGTCCGTGAAGGAGGGATTTCCGCCGCCCAGTTCCTTCGCGCTAACTCCTTTGGGCAAGTTCTGCTTCACGTACATGCGGACGTAATCGACCGAAGAGCCTATCGGGATCCTGATGTCGACTTCCGCCGCGCACTTATCGGGGACCATGTTCACCTTCGTCCCGCCCGAAATCGTCCCTAGGTTCACGGTGTAATGCCTCAGAGCCCACTTCATGAACTCGGATTCCTTCTTCGGCCAACCCGGAGCCGAGTAGTACTCGTCAGACGACCTGATTAGCTTGCTCGCGTTCCTGGGGATTTTCACCGCTTCTTTCTCGAGGCGCTTTATCTTGCGGTAAGCTTGGAGGGCGAGGAGAATGGCGTTCTTGCCCAAATGGGGGCGGCTACCGTGTACGGCCTTCCCCGTGGCTTCTAATCTCAACCATAATGCGCCTTTCTCCCCCGTGACAATCGAATAGCCGGCAGCTAAGGAGCCGGATGGCTCCGCTATGAGGCAGAAATCCCCTTTGAGCAGGCCCTTTGAAAGAAGCCACTTCGTCCCGTACTTGCTACCGGTTTCCTCGTCTGGAACTATGGCGAAAACGAGCGTCCCTTTCAGCTTCTTCTCCATCTTCTTCGCGTAAGCGAGAGCAAGAGTAGCGGCGGCTACTCCCCCTTTCATGTCCGTTGCCCCTCGGCCCAGTATCTTCCCCTCGATGAGGCGGCCGCAGAAAGGAGGGAAGTCCCAGAGGGATTCGTCTCCGGCGGGAACCGTGTCGATGTGTCCGTTGAGGATCATGACGGGCGAGCCCTTGCCAATCTTGACGTAGAGGTTCATCCTGCCCGGCGCAGGTTCGAGCGTCTTAGGGTCGATGCCGTGGAACGCAAGGAAGTCGCAAAGTACTCTGTGGGCTTCGCTCACGTCCCCCGGCGGGTTCTCGCTGCGGGCAGAAATTAGGTTGCAACAAAGCTTAATGAGGTCGTCCTTGTTATCTTCCACGAAATCGAGGGCTTCCTTCAAGGAGGGCATGTCGTTTTATTCGGCGTGATAGTTTTAAAAATTAACTGAGGGACGCCTCGGTAAGGCTCTTGGCCATTTTCTCCAGTCCGAATTCACCAGAGATAGCTTTGCAACAATCGTTGGGCAGTTCTTCGCTAAAGGGTCCCCTTGCGTATAGGGAAATCAGTTCGGCTAACCTTCCCGGCAAATCGGGGATTTCCTTGATCAGTTCAGGGTGCCTCGACAAGGCGTACTTGATCCAGAAGAAGAGAATGGCGGGACATTCCATGTCCTTCAAAACTGTGGTGTCTTCTGAGAAGGCGATCACGGAGTCGGCTCCCAGTAGGAGGGAGGCATCTTTCCTCTCGAGCAAATCGCGTACCTCACCGGCTCCTGACTTCCATAGAGGGCGCCTTTCGAGTAACGCATTCATCACCCGCTTGTTCTCTACGAGTGTGGACAGGTCTACCGAAGGCTTAGCGAGAAGAAGGATGAATTTTTGCGTAGCAGCCGTTTCCTCGATTCCCAAAATTCTCCGCAATGCTTCCTCCACCGTTTCGGGAACCCGGCCTCCAAATGGCGTCTTGGGCTCCCTGCCGAAGAACGTAAGCCAATCCAAGACCGTTTCCACGGGAGCCTCAGCAGGGATCTTGGCCTTGACGGAAGCGAGGCATAACTTCAGCGGCTCCAAAAGCCACAAGTCAACGGGGAAGGAGGGATTTTTTACATCGTGTAAGAAGCCCTTAGCTTCCAGCGGAGAGTAACGAGTCTTTGAGACGGATATGGAAGAAATATCCAGCCGCTCTAGGGTCGGCAATTCCTTGATGGCAAAAGCGGGGAATACGTAACACGCTTCCACTATGGGGCTCTGGAACTTTAGAGGTGAGGTGGCTAGCATGGAATAGACATCCTGCATGCTCCACGCTTCCTTCGAAATCGCATCTGCCATTTTCCTCCCCTCTTCCCCTCCGAAGCTCGTGCTCAGCAACCCCAGCTTCCTCCCAAGCTCGAAAGCCTGGAGACAAAGGGAAGATGCCCTCTCGTAATCACCCATTCTAGCAGAAATTTCAGCGCTTACGAGGAAAGAACGAGCTTGGCAAACGTTGGAGAGCATCGCCACGCGGAAGCGCAAGTAGAAAGGTTGTTCGAGGGGGAGATATCGCAAGGCAACTATTTGGTAGAGGGCCTTGAGGATCTCTTCGGCTTCGCCGTACCGCTCTCTAGCAGCCTCATAGGCTCTCACAGCCAATGATCGATTCATAAGGGAAAGCATAGTTTCGGCGAACTCCTTCAGGAGGGTTGCCGAGTACACGTAGCCCAAGCTTCGGGCGTAAAGAGAGAGCTCTCTTTCTCCGCCTTCTTCGAAGCTTTGGGCAGAAAGGGACATCTTATCCTCGATTTCCTTCGCTTTAGCGAGCATAGAGGTAACATCGAATATTTGTCGAAGCTTCAAGCAAGTGTCACAGAGCGTATATAAAGCTTCACAGAACAATTTCCACGCGTTAGAAACTTTTTCTCTCCTCGCTTGACCCACGGAAGCATAACCTTTGGCCGCCTTTCCAAATATGACGGAAGCATGCATGAAACTTGACCTAGCGCTTTCGTACGCCTTCTTGTTCAAGGAGTTTAGTCCGGAAGAGAGGTGTTTGACCCCCTCCGAGAAGACCCTCTCGCTTAAGAACACTCGAAAAAATGCGTGGGAGAATACTTATGTTATAGGGTATTATTCGGCTGGCTTAAACCGATCCTTCAGTTTCTCAAGAACCTTGGGCAAAGTCGTATACTCCATCTCCTCGGGGCCAAGTCGGTGGGGCATGAAGGGACCGTGTAGGCGCATGTAGTCGGCTATCTCGTTCGCCATTAGTCTCGCTCTATCAAAGGCGGGATCGTCGAAGAGGTCCACAGGTCCTATGAGGCGGGATTCGCACACTTGGAAGCCCAAGCCTAAGACTCGTGGAGGGCCGTCGAATCGCGTGCACTTAGCGTCCTTCTGCGAAACGGGCATTAACGGACCTGCGTGACTCCCCCTCATCCAGCCAGCGACCAAGTGCGGGAAAGCGAAGGCTTCTAGGATTTCGCCTAAGGCGGGAAGGCCGTGTTGAGCCCTTATTATGCAAACGGGATCGTCCTTGCCTACGTAACGTCCCGCTATGAGGCTGAGGCGAGTGGTGCTCGAAACCGCGGCTAGGAGGCCATCGTATCGGTACACTCGGTAGATAACGTAACGGCTGGGCGTCCCTATGAGAGCGAGCAAGTCGTACATCTCCTCGGGGCACTTCAAGGTCACGACTTTGTTCTCGTAAACATCCATGACCTCGAACTTGAAGCCGTCGTGCATCTTGGGGTCGATGACGAGGCCAGCGGTGTTGAAGGGATCGGCGAAGATCTTGAACAAGGGCAGGTTCCAAGCGCCAGGTTCCGTCTTGTCGGCCATGAAGATCACGATGGGCTCGGAGGGACGTTCCTCGATTTCCATTTCCGCCACTCCTGGACCCATCCCTTTTATGTTGCCAGAAAACGTTTCCTTCAGCAAGTCTTGCCCAGCCGCGTAAAGGTGTAACTTCTTCGCAACCTCGGCGGCTTTCTTGAAAGTCTCCCAAGCGAGCCCGTGGATCTCGGGATTCGCCTCCCCTTTCCTATGGGTCATGATGAGCTGGAGGTCGTCCCCGCAGTTCGTGACATAGAAATCGTGGATGATTCCCTTTTCCTTCGCTTCCTTGAGGCTTTTCCTAGCGACTTCCAAGCACTCCTCGTACACCTTGTGGTGTCCCGCTATGGAGCCTATGTCGGCTTTTATTACGCTAATTGTTGTCTTGACCATTTTAGTCATGGATTGCCCAAATTAGTTAAGCTTTGCGATACCGTTAAGGAGGATGTCCACCAAGAAAGCGGTGAGGGTGCGGACGCCCCTTCTCGTCATCAATTACAAGACGTACGCGGAAGGAGTTGGGAAAAGGGGTCTCGAAATCGCCCGAGCTGCGGAGGAAATCAGCCAAGAGTACGACGTTTGCGTGGCAGTTGCCCCCCAGTTCCCCGACATAAGGATGGTCGCGAGCGAAGTGGGGATCCCTGTTTTCGCCCAACATGTGGATCCCATAGAGCCGGGAGCGCACACGGGAGGGATTTTGGCGGAGGCCATTAAGGAGGCGGGGGCGGTCGGAAGCATCGTCAATCATTCGGAAAGGAGGATGTTGCTCGCCGACATCGACTTCGTCGTGAGGAAGCTTAGACGTTTGGGCCTCGTCAGCCTAGTGTGCGCCAACACCCCACAGGTCAGCAGAGCCGTGGCGGCTCTGGATCCCGACATCATAGCAATCGAGCCTCCCGAGTTGATAGGCACGGGGATCCCCGTGTCAAAAGCGAAACCCGAAGTCATTACGGGCACCCTCAGCCTCGTCAGGGAGGTCAACAAAAAGGCCATCGTCCTGTGCGGGGCGGGAATAACGAGGGGAGACGACGTGAGGGCGGCCATCGACCTCGGGACAGAAGGCGTTCTCGTGGCGAGCGGGATAGTAAAGGCCAGAAAACCGAAGGAAGTGATTAGGGAAATGGCGGAGGCTATGGTGAGAGTTTGAAAGTGAGGCCTCTCTGCGCTTCCTGCCTTATAGGGAGGGCGATGAAAGAAATCAAGAGGGCGACCGACGACCCAGAAATCCAAATGAAGGCCATAAAGGCGGTGATTAAGCTCATGGCGGAGCTCTTCGATGAAAACCAGATACCAGCCTTCCTCGGGACGGAAAGGGATCGATTAATTAAGAGAATAACGGGAAATCCGGATCCTTACCGCGAGGTGAAAAAGTTCTCCAACCAAAAGGCCCTAGAAGTCCTCCCGATTCTGGAAGAGGAATTATCGGGCATGGACGAGGAAGAAGCTTTCTCCGCTGCTTGTAGGTATGCCGTAGGAGCGAACAGGCTCGACTTCGACATACCCATGCACGAACCGCGTCCCGAGAACCTCTTAGAGGAATTGAGGAACCTCCGCCTATCCATAGACCACAGCCAAGAATTGCGGGAAATCGTGCGCGGGAAGGACGTTTTGTTCTTGACCGACAACGCGGGGGAAATCGTCATCGACAAGCTAGTGATCGAGAGGTTGAGCGAGCTCGCGGATAGGCTCACCATAGCAACGAGGGGAGGGCCTATACTCAACGACGCGACCATTGAGGATGCGAAAATGGCGGGCCTACACCGCTACGGGGAGCTCATAACAACGGGGACGGACGCTGTTGGGATCTTGCTCGATCAGTGCTCGAGCGACTTCCTAGAAGCCTTCGAGCGTTGCGAGGTCGTAGTGGCGAAGGGAATGGCGAACTACGAGAGCTTGTCGGAAGTCCCCTTGCGAAAGCCCATCGCCTACCTCATGTTCGTCAAGTGCGAGCCTATAGGCGAGGACGTTGGGGCGCCCAAAGATACCGGGGTTATCCTCGTTAAGAAGTAAGATCGGGGCCCTGTCCCCGAAAGCGAAGATCCTCGTCATTTTAGTTATCGTGGCTGGCGCTTCGTTGCTCGGAGGCCTATATTTGGAAGGGTACCTAGCGTCGGCTTCGGTAGGCGTGAAAGTGACCTCCGCGAGCTTCCGCGCCGAGGGCGACAAGGTCTTCTACAACATCACCCTCTCCGTAGAAGGCAATCGGTTCTCCGGTCACGCGTACGTGGAGTTGTCGGACGCGGAAGGGAGCGTATTGGGCGAGGGGGAAGTAGTTCTTTACCCCGGAAACATCTCCGTCGTCCTAGAAGGGAGGCTTGAGGAATTCGTTTCCTTCACGTACACGAACATCCTAGCGAAGGGAAAAGCCCCGGTTCTCCTCAAAGCACGTTGCTCTTTTAACGTAGGGTATCCGTGGACTTATTCGAGGGCAATTTACGTAAGCTTCACGCTGAGCGGCAAGAGCTTCTTCGAGTGTTGCGAGTGGCGGGCGGATCCGTTGAGGAAGCCTAAGTTGCTCGCGGAATTTGAAAGTGACGTTCCCTTCGACGGGATCATCAAGATCGCGCTCGATGAATGTCACTACAAAGGGAAGAAAGTTATGGGGGACATGGAAGGAAACGTTCTCGTTCAAGGAGGAAAGGGCGTGGGCGAGATAGTAGGGAACTACTACGATTGCGAGGAGTTTTTGGAGGAGTTAGTGAAATATGGACATGCCCGCCTGCAAGTCGTAGGACATTTGGAGGTAGCTGGGGAGTCCTTCGAAGTAAGCAAGTTCCTAGACGCTGATTCGGGCGCGTGGATCACCCCGGAAGTGGCCGTCGAAAGAGGCTTCGTCGAACCCGGAAATCGGGTGCGCTTTTCTTGTAGGTTGAGCCTGCATTCCTTCAACCCTTGCGGAGCGAGCATTTCCTGCCAATACGTCAACATCAACTTCTCTTGGAGAGGAGAACTGTTCCGCGAAAAGGTATCGGTGAGTTGCAACGAAAACGAGACGGTTTATTTCTCGGTGGAGCGAGCCTACTCGGGGGAATTGGTGGAGGAACTCCTTCAAGAAGGATTGATGAGTGGATTTCTCACGGGAGAGGAGAGCTACGCCGTGGGTATCAACGTTTCAGGCCGTTTGATCGAACTCGATTACCCCTATGCCGAAAGCCTGTTTGATATGGGCTTTTTGGCGAACTTTAAAGGACGGATCGCAGATGAGACTTTCCTGCCACCCGGGAATCTGCTAAACTTAACGGTGGAAGCCGGATTGGAAGGGTGGAGTCTTTACGGTTCAAACGCCTCCATCCTCGAGAGGAAATACGAGCTGTATGACGACGAGTGGAACAAGCTCGCCGAAATCGTTGATTCCGAGAAAGGCGATTTCCCTGTCCTGAAGACCTACAACCTGACCCTTAACTTGGCAGAAGATGAGGCGAAGAGATTATTGAAGAAGCACATGGAAGAAGGGAACGTTTCCTTCACCTTGAAGCTCGTGTCGATGACGGTTAACATACAGGGTATCAACGTGACCGTCCAGAACTTGGAGAAAAACGCTCCAACGGGAATTGGCGGACCCCTTGGAGTGAGGCTCACGAATGCTTACGCTACGGCGGACAAGAGCGAAATAATCGTTGACTTCGAACTTACCAATACCCTGCGCTATGAGTTGAACCTAACGGGGACCGACGCCGTATGCGTGGAGGTGTACCCGCAGGGGCTCGATCTGCTGCTTGCGCGGGGGAACTTGAGCGGGGAATACTCCATACCACCTGGCAATTCGACGAGTTTCGAGGTCCATGCGACTACCACCCCCGATGGACAAGCGTTCCTGCAGGCGAATCCGAACACGAAGTTCGTAATAGTTTTCGTTTTCCATGTCCGCTTCTACTCGCTCGACGTTTACCCGGAATTCTCGCGCCGTCAAGAGTAACTTTAATTACCCCTACGCCATGAGCGTATGAAATGCACATAAAGGCGAGGATCGTGGCTTTGAGCGCCGTGCTAGTCCTCCTCTTCATGGCGATTGGCTACGCGGTGGGCTATTACTTCTTTGGATCTGCCCTCCAGGCCATGATATTCGCCCTCGTCATAGCGGTCGTCTTCAACTTCTTCCAATACTTTTACTGTGACAAGGTAGTCATCCTTCTCACCGGAGCGAAGATCGTGGATCCCCGTAGCGTCCCTAGGGTTCACAGGATAGTCAAAAAGCTTTCAGAGAAAGCGGGAATACCAGAACCCCGTATAGCGATCGTACCCTCGGCGGTTCCCAACGCCTTCGCTACCGGGAGGAGCCCCAAGAAGGCGGTAGTCGCCGTTACCCGCGGAGCTCTTCAACTCTTTAATGACGAAGAATTGGAGGGAGTCTTAGCCCACGAGATAGCGCACATCGTCGGGAGGGACATTTTGCTGACGAGCATAGTCGCTACCGTGGCCGCAGCCGCCGGTTTTCTAGCCACCATGGGAAGATGGGGACTTGTTTTCGGAGGGGGACGGAGGGAAGAGCAGACACCCATAGAGCTCATCCTGCTTCTCGTAGCCTTGATCGTGATTCCTATCGTAATTCTCCTAGTCCGACTCGCAATTTCTAGGAGCCTAGAGTATCGCGCTGATGAGAAAGGCGCGAGGATATGCGGCAAGCCAGAAGCTCTGGCGAGGGCGTTGAGCAAAATAGAAAGAGTCGTCAAGAGGGGCTACACGATAAGGGCGAACCCGTCGACGAGTTCCCTCTGGATCGTGAACCCCTTCAGGGGGGACTTCCTCGTGGAGCTTTTCAGCACCCACCCCTCTACTGAGAAGAGAGTGGCGAGGCTCCTCGAATTAGCGAAGGAAATGCGGGTTTAGGAACCAAATAAAACCATTTTTCCATGTTCTTGCAGCTCGGAACCTCCGGGGGCTTCTCCAAGCAAAGTTTCAATTCCTCAAGAAGGTGAGCGAAGCCTTCACCAACTTAATTAAGTCTCCGAAGGAGCACGTGCTTGACGTACTGACCTTATCGGTTAAGGTCGTAGCGAAGGATCCGAAGCACTTGTTCAAGTCCGTTTTGGCGGGCTTTATCATTGGAATCGCAGCGCTAGTGGCTTCTTCCCAGCCGAACAGCGCCTTAGGAGCCGTAGTCGTCGTATTCCTTTACGTGGTGAGCGTTGTGATCAGCCTCCTTCTTTACAGACCCCTCTCGGAGAGCGTCAAGATGCTCCACGAGCTGAGCGAGAAGATATGGGGGAATCCCGCCCAGACGGCGGTCGTGAAAGCGGGAAGTAAAGCTTACTTCTCCTTGTTTGCTTTCCTTACCGCGTGTTTGGTTTCAACGGGCAACGGGGCGTTCTTCGCGTTAGCTGTTTGCGTTGCCGCGTTCCTCCCCGAGTGCGTGGAGGTGATCAGCAAAATGGGATTTGAAGCCAAAGGCGTGATGTTGCCGAGGCATTTCGCCATACGTTGGTTGAAGACCCCCTTTAGAGTGGCCCTTGACGAGTTCGAGTCCCTAGCCCACGAACTCTGTCGAGTTCTCAACCGAATGCCTTCCGTTCGTTGGGCGAAAATCGTCCAAGCGAGAGTTAAGCTGGACGACGAAAATAGGTTGCTGAAGGAGGTCACCTTCTGCTTGACCCTATCTGCGTTCCCGAGTTTTCCCGGAGAGGTGAAGATGAGGGTCGTCGAAGATGAGCCCTACAAGCTGGAGGGGAGCGTGTTCCTAGATGTCGTTCCCTACTCGAAGTCCAAAGTTTCGGAGCAGGTGCTACTCGAGGTGAGCAAGGAATTCGTGGAATGTTTCGCGCTCGGGATGCAGAAGGTCCTCCATCCGCAGGATAACCTTTTAGAGCCAGCTCGTATTTTTACGAGCCCTGGTGGTGTAGCCCGGCAAGCATAGCGGCCTCTCGAGCCGCAGGTCGCGGGTTCGAATCCCGCCCAGGGCACCAATTACCTTGTAAATCGAGAAGCCATTTCTTGTGTCGTGAGAGTAGCGGTCATCGACCGGGAGAAGTGCAAGCCCGAAGAGTGCAACAAGGAGTGTTTCCGCTTCTGCCCCATGGTCAGGACGGGGAAGGAAGCCGTTAGATTCGAGGAAGGGAAACCCGTCATCTCGGAAGCCCTTTGTTCGGGTTGTGGCATATGCGTGAAGAAATGCCCCTTTGGCGCAGTAAGGGTCGTGAAATTGCCCGACGAGCTCGAAGGGGAGTGCGCCCATCGGTACGGGGTCAACGGCTTCAAGCTCTTCAGATTGCCGTTGCCCGTGGAGGGGAAAGTCGTAGGGCTTTTAGGCCAGAACGGAACCGGCAAGACTACCGCCTTGAGGATCCTCGCGGGAGAGCTCAAGCCCAACCTAGGGGATGTGCTGGGCATGACGAGCATTGAAGAGGTGGCGAAGAGGTTTAGGGGCACCGTTCTCTACAAGCACTTCATGGCGTTGAAGGCGGGGAGACTGAAGACTATCCTCAAGCCTCAGTATATCAGCAAAGTGGTGGAAGGGCTGGAAGGAACGGCGGGCCAAATCCTGCAGGAGTGGGATGAAAGAGGAGAGGCGAGGAGGTTGGCGAAATCCCTCGAGTTGGAAGGCGTGCTCAATAGGGACGTGAAAAAGCTAAGCGGAGGCGAGCTTCAGAGGCTCTTAATAGCGGCTTGTCTCTGCAAGGAGGCAGATCTTTACATATTCGACGAACCGTCGAGTCACTTAGATGTGCGGCAGAGGATAAAGGCGGCGAGGGAGATAAGGAAAATAGCACAAGAAGGGAAAAAAGTCCTCGTGGCGGAGCACGATTTGGCCGTTCTAGATTACCTCTCCGACTACATACACATCTTCTACGGAGTCCCCGGCGTTTACGGGATAGTTTCGCAACCTTACGGGACGGGGGTCGGCATAAACAAGTACCTCTTGGGCTACCTGAAGGAGGAGAACGTTCGCTTCAGGGATAAGCCCGTCTTGTTCCACGAGAAAACCCCCGAAAGACCGGAAGCTGGCGAGGTCTTGCTCTCCTGGTCCCGAATGGTGAAGAGGTACGAGGGCTTCGAGCTCGTCGTCGAAGGAGGGAACCTCAAGGTGGGCGAGGTCATAGGGGTCCTGGGCCCCAACGGGATCGGCAAGACGACCTTCGCGAAGATCATAGCGGGCGTCGAGAAACCCGATGAGGGCGAAGAGCCCGAGAGGAAGGCGAAGATAAGCTACAAGCCCCAATACTTGGTATCCGACATACCGGGAACTGTCCGCGAAGCCCTAGCGAGCCTAAGGGTTTCCATAGGCGAGTGGGAAGAGTCGACGATCATAAAGCCCTTCGGGCTCGATAGTTTGCTCGATAAAGAAATAAGGGAGTTGAGCGGAGGGGAGCTCCAGAGGCTCGCGATAGCCATGTGCCTGTTGAGGGAGGCCGACGTGTACGTCCTCGACGAACCCAGCGCCTTCTTAGATGTGGAAGAAAGGTTGGCCATGGCGAGGGCGATCAGGAAGACGGTGGAAATGAAGAGGAAAGCGGCCATAGTAGTCGAGCACGACGTATGCGCCCAAGATTTCATCGCCGATAGGATCATGGTCTTCTCGGGGGAGCCCGGAAGAAAAGGTCACGCCCACAAGCCCGTCTCGATGAGGGAAGGCATGAATGCCTTCCTGAAGGACGTGGGGATAACGTTCAGGAGGGATCCCACAACAAGGAGACCGAGGGTCAACAAGGAAGGGTCCAAGCTCGACCGATACCAGAAGTCCATCGGACAGTATTACTACGTTGATTGAATTTTAGCGAACGCTCTCTTTAATGATGCGCGAGAAACACAAGATCTTCGCTGCGATTCTCTTCATCGCGCTAGTGGCGGTCATAGCTATTTACTCCTTGCCTTCTGGGCAGAAAGGCGAAACGGGGGAAACTCAGCCCTCTCAACCTTCGGAAATTCGGTGGATGAGCTACGAGGACGCCGTTAAGGAGGCCAACGAAACGGGGAAGCCCATCTTCATGGTGTTCAGGGAGAGTGGGTGTCCCTGGTGCGACACGTACGAGTCCACGACGCTCGAGGATCCGGACATCGTCAAGTGCATAAACGAGCACTTTCTCCCCGTGAAAATATCCTGCGATGAGCGGAGCGACTTGTGCGTTAAGTATGGAATAAGGGCGGTTCCGACGACGATTATTGAGGAAGGAGGAAAAGTTGTCGTGCGGAAGGAAGGTTACTTAACGAGCGACGAGTTAATGCAGATTCTATCCCAGTGGTGCGATTGATCGAACTCGCCATTTCCTTCGTCTTAGGCTTCGCGACTGTCTTCACGCCGTGCGTCCTTCCATTCCTCCCTGTGTACGCCATACAGCTCTACACGAAGAGGCTCGCTCACAAGCTCTTGGGCATAGGCTTGGGAACGTTCCTCGCCCTCCTGATATTTGGAACGTTGCTCTCCGTCGCTTCGGCCCTCCTCGTAGCTAGGAAGTACCTCATTCTGGGAATTGGGGCGCTAACTTTAGTTTTCGCGGTCTTGCTCCTCAAGCCCGAGAAGCTAGCCTTCTTCTACGCCCTCGAAGCGAAGTTCTCCTACGTGCCCAGCGGAATAGCTGGTGGGTTCGTAACAGCTTTGCTCTGGATTCCTTGCGCTTTCCCATTGCTCCTAGCCGCTGGGGGTATCATGGTTCAAAAGCCGGAGTATTTCCCCTTCGTTGCCCTCCTGTACTCAATAGGGATCGTCTTAGGGCTCTTCCTCGTCGGAGCGGTTATTAGGCTGGCGGAAGGGAAAGTGAGGATAACCTACGGGGAAGCTAGGTACTTCCTCTCGGCGTTGCTCGCGGCGTATGGTATTTACCTCATCCTGACTGCTCTCTGAGCTTCAGCACCACGGTTCCCTTGAGCTTCAAGAAGCCTATCCGCATGTCGACATCCACTTGGACTCCCTTGGATAAGACGTTCTCGATGGCGCTAGCGAGCAGGTCTGCGGGGATTTTCTCCACTATTCGCTCGAGGGTTTTCCTCACGCTACTCAGGGCTCTTCCTCACCGAGCCTTTGATACGGATCGTGACCGTGAAGCGCTTGCCCACGAGGAACTCGATGGTGAGGTCGAATTCCCTCTTGCCCTTCGTGAGGGACTCGGCGATTATCCTCGCCACTTCCGACCATCCCGTTCTCTCGGACATCAAATTATTAGGAGGGGCACAATTAGGGTTTAATCGCGAGGGCTTCCGCTTCCTTCCCGAGCCGGAAAGCTTCCTTGTTTTCCTCGGTTTTCTTTCCGATCACGCCCAAGAGAGAAGAAAGCAAGGTTTTCTCGTCGAACGGCAGGAATTCGTTCGCTTGGAGGAAGCCTAGGACAAAGGAATTCAAGAAGCTCAAGCCCAAGCGACGCACAGGGTCGGTTTTCAGCAAGTACGCCTTCCCGCACGTGCTCCCGACGTGATGAAGCACTTCTTCCTCGGAAGGATATTTCCCGCCCAATAATGCCGAGATGGGGAGAATTCGGACGTCGCATACGACAGCAGATGTGATGGAACTCGCGTAAGGCAGGGCGGATAACGATTCCGAAAATTCTAAAGAAACTATCAAGTGGGCCATCCCCTTAGGGATGAGGGGTCCCAAGGCGTCCTCGCCTAGACGGACGTGGCTGTGAACCCTCCCTCCGCGTTGAGACATGCCCAGCGTTTCGCCCACGAAGATGTCCAGCCCGCTCCGCCTAGCCGCTTCGCATATGACCCTCGACATGGTCAAGACCCCTTGTCCCCCGACCCCGCAGAGTAGCACGTTCATTCCTTCCACCTCCCGGGAGTTATCGCCCCGAATGGGCACACTTGGGCGCACAGCGGACAACCCGCACAAAGCTCCGGATCTATGAACGCCTTGCCCTCCTCCATCCTGATGGCGGGACAACCGGTGATCTTAACGCAGAGTCCGCAACCGCGGCATTTCTCGGGATCCACCTTCGCTTTTTCCTCTATGAAGCCTTTCCTGCGGGCGAGTATGGCGCACAATTGCCTCAGGACGATGACCCTAGGCTCTTCCGCCTTTATCGCTTCCTTGAAAGCCTTCACAGTGGCTTCCAGATCGAAGGGATCCACGACCTCCGTCTTTATTCCAATCGAGCGGGCGATGTCCTCGGGCAGTATCCTCCTAGCGCGCCTACCGCTTTCGGTGATTTCCCATTCGGGCGTGGACTGGTGTCCCGTCATGGCGACCGTCCCGTTGTCCAAGATCGCCACGACGATGGGGATTCGCTTGTGGACGATTTCGAGGAGGGGCTGAATCCCGTTGTGGAAAAACGTCGAGTCCCCTATGGTGGCGATGACTGGCTTATCGATGCCCGCTATCTTCAAGCCAGCGGCGAGGGATATGCTCGCCCCCATGCAGTGCTCCGTCCATATGGCTTCTAGGGGAGGTTCTAAGCTGAGGGCGTAGCACCCGATATCCCCCATGATGGGGACTTCGTCCTTCGAGTAGCCCAACTCTTCGAGGGCCTTCAGCAATCCCACGTACGCAGAGCGATGCGGACAGCCCGGACATAGCGGCGGCGGGCGTGGAACACTCAGAGCCTTCTCCTTCTTCCTCTCGAAAGGAACTCCACAAAGCTTGGATAGGACAGCGGCGACTAGTTCAGGGGAATACTCCCCTTCGAAGGGGAAGTCGCCCGTGAGTTTGCCCCGAACTTCGACCCCCTTAACGCGCGAGGAGGCCTCCTCCTCTAAGAATGGTTGTAATTCTTCGACCACGACCAAGCGGGAAATGTTGCGAGTTTCCCTCGCGAGGAGGTCGCCGTCCAATGGATGGACAGCCCCGATTTTAATAACCTTGGCTTCAAGGCCTAGGACTTTCAGGGCTTCCTTGACATAGCAGTAGGATACCCCGGAGCACAAAATCCCAAATTCCCCGCTTCCCTCCACTCGATCGAGCCCCATTCTCCTCATCAGCTCCGAGGCTTCCCGTATTTTCTCGTTGAGCCAGCGGTGTCTGGACAGATTCCACGCCATGGACGCCCTTATGTAGCGCTTTGGCTCCTTCTTGAAGCTCCTTTCCCGCTTTCGCTCCTTCACGGGACCCAGTTCCACCAGCTGGGTTGAATGGCTGACCCTCGTCGTCGCCCTGAGCAAGACGGGCAAGTTTAGACTTTCCGAAAGCTCGAAAGCTTTCAGGGTGAACTCTTTGGCTTCCGCGGGAGTAGAAGGTTCGATCATGGGGAGGTTCGCCATTTTGGCGTAGTAGCGGCTATCCTGCTCCGTTTGGGTGGTGTGGGGACCTGGGTCGTCGGCCACGTAAATGACGAGCGCCCCGTTAACCCCGCTGTAAGCGACGGACATAAGGGCGTCGGCTGCCACGTTGATTCCGGGGGCTTTCATGGTAACGAGAGCCCTTGCTCCAGCGAACGCCGCACCGGTGGCTATCTCAAGAGCCACTTTCTCGTTCACTGCCCATTCCACGTACATGTCGAGCTCCTTCGCCAAGGGCTGTAGCGACATGATCACCTCGCTCGAGGGAGTCCCCGGATAGCCCACGACCACATCAGCTCCCGCTTCTATGGCGCCCCTTGCTATGGCCTCGTTGCCCATGAGTACCCTTAATTCGCCAGGTTTGCCCAAGAGGTGCATCAAATAACTAGTTGAAATTTAGCTTGCTTGCCTCGCCTGTAGTACTTCTTCGTACAGAGAAAGAGTGTTCTCAGCGACCTTGTCCCACGTGAAGTACTCGAGGACTCTCTTTCGTCCGTTCTCCCCCCAAGCGATAGCCCTCTTGGGGTCCTTCAGGACCTCGCATATGCCCCACGCGATGTCGGCGGGGTCATTCCCGTTCACGTGGACGCCCGTTTGGTGGGGTCCCGAGCATATCACCTGCTCCTTGAAGCCGCTTATCCCGGCGGCCCCAACCACCACGGGCTTCGCCATGGACATGGCCTCTAGAGAAACGATGCCGAACGGCTCGGATAGGGATGGGAAGACGCAAACGTCCGCCATGGCGTAGTGGAGTATCCTCTCGTGCTCGCTTATCCACTCAGACCGGAAGATGATCCTGTCCTCTATGCCGAGGCGTCGGACAAGATCCTGCAAGTAGTCGTATTGCTCGCCCTTTCCGACGATCACCAACTTCGCGTTGGGGAACTCCTTGAGGACGAAGGGCATGCCCTGAATGAGGTTGTGCACCCCCTTGACCCACGTGAGCCTCCCTATGAAGAGGATGACTTTCTCGTCCTCCTTTATCCCATACCTCTGCTTTAGCTGAGCAACCTCTTCTGGATTCACCTTCGTCGGGTCGTACTTCGTGGGGTCGCAACCGTTCCAGCAAACGCGGATCTTGTGGGCGGGATATCCGAGCGATATGAGGTGATCGCGCATGGAGTAGGAAACGGTGATCACCATATCCGCTTTCTCTGCCATCGTGCGTTCCAAGTGCTTGATAAACTGAGAGCCCTTCCCACCCGACCTCTGCTCCTCAGTAGAGTGGACATGGAATACGAGGGGGATATCAAGCTCCTTCTTGATAATGAGGCCAGCGATAGCCGAGAGCCAATCGTGAATCACAACGAGGTCAAAGTGCTCCTTCTCATCCCTTACTAAGAGGTTGACGAACTTTGAGGCTGAGAGGAGGTTGTACGCGTAGATATCGTTGAAAAACTTCAGGCTCGTTCCCCAACGCCTGAGGTCTTCGACGACCATAAGGGGGAACACGTCGGTCGCGTCAACTATTTTGGGCCTGTGTATCTCGATACCCTTCCAAATCTCGCGCGTCTTGAGATCTCCCGGGTTCATGGTGAAGACGGAAACGTCGTGACCTTTCTCGACGAATTTCCTGCATATTTCGATGGCATACGTGCCGAGACCTCCCACTAAGCGGGGGTAAAATTCCCACACGAAGACGGCGAGGCGCATACTAGAATTTGCGACTTCAGTTTATAATTCCCAGCATCTTCGCCCGATTGAAGAGGGCCCTCAGGGCGTTAGCGGTTCTCCAAAGGCGCGGATAACAAACTACCCCGCGCGATCGAAGCCAGCGCAAGGCTTCTCTGATCAAGGAACCGGACATCCAACAAGATAGGACGGGTATCTCGGGGTTCTTGAAGTGAATTTCGAGTTTTTTGGCCACTTCCAAGGAATCCAAGAAGAGGGGAGGGACGCAGATCACCGCCACAGCGTCGTAGAACTTCGAATTCAATATCGCCTCGAGGGTGAGAGCGTAGTCATCCGCCGTCGCTTGCGCCGTTAAGTCGAAAGGATTGGAAAGCGAAGCTATTTCGGGAAGGAAACGCAGTTCCTTCACGAGTTCTTGGGGAGGAGGGGGGAGGGAATAACCTATTTCCTGAGCTTTATCCGCTAAGAGGACGCCTGGACCTCCCGAATTCGTCACGATGGCGAGCTTTCTCCCCTTGGGCAAGGGCAGGTTCGCGAGAGCTACGGAAGCGTCGAAAAGCTCTTCCACGTCCCAAACCCATAAAGCTCCAGCTTTTCTGGCCACCGCCCTATAGATGGCGTAAGAGCCGGCCAAAGAGCCCGTGTGAGAGGCAACTGCCTTAGCTCCCGCTTCCGATATGCCGCCCTTAAGGACACAGAGAGGCTTCCTCCGGGAGAGGCGGCGACCTTTCTCGATGAAACGTCTTCCGCTCTTGATGCCCTCCACGTACATGGCTACCGCCTTCGTGTGGTCGTCTTCGGCGAAGTACTCCAGCAACTCGGCCTCGTCCACGTCGCACTGGTTCCCGTAGCTTACGAATGCGCAAAGGCCCATCTGCTCCTCTTCGAGCCACGCGAGAACGGCCGCTCCGAGAGCTCCGCTCTGGGTTAGGAAGGCTATGTTCCCGTGGGAGCAACGCATCTCGAAGGAGGCGAAGAGTCTAGAAGGCGTGTACATGATCCCGGCGCAGTTCGGGCCTATGATCCTCAGGTTGTACTTGCGGGCGGTTCGAACCAATTTTTCCTCAAGATCGCGCCTCCCTATCTCGGAGAAGCCAGCGGAAATTACAATGGCTCCTTTCACGCCCCGCTCTCCGCATTCCTCCACGGCGGATATAACCGCGTTGGCGGGTATGCAGATCACGGCGAGGTCGGTCGGCGGAAGTTCCTTGATCGAGCGGTAGCAACGCAACCCGAGGATTTCGTCCGCTTTCGGGTTCACGGGATATATGTCCCCGGGGAAGCCTCCCTCCAGTAGGTTCTTCAAGACCTCGTGCCCTATTTTGCCGGGCTTCCTCGAGGCGCCTATGACGGCGACGCTCTTCGGCTCGAAGAAGAAATCTATGCTCATATTCCGTGGGCTACTTGGATCACGACCACTTCGTCGCCTTCCGCGATCTCCGTGTTCTCGCCCGAGAGGACGCTTATATGCTTCCCGTTGATCAATATGAGCAAAGAGGATGCTAATTCGCCGTATCCTATGTCGATGTCAAGTTTTTCCCTCAAGAGTTCGATGAGTTCCCTAATCTTCGTGCCTGCCTTGACCTTGATGGGGCCCACGCGGGATATAGGCCCAAGAAGGCGTACTTCGACTTCACTCGAGGAGGATGACCTCTTCCTCATATCTCCTGTCGAGCACGCTACCGGGCGGCAAGAGCCTAGGCTTTTTCGACTTTAATATCCTAGCGAGGGTCTCGTTCGCTTCCTCTAGGGTGTGCTCGGGCATAAGGTACTCGATGGGGAAGTTCACGCGCAAGACTCTCATGGGGATAATGTGCCTCGTCGATTTGTGGGCGAAAACCTGCCCGCTTCTCGCCACTCGTACCACATCTTCCTTCGATATCTCGGGTAGGGATATGACCGCCTCCACTTCCCCCTTCTTGAGCTTGGACACGGCGTCCTCCACCACATCGTACTCGATGCGTGCTCCGCACGATTTCAACTGATCCTCGATTTTCTTCACGAGGTGGGAAAGCTCCTCCACGGATGCCTCGACATCGAAAGAGTAGGTTTCCTCGGGGAAAAACAGCCTTATTCTCCTCCTACGATCCCCGCGGGAAAAGGCTAACCCCATGGACTTCAAGCGGGAGACGAGTTCCTCCCTCCCGAGATCTTTTATGGATCGGCACCATGACTTCACTTGGACAGAAGGGGAAGAGTAGTCGACGAGTAAGGCGAGTATTTTGTCGGCGCCTAGCTCCTTCAAAGCAGCAACGCGATGCATGCCATCCAAAACGACGTTTGATTCCCTATCGACGATGACGGGATCCTTCTGTATTTTTTCGGCGTGAAGGGAGCGGAGGATTTCGTCGAGAATGCTCGGGATGATTTCCTCGTGTATATAAAGTTCGCCGAGGGGCACGACCTTAACGTTGGATAGGTAGCGCGAGAAATCAGATGAGGTGTTCTTCGTCATGGCGTCGCTCTGCCGAGGTCCATCTCATCACAGCAGAAGAAGAGGAAAAACTCCTAAATATCATTAATGCGAACACCCGCCAATTCTTGGGCAAGCTTAATGAGCCACTCGGCGAGGGCGATGGCTTCCGATTTGGTTCTGGCGTACTTTTCGATTTCTTCGGGCAACGTGTCGAGAATTTCCAGAATTTCGAGTAAGGGGTCTTTGATTCCCCACCTCTTGGATTCCTTCAAGGCTTCCCGTACCATGTCAGGGTCTGAGAGGGCGTAAAAAATGGCATCTCTGATGCGTTCCAACGCGGAAGAAAGCGGAACGAAGTGCATGCCTTCGGGAACTCTCTTGGCCTCTTCAAGGTCTGTCAGCCCTTCCCTAATCAGCCTTCTGGTCCAGTAAAGCCGGTATTTGTCCCTCGTGATCATGCTACGCCTGACGCTTTTTTGCGCGTTTCTATCTTCATGAGTCTCGTTATGTAGCCAGCTATCCGATTGCGCGTCCGTTTGGTGAGTTCGGGCAACAATTCCTTAAGAACTTGCTTGTTGTGCTCGAAATCGGTTGTAAAACGGTCTGGATAGAGGGCGATAAGTCTGCGAGCCGACGACTTAATGTACCTCGGTCTGACCTTCCCCACTTCGACAGAAGCACCGCTAAGACTTATATCGGTTTTAGTTTTCAAGCAAAGAGGTGAAAATATGGCAGTAGCAATTCCAGCGCAAATAGGAGGGCAACCGGTTCTTCTGCTCAAGGAGGGGACGAGTAGGAGGACTGGAAGGCAAGCACAAAGGGAGAATATCGCCGCAGCGAGGGTGATCGCCGAAATCCTGAGGAGTACGTTGGGTCCGAAGGGCATGGACAAGATGCTCGTCGACAGTTTGGGCGACGTGACCGTGACCAACGACGGGGCGACTATACTCAAGGAAATAGATGTCGAGCACCCAGCGGCCAAGATCATGGTGGAGACGGCGAAAGCTCAGGACAACGAAGTCGGGGACGGAACCACGACGGTCGTCGTCTTCGCGGGCGAGCTTTTGAAAAAAGCGGAGGAGATGCTCGCCCAGAGAATTCACCCGAGCACCATAGTGAGTGGGTACAAGAAAGCCGCCAACAAGGCGATTGAGATAATCAACGAGATCTCGGAGGCGATAGACTTCTCCGACAAGGAAAAGGTCATCAAGGTGGCGTTGACCGCCATGCAGAGCAAGGCTTTGGGGGCTGAGGCTCGCAGGCACTTCGCCGAGATAGCCTATGAGGCGATTAGTAGCATAAAGGAGAAGCGCGGGGACAAGTGGGTCGCCGATGTCGACCAAATCCAGATCATCAAGAAGGAAGGAAAGAGCCTTCTCGAATCCCGCTTCGTGAAGGGCATAATCATCGACAAGGAGGTCGTCCACCCCGGCATGCCCAAGCGTATAGAAAATGCGAAAATCGCCCTCCTTGATTGCCCCCTCGAGATAGAGAAAACGGAGTTCGATGCGGAGATCAGAATAAGGACTCCCGAGCAGATGAAGGCGTTCCTCGAGGAAGAAGCGAGGATTCTGAAGGATATGGTAGAGAAGATAAAGCAAACCGGGGCCAATGTTGTCTTCTGCCAGAAGGGGATCGACGACATGGCCCAGCACTACCTCGCGAAGGCGGGGATCCTCGCCGTCCGCAGGGTGAAGAAGTCGGACATGGAGAAGCTCGCGAGGGCGACGGGAGCGAGGATCGTCACTCGAGTTGAGGACCTCAAGCCCGAGGATCTCGGGGAAGCGGAGTTGGTCGAGGAGCGAAAGGTCGGCGAGGACCGAATGGTCTTCGTAGAGGGGTGCAAGAACCCGCGCTCGGTCGCGATACTAGTGAGGGCGGGACTCGAAAGGTTGGTCGACGAAGCGGAAAGATCCATGCACGACGCCCTCTGCGTGCTCGCCGACATCGTGGAGAAGAACCGCATCGTCGCGGGAGGTGGCGCGGTGGAGGTGGAGGTGGCGAGGAGGTTAAGGGATTACGCGCCGACCATCGGAGGGAGGGAACAAATAGCCATCGAGGCGTTCGCCGACGCTCTCGAAGTCGTCCCGAAGGCCCTAGCCGAGAACGCGGGACTCGACCCCATAGACATCATGGTCTCCTTGAGGGCCGCTCACGAGAAAGGAGAAAGGTGGGCGGGAATCGACGTGTTCAGCGGGAAAGTCGTCAACATGATGGAAAAGGGAATCATAGAGCCAGCGTTGGTGAAGGAAGAAGTCATCAAGGCGGCCACGGACACAGCTTCCATGATCCTAAGGATCGACGACATCATAGCTGCCGCTAGGCCGGAGAAGAAGAAAGGGAAAGAAGAGAAAGAATCCGAGTTCGAGTACTAGTTTTAACGGATTTTTCTTTCTTATTGATTGGCGTCCCTCTGCGTTAGGTGCAAAGGAGTTCGCATGCTCTGTGGTCGGTCAAAATGTCCCATTTTGGAGAGATTTAAGCACCTAAAGAAACTACGCGTTCGGAAATCCATATCGGGCTTTAGTCCTCCCCGCATTCTCGTTGGGAGCAAACTTTGGCCCGATGTCGTCGTTGGGCCCCTTGTAACTGAGAAGAGCGACCTCGCTTCCAAATACGCGGACCCCTCAACTTGGACTAATTTGAGCATAGACGGTATCGTTGGCATGCTTTCCAGCCTATTCCGCTCTACTTTTAGGGTGAACGTGAAAAGGGCTTCGAGACCTACTAAGTTTCTCGAAATAACGCAAGAAATCGCTATTTCCAGTCGATCCATCGATGTGGACGTGGAATTCGAGAAAGTCCCGAAGCCCGTCCTAAAGTTCGACGGGATTTTGGCCCCCATGGGACCGTCAGGCCGCGTCAGGAAGTTAGAAGCGGGTAACCCGAAGGTCCCGAGTTACGTTTACGAGGTGGTCGATTCGAACGATTTGAAGGCGGAGAAAGGCATTTGGATGCTGTACCAACGTGGAGAATCAACTTACTACATCACGAGGTTGCTCTCGGTAGGGTTGTTGGGCATACCGAAGAACCGCTTACTGGTCCCCACGAGGTGGTCCTTGACGGCAGTTGACGCAGTCGTGTCACGTAAGCTGGCTACGAAATTGCTCAGGTATCCCGAGATACCGGAAATCAGAGTGTTCAAGGGAGCTTATGCGGGCAATAAGTACAGGATCTTGCTCGCGCCTGGGCCCTTAGCCTATGAGCTCGTCGAGATATGGCTACCCGGGAGCATTTGGAACCCCGAAGTAGAAGCGGGAGCGTGGATAGGCACGGACTACGAGTACGAATACTGGTCCGTCCATAAGTTCTCGGAGCTAGGAGGGGGTTACTACGCCATGAAGCTCCCCATTTACGAGTACTTAACCTCGGAAAGGAGGCGGGCAACCGTCATCGCGATAAGGGAAGTGACGCCCGACTATTGGGCTCCCGTGGGCAGCTGGCAGATGAGGGAAACTCTGCGGAAGATGTTCCGCGAGGGTAAATACGAGAAGTTCTCGGAGATGAAGGAAGCTCTGAAGAGCCTGCAGGAAGGATTGGTGACGCCTTTCCACAAGTGGGCGGAGAAGTCGGCGTTATTGAGGGACCTTCTCCAACAAAAAAGGCTGACCGAATTCATGTGATGGGGCTTCCCGAGCTCGAAGTTCCGGCGTGGGAAGAGCTCTACGGCATGTGCCTACAGCTCGCGGAGAAGATAAGGGAAAGCGGCATTTCTCCCGACCTAATCGTAGGGATAGCGAGGGGAGGGTGGCCCGTGGGACGCGTTCTCTCCGATTTGCTAGGGATCAGCAAAGTGGCGAACTTGAGGATCGAATTCTACGAGGAAGTGGGGAAGAGGGGGAGAGAAGCCCGCATAACGCAACCCGTGTCGGTTGATGTAAAGGGCAAAACAGTTTTGCTCGTGGACGACGTAGCGGATACGGGGATCAGTCTAAAGGTGGCCATCGAGCACTTGAAAGAGAGGGGAGCGAGAGAAGTCTACGTGGCGACGCTCTACTATAAGCCTTGGAGCGTGGTGAAGCCCGATTTCTTCATTAAGGAAACGAAGAAGTGGGTCGTTTTCGCTTGGGAAAGGTACGAGACTTATTGCAATCTGAAGAAAAGGGCGATGGCCGAAGGAATGGAAGAGGAGGAGTTTGAGAAGTACTTGCGAGAACAAGGTTTTCCCATGGAGCTCGTCCCCATATTCAAGAAATGGTCGCGGAAGTAGTCCTCGAAGAAGGCGTCGTAGTGCTCGTACGGGGGCTCAGGGGCGTAGAGAAGGGGCCAGAAATCGTCGACGAAGTCGCAGGCGAGTCTTATTTCCAGGTAGTCAACTGCAGGGTGGTGGCGGGGTTGAGGCACGTGGCGAACGCCGTCAAGAACGCTCTGAGAGCTTTCAAGCACGGGTACAACATAGCGAAGAAGCCCAGCATCGAGTTCTTGATTTGCCTAACGGCGAAGAGGCAAATAAGGGACGCCATCCAAGCGGCCAGCTTCTCCCCGGGAGATGATGTTCTGCTCGTCGTGTTTGGCGAAAGAAAGGAAGATTGTATGAAGACCATTCAGCGCCTAGAAGAAGCGTTGGGCGGCGTTCCCGACGACGAAATCGTGAAGCCCGACGAAGAACGCACGCGATATTTGCGCAAATTTTTCGCGATTTCCGACGAAGAGCTTAAGTCTGTATCCGGGGATTCGAGGGCGTTGGAAAGCTTGATAATCGAAAGGGGGGCTTTGGTTTACGTTTCTAAAACCTGAAAAGGGAGCCGCCACCCATCATGAAGCGCGTGAGGTCGTACTTCCTCTTGCACCTGTCGCAATAGTAAACCCCCGGTCCCAGCATGTGAACTTTACTGCCGCACTCTGGGCAGAAGAACTCTGCCATCATGTTCCCCCCAATCGCCTGTATTTTTGTCTTTCCTTGTCGACAGAAAGGATCTCGTCGGGTGTTATGACGGATATCCCCGTTAGCCCGCCGAGTATCTCCACGAGGACTATCTTGTCGGGGTTCTTCAGGTCGACTTTGCGGTTTATGTGCTTGGCCACGGCGTTTATCACATCCATGGTCCCTATGTCGGAGTACCTCTTCTCCACAGTAATCCTGAATTTCTCCTCGGGGGCTATGCGCGGTTCAAGTTCCGCCCCGACCTTCTCCAACTCCTCAAGTTTAGTTGGGACGACCACATCGATGGGGATGTATCTCTTCGTGTACATGAACTCTTCCGGCCTAGAGCGGAGCAATTCCCTTAGTTTTCTAATAACCTCATGGGGATCGAGCGTCGTTTGAGCTACGACGACCCCCCTCACGCCGCTGTAGTCCACTTTCGAGTCCTTGTCGCCTATTTCTCCCAGCAGAAACCAAACCTCGCTACAAGCGGCGCTTTCCTGCCCTTTCGGACACGTGACCAAGAGGTTAAACCTTTGTTTCTGCATCTTTTACTTTCCCCTCAGCCTTAATATCCTCAAAACGGCCTCCATACGGGGGGTGAGCGTGGGCGGTTTACGGACGATTTTCGGCTCGCCCGTTAAATCCACCACCAAGGAAGGAATTCCTAAGGGGGAAACTCCGCCGTTGATGTAAAGAGAAACGCTCCCTCCGAGCTGGGAAAAAGCTTCGTTCACCGTCCTAGGGGGAGGGGCGCCGGTGATATTGGCGCTTGTCCCCACCAAGTATCCGCCACAGCGCTCGATCAAGGACAACGCTAAGGAACAACGGGGTATTCTCACCCCCAAGGATTCTCTTCCGAGGGAGAGGGATTTGAGTCTCTCGTCCCTAAGGGGGAGAACGAAGGTAACCTCTCCAGGCCACGCTACTTCCATCAGCTTCCGGGGCGGTGGCGAACATACGGCGTCGATCTTCGAAATCGAGGAGCAAAGTACCGGGAGGGGTTTCTCCCTTCTCCCTTTGACTTCGAAGACTTTCTCTACCGCCCTTTCGTTAAAAGGATCACACCCCAATCCGTAAACGGTATCGGTGGGATAAACGATCAGCCCGCCTTCCCTCACCACGTCCGCCGCTCGTTCCAGAAGGCGCTCCATCAGGGCGTCAGTAGAAAGATGCGAGAGCAAGTATAAGGCGATAGGCTAAATATTACGCATGGCCGAAATCGTCGTCAAGACCGTGGACCTCCACAAGTATTACTACCTCCGAGGCGGGACGGAGGTCAAAGCCCTGAGAGGGATCAACTTGGAAGTGAGGAAGGGGGAGTATCTCTCCATTATGGGCCCGAGCGGAAGCGGGAAAACGACCTTGTTCAACATGATCGGAGCCTTAGACAATCCAACGAAAGGGGAAGTATACATCGAAGGAACTCCCCTTTCTAAAATGGATCCTCTGAGGCTCGCGTACATCAGGTGCCACAAAGTCGGATACATCTTCCAAACGTTCAACCTCATCCCCATGTTGACCGCTCTGGAAAACGTGGAACTCCCGATGATATTCGCGGGAGTCCCCAAGGAGAAGAGGGTGGAGAAGGCGAGGAAGTTGCTCGAAATCGTCGGCCTCGGGGATAGGTTGAACCACAAGCCCAGTGAGCTAAGCGGCGGACAACAACAAAGAGTGGCCATCGCGAGGGCTTTGGCCAACGACCCTGCCATCATACTCGCGGACGAGCCCACGGGCAACCTCGACCTCCACACAGGCCTTTCCATCGTAAAGTTGCTCTACCGCTTGAAAGCGGAAAGGGGCACGACCGTGATTACAGCCACCCACGACCTCAAGATGATCGACATAAGCGACCGCATCGCGTGGATAAGGGACGGGCTCATCACGACCATCGAGGAGCGAAGGAGCATCGAGCTCACGGCCGAGGAGCTCGGCTTGGAATAATTGTTTAATAAAGGTGTTTAATAGTTTGAAGTTGATGCGAATTCCTTTAACGGAAACCGTAGCGAAGCTAGAGTATCTTATGAGCGTCGTTGATATCACCCATACGAGGGCCTTCGACATCGTCGAGAGGAACAAGCTGAACGCCTTCAAGCACCACATAATAAAAAGGCCGAAGCCCGAGGACGTCACCATTATGAAGTTCGACAAGTACTACGAGCCTTTCATAGTGGCGGAGGGCGAGTTTACTGTGCTTTACAAGCGCACGAGGACATACGCCGTTCAAGTCGACGATCACGTTGTCGAGGTCGAAATAATGGGCAATAAGTTAAAGCCTATCAAAAGCTTGCCGCCCCACATGGGCATATGGGAGCGGTTTTTCAGACGAAAGAAAGACTACGTGCGGGTCATAGCCTTAGAGGGAAGAGAGACGCTAGAGATGAAGACGAAAGGCTATGTAATCCTCGACAGGAAAGGGAACGAGTATCCCTACAGCCTACCCCACGTAGAACTTAGCCCGCTGAGGGAGGACTTCGTTCAAAGGGAGCCCGAAAGGTACCTCAGGCTCGAGGTATACCCCGACAAGGCCGTTGAGACGTTGAGGCGGAGGCTGGTGAAAGTCCCGCCCGATGCGGAAGAGGTCATAAGCGCAAATTTAAGGGTGCACACTTTCCAAGTTATTTACTACCCAGCGTACTACGCCGAGCTCTACTGGAAGGAAAACGACGAAGTGCGTATTGCGCGAGTCGACGGGAGTACGGGCAAGATAGAGTTCTACCCATCTAAATAAGTCGCAGAATTCTCCTACCGTGGCGGAAGAGGGCTTCGAGTAAGCTAGGTTCCTGTATGAGCAATTTGGCAAATTCTCCGAGCATGTCGGATTCGAGCAACGAGGGTATTCTGGAGTCCGTCAGAGCGAACACGGAAGAAGGGTTCCTTTCCAAGTACTCCCTTAGCCTGCGGTAAAGCCTAAAGCTTTCGCCGAACTCCTCGTCGATTTTTTTGGACGGATCCGGCACTTTCCCCGCAATAGCCTCCCCAACGATTCTCCCCGCCATTATGGAGCTAGCTATCCCCGCCCCCACAAGGGGGTTGACGTGACCAGCGCAATCCCCCACTTTGAAGAAAGAACCAAAGGCGCAAGGAAGTGGTCCGCTTGTTGGGAAAGAAGCCGAAACTGCGGAAACGGGCTTGTAGGGTATTCCGAGCGAGCGCATGAGCTCTTTTATCCTCGAAAGGAGACCGAATCGCGTTGCCACACCCACTCTGCTTCGCCTTCCAGAGGGAACGACCCAGCCGAAGCCATCCCCCCACAAGAAAACATGCACCTCCTTGCACGCCCAAGCCACCTCGTACTGAAGACAAGGCATGGGCTTCAGGTTTTCCGCTTTCCCCAAAATTCGCGACACGTCCTGCGAGATTCCATCCGCCTCAACGAGGAAGGAACAGGCGTAAGATTCCCTCGCTCTTACCTTCCAACGATCGCCCTTTCTCTCGACAGCCGAGCACTTGTGAGCCAAGAAAAGGTCGGCGCCAGCTTCCGCCGATTTCTTCGCGAGCCATTTATCCAATTTAGGGCGGTCAGTTACTAGGATCTCGAACGGCGGCAAGGAGAGCTCTACAAGTTTGTTCCTAACGTGCAAAACGAATTCGTGAGTGCGAAAGAGGACGATTTCCTCGGGAATTTCCAAGCCCAAAGCGCGGATATCTCTCTCCAAAAGAATGCCAGTACATTTTAGCGGGCGACCAATCTCGCCGTGCTCTTCCAACACGGCTACCGAGAAGCCATGTTGGGCGACTTTTTCCGCAACGGAAAGGCCAGCAGGTCCCCCTCCAACGACGACAACATCATACGCCAAGGGCATACTCTATGGTATGCCTCCCCGAGTATTAGTGGTTCACGGGGGAGCGGGGCTTTGGGCAAAAGATGAAAAAAGGGCGGGCAGAGCTCTGAAGGAGGTAAAGGAAGTTGCGGAAAGAGGATTTGACGTTTTGAAAAGCAGAGGAGCTTTGGAAGCTGTCGTAGAATGCGTGAAGGTGATGGAAGATTCCGACTGCTTTAACGCGGGAATCGGGTCTACGCTAGCCATAGACGGTTCGATTGCGATGGATGCGGCGGTCATGCTCGGGAGCAAGCTCGACGCGGGAGCAGTGGCTTTGGTGAAGGACATCAAGAATCCGGTCGTGCTCGCGAAGCTCGTCATGGAGAAGACGGCCCACGTGCTAATGGCGGGGGATGGAGCCATGAAGTTGGCGGAGCATTTCGGTCTGGAGAAGGCGAACTTGTTCACCGAGTATCGCAAGAAGGTGTGGGAAGAGTACAAGGAGAGGTTCGAAAGAGGAGAGCTTACCTACCTATCTGCCAACTTGGAACTCTTGAGGAAAATGGAAGTGGGGACGGTGGGCGCGGTTGCCCTCGATTCCAATGGCGAAATAGCGGCAGCTGTTTCGACGGGAGGGCTTACTCTCAAGTTGCCCGGCAGGATAGGCGATTCCGCCATCGTAGGGGCGGGGATTTACGCCGACCGCTGGGGAGGTTGCGTTGCAACGGGCATAGGGGAAGGGGTCATGAGGCTCGTCGCCTGCAAGGAGGCTTGCCTCTTCATGGAGCAGGGCTTGAGTGCCCAAGAAGCAACGGAAAAAGTCGTGAAGAGGGGGCTGGAATTGATAGGTCCCGACTATCCCTTTGGGCTCATCGCGGTCGATTGCGAAGGAAACATAGGCGCTGCCCATAGCACTCCCCAGCTTTGTTGGGCGTACAAGAAAGAGGGCATGAAAGAGGCGATATCGTCTCTTTCCGCCGTACGCGTCTAAGTTTCGCGCATCCCTTTATTGCACAAAAGTCCTCCTCGGATCTTCGCTTTATATTTAAGGACCCACGATTTCGTGCTCGACAAAATATCCTTCTTAAAGGAGCTGAGGGAAAAGAGGGACAAGCTCTCGTTTTCGAACCGGGAAAAGGACATGATCAAGAGGCTCAGAGAGCTCTACAGAGAACAACCGGAGCCGTTATATGACGAAGAGAGAGCGAGGCTCGTTAAGGACATAGCATATCCCAGCCCCGACGATCGAAAGAGCCCGTCCATCAGCCTTCCGACCCTCGACTTGGACGACTTAAAAGAGCGATTCTCGGGATACGGCGTTATAGCCACCGATTGCGGCCTCATAGACGAGAAAAGAGTCTGGCCGAGATACGTGTTCCTCAACGGGGCGTATTGCTACTTGGATGAAGAAGCGGGAAAGCTTTCCTACGAGTACCTTTGTTCGCTAAAGGTGGGGGACGATCTGGTTCTAGGCGGGAGGATGGCCACGCGTTACGATGTGGCCGCCTGGCTTATCGAAGTGGAGTTCGACGTGGGATTTTTGGGAGCGGAGAAGTTGGGAAAGGACACGATACTCCTCTTGGATAGGGACTTTAGTTCCGAGTGGTTAAGGCACGCGAAGAAGGCGTACAGGGAAGTGGTTCTCGGAGCCCTTGTGAGGAAGCTGAACGAGGCTAAAGAAAGGAAGATCGTTCCCATCGGAATTACCGATACGAGGGCGTATCCCGTCGTCAATTACCTGATAAGGTGCGGAATGTGCGCCGATGTCGAATCATGCAGGCAATGTAGCAAGAATTCCAAACCGTGCGAATTGAGGGGGAGAATTCACGATAGTTGTGTCTTGAATGGAGTTCTTCGAGAATGGGAAAGGAGCCCAGAGTTCCGAAGAATGGGCATCATAACTTCCGAGCTGTCCGACATGGGCGTCCAAATCGACTTCTTCTACGTGAAAACTAAGGGAGGAATTCTGAGGGTTGAGTACCCCTCTTGGGCTAAGGAGAAGGTGGATAGAGAGACGTTGCACGCGCTCGTCGTTTACGAGTGCCAGAAAGGCAATGGGAGGTATCCCTATCTCATGGAAAGAGCCCACGAATTCTCGCTCGTGACGGGCAGGGATAGGGAGTTCGCGAGGAGGATGATCGCCAAGGAAGCCCAACTTTACGATCTGTGGCTCAGCCCCAAGAGGGCGGTTAAGGAGGGACCTTTCCTATGAGCGTGAACATCGCGAAGTACGTGAACAAGAGCCGTGCCATCGGTATGGTGCTCTTTTACGACGAAAATCTCGTCACGGTGAGGGCTTACGACGCGACGAACGTGCTCAGCAAAGGGGACGTGGTGATCATCCCAGAAGCAAGGGCAATCGGGGTCGTAATAAAGCGCGGTTGCCAACCTTCGGATCTCGTCAGAGGAGGTGTCCCGAGGCTTACGAGGGAGTTCAGGGAGGAGAGG
>CAYNNH010000006.1:0-31507 GCA_964398605.1 uncultured Nitrososphaerota archaeon | reverse complement strand
TTCTATACGTCCTCTCATGAAATTGTCGAGACGTGGTTCTCCGATGTTCGCGACGTAGCTGGCCAGAACCCCACGTGGGGGTGCACGCCCGATGGCGAAGTATGGGACAACGAAGATGCGGCCGGGAACGAAGCTTATCCCAACGAAGACCGCTGGATCGACCGAAGCAACGACCTTGTTATTAGTTTCAAGTGGTTCCACGACTCGCCGAACTACGGCTACGTGCACGATTGGAGCAAGGGTAACGAGTACGTGATCGACGACGTGTATGGGGATCAACGCGTCGACCCCTATTGGAGCGATGACATGGAGTGCTTCGACTTGGGCGAAGTTCGCTTCGCCATGAACGACACCCACCTCTTAATGCTCATAAAAGTGTGCGGCTGGTCCGTGGAGTACGGCCCCTGTTACGTGGTCTGCTTCGACGTGACGCCGGACAATCCAAACGACGGCGTCGACACGTGGATATGGAAGCCATCCCAGACCGAGGGAGGGGCTTCCACAGGCGGCTCCGGATCCGACGCGGAGCTCGGGAACATCACCACGCAGGGTGACACGCTATCTCCCTTGGGGTACACGGGGGACGAGTACTACGAGCACGATGGCGCCTGGAAGTGGACCCACGAAGTCTACGTTAACTTGGGAGCCAGCACAGGGAAGGCTTGGGTCAAGAACAGCTCGTACGAAGGATATCTCGGGGCCATAGGCTACAGCTACGGATCCGGCGGTCATAACGCGACGGAGGTGGCGATACCCCTCGAGTTCTTCCAAGGCATGCTGGATGGAAAGGTCCGGGTGTGGGTGATGAGCTTCGCCAACCAGGACGGAGGCATACATGACATTACCGCCTCGAACGTGCGAGATGTAGCTCCCGGCTACCCCACCTTTGGAATGTCCGCTTCTCCGATAGCGGGCGAAGTCTACAACGTTTGGGGAGATTCGGATGTAAGCAACGACGAATATCCAACGGAGGATCACTGGGTCGACATGTGCCTCGACGTCTTCTTGGGCAAGATAAAAGTCGAGTGGGTGAAGACATATAATGTCGACGGCTTCAAGCAAACCGTCTTCTCAACCGATTGGCCTGCTGAGCGGAGGAAGGTCGTCGTGAGGGCGAACGTGACGTGCACCGCTGGCTACAATTACATACTCTGGACGAACGCCTCAATCTTCGCTCCCGATGGGTCGCTCATCACCAATCAATCCATGTCGGTCATCCGAACTGGCGGCTCGGCGGAGGGAGGCTTCGGGTGGGCCATCTTCGAGTTCACGTGGTCTTACGAAGCGACGGCCACGACGGGGACCTACACGGCGAAAGTATTCGCGGGGGATGACGCTTACTGCGAGCCCCTTTCCGCCTCCTTTGACATTGCGACTACCGCCATTTACCGTTGCTTCACGAACTTCACCGCCTGGACGGACAAATCTTCTTACACCGTCGGCGAAACCGTCTACATCTACCTCAACGCTTGCTACTCCTACGGCTACGACCTCATAGATTACGCGAACATCACCATCAAGAACCCCTCGGGCGCCAAAGTAGTGGACAACGCCCTCATGACGGCGACCGCAACCACGGGTGGCGCGTCCAGCGGCGGCGAAGGGTGGCGCATTTACGAATACCAGTGGGATTCGTCGGGACAGGTCGCGGGAACGTACTTGGTCATCGTCAACGCGACCGCCGAGGAGGGATGGAACGGCACGACTACCACGTTCGAGCTGACAGGCGCCCAAATAATCATAGAGCTCATCGAGCCACCCAACGGATCCACGGTAAACGAAGGGGTCTGCTTCTTGGCGAACGTAACGGCTACTGGGGGATTAGAAGTTAAGCGTGTCGAGCTTTTCGTGGACGGGCAATACGCTGGAACTATGACTCGCACGACGCACACGTTCTACGAAAAGACCGTCGGTCTAGCGGCCAGAGAGCACTCTTGGATGGTCAAGGCGTACGACCAGAACGGCAATTACTACTGGTCGGCGAACTGGACATTCACGTACGATCCTTCGGCCGCTAGCGGGCCCCATTCCGCCCCGACCGACAGCGGCTACTTCGAGGTCATCGAGCCTCCCTTCGAGACCGGAACCCTCCCCCTCAGCCCCGTGAAGGTTCTCCTGAACGTGACGCTCCAGGATTGCGTGCGCATCGAGCGCTACGTCCGAGGATCTTACATGGGTTGCTTCGGCTGGAACCCAGGCCTTTATGAGTTCTCCGCGCCGACGGACAAGGAATTCTGGTTCATCGCCTACGACAGCAACCTGAACTCCTACGGGTCCGCCACTTATCAGTACTCCGTTGACCCGTCCGTCGCTGGGCCTCACTCCGAACCCACGACGTACGACACCAACATAGTCTTCTGCGAGCCGAAGAACGCGACCTACTTGCCGAGGAAGACCGTAAACTTCAAGCTCAACATTACAGGAATCGATGCGACGAACATCCGCCGCATAGAGCTGTTCGTCAAAGGACAGTACATGGCGGCGCTCCAGAAGAAGCAAACCATAGGGAGTTGGCTCATCTCGGAAGGCACAGTTACCCTCCCAGAAGGCTCCTATAAGTTCTGGGCGAAACTGAAGCTAGCCGACGGGACGGTGAAGTACTCGCAAGTTTACAATATAACGATCGATACGAGCAAACCTCATGTCGTATCTTACGGCACGTCCTCCTCGGGCGGAGGAGGCACTGTTGGACCACTAAATGTCCTGTTCTTCGTGAAAGCCGAGGATAACTTCGGGATCGACAGGGTGGAGCTCTACGTGGATGGGCGTTTCGTGGGCATCATGGAGAAGCGAGGAGACGCTTACGAGATGGAAGTTCCGTTAACGGCGGGTCTCCACACGTGGTATGCTGTCGTATACGACCTCGCGGGCAACAAGGCGGTTACTCCAGTCCGGAGGGTCTTCGTCAGCTCCCCCGCTTGGACGTGGCTGACGGTGGCGTTGCTGATGACGTTCGCCATCGCCATCATACTAGCCAAGATCCCCGTCCGCGAGGAAGAAGAATAAGCTCCCTCTTTTTTTAGTGGCGTGGGCCATTTGGATAACTGGGCTTCCAGCTTCCGGTAAGTCAACAGTGGCGAAGAAGTTGGCGGAGAAATTGAAGAGTTTGGGCGTGAAAGTCCAAATCCTAGAGTCGGACGAACTGAGGAAAGTGCTAACGCCGAAGCCCACATACTCCGAGGAGGAAAGGGACTGGTTCTACTCGACGATGGTCTTCATAGGCAAGTTGCTCGTTGACAACGGCATTAACGTCATTTTCGACGCCACCGCTAACAGGAGGAAGTACCGCTCGAGGGCGAGAGAAGTCATGCCGAAGTTCCTCGAGGTCTACGTGAAGTGTCCCTTGGAGGTCTGCATCGAGCGGGATAGGAAAGGCCTATACAAAGCGGCTTTCTCGGGCAAGGCCCCAAATCTGCCTGGCGTGGGCGCCCCCTACGAGCCCCCAGAACGCCCGGAAGTCGTTGTGGAAACGGACAAAATGAGCCCCGAGGAGTGCGCCGAGGCTATCCTGAAAGCCCTTAAGGAAAGGGGCTTCCTACGCTAACCTGTTCTTCGCCTTCTCGACTAGGCCCGCAACCTTTTCCAGTTCGAGCTTCTTGTGCTTCCCTCCCTCGACGATGAGTTCGCCTTTCACGAAGACGCAATCGACATCGGAGGCTAAGGAAGCGTACAGCAAGTTGGAGCAAGGATCATAACAAGGCGTCCAGTGGGGCTTGTCCATGTTGATTAGCACGAGATCCGCTTCCCTTCCTTCCTTAATTTCCCCCGCATTCAGGCCGAGGGCTTTCGCCCCCGTGGACGTCATGAACTCTAGGACTTGCTCCGCTTTCAAGGACTCGGCTCCCCAAGCGTTCTTCGCGTAAAGCAGGATTTCCCTCCCCTCGAGCAAGATGTCGAGCCTGTTGTTGCTACCCGCCCCATCAGTCCCTAGGCAGACGTTCGCCCCCACGTTCAAGGCGTCGACGACGGGCACGACGCGGCCGTAAGATAGCTTCATGGCGGCGCTCGGGCAAGCGACTAGGGAACACTCACGCTCGGCAACCAATCGAAGTTCTTCGCGCGAAATCCACGTAGCGTGCGCCGCGACCAGCTTCTCGAGCATCCCTAACTCTTCTAGGACGAAGAAGGGGGGCTTCCCGTATTTCCTCTTCACCCTTTCAACTTCCTCTTCGGTTTCCGACACGTGCATGTGAATCACGTCTCCCTTGGCCGCTTCCTTGCACATCTCCAGAGTTTCCTTTGAGCACGTTAGGAGGGAGTGGGGGGAAATAACGACTCTATAGCCTTTTTTGCGGAGTTTCTCGGCGTTTTTCAAGGCTTCTTTGGGCGTTTTCGCGTCGGGCAGAGGGAAATCTATTACGCCGACGCCCAAGAAAGCCCTTATGCCCACTTCTTTTGCCGCTTTTCCCACCTCCTCTTCGTAAAAATACATGTCGAGGAAGCACGTGACCCCGTTGAGAACCATCTCTAGGCAACCGAGCAAAGCTCCAGCGTAACAATCTTCGGGCCTCAACTTCGCCTCCTTAGGCCATACCGCCTCCCTCAACCAAGCGTTCAACGGCTTGTCGTCCTCTACCCCGCGGAAAAGAGTCATGGCAACGTGGGTGTGGGCGTTCACGAATCCCGGAACGAGCAAGTATTCGCGCCCGCCTATTCGCTCGTATCTGGGGTATTTGTGCTTCAACTTCTCGAAGTCCCCAACTTCCACGATTACTCCTTCTTCCACAACTACTCCGGCGTTTGTGAGCTTTTTGCGAGGCGTTAACGCGTATCTCGCTCCAATCAGCCATTCCATCCCAAATATTCGCCTAAGTCAAAGTATTAAGCTCCCCTTCGCATGTAATGGATGTCTTCCATCCGCGAGTACAAGGAGCTATTGGACCGACTTTACGCCCAGTTGCCCAAGCGCAGAACGCACACATCCCGCTTTACGCCGCCGAGAGTCGACATCCTCAACTTCGGGAATCAGACGGTAATCGAGAACTTCACGGGCTTCTGCAACGCCCTCAACCGCAACCTCAAGTTCGTCATGAAGTTCGTCCTCAAAGAACTCGGCACCATGGGAATGATGAAGGGCAACAACCTCGTCCTCCAAGGGGATTTCCCACCCGAGATAATTCAGGACGTTCTGAAGACCTTTATCAAGGACTACGTCATATGCCCCGTCTGCAAGAGGCCCGACACGCGAATCGTCCGCGAGAAGAGGTTTTACTTCATGATATGCGACGCTTGCGGGGCGAAGAGCTCAGTTAGGGCCCTATAATGGAATACCTGCACGTGGGGATCGACGACACGGACTCTCATAAAGGAGGTTGCACGACTTACGTCGCCGCCCTACTCGTTGAGGAGTTCCTCGATCTAGGCTTACGCTTCTCAGATTACCCCAACTTAATCCGCCTCAACCCCAACATCCCTTGGAAGACGCGGGGGAACGGGGCCGTGTGCTTGAGGATTTTCGGGGAGCGGGACATCTTAGAGGAGGCAATTGACATCACGTTGGACGTTGTGGAGGAGAATTCTTACCCAGAAGACCCCCTAACCCACCCAGGCGTCGCTTTCTACTTCGGGAAAGAAGTCCCTAAGGCCATCAAGGAATTCGCGAAGGCCGTGGAAAGGGAAATCGTCCCGCTATCCAAGGCGCTCAAACTGGCGAAGGAGCACGACGTTTTGGTGAAGGGGATGAAAGAGAGAAGGGGAATCATCGGGGCTCTCGCCGCCATAGGGGAAACTCTCGAGGGCGACCACACGTACGAACTCATCGCCTATCGGAAGAGGGAGAATTGGGGGAAGCCTAGGAAGGTGTCGGA
Source organism: uncultured Nitrososphaerota archaeon (assembly GCA_964398605.1). Lineage (GTDB taxonomy): Archaea > Thermoproteota > CAYNNH01 > CAYNNH01 > CAYNNH01 > CAYNNH01. The sequence continues at coordinate 25,700 of CAYNNH010000006.1, read as the reverse complement.
GGAGTCCGTGAAGCTCGTGGACAGGCTCATGGGTTGCGTTACCTTCAACAACTACGACTGGAAGAACCGCCGCACCCTCATCACCCCTCGAGGACCCGATCCCGTTCTCTTGGGGATCCGAGGGGAAAGTCCCGAAGTTTTGCGCAAGGCCTTCGAAACGCTGAAGTTGGAAGAGCCCTGGGAGAGATGGGTCATTTTCAGGACGAATCAGGGGACAGAAGCCCACGCTATCGAACGAGATTTGAAGAAGTTGAAGGAAAACGTTCCCATCCGCTTGAGGGCTCGCGTTGTAATTCCGCCGCGCACGATCCCCGGGAAGCACGTCATATTCGCCATCGGGGACGCTTATCGGTCGGTCGACTGCGCCGCCTACGAGCCCACGGGGAGGCTGAGAAGGGCTTGTTCCATGCTCATCGAGGGCGACGTGATCGAAGTCCTCGGGGGGATCAAGAGGGTAGAGGGGGTAGGCCTCACCGTAAACCTAGAGAAGCTCAAAGTCGTGCACTTGGAGCCCCTGTACAAGTACGTGAACCCGAAGTGCCCCATTTGTGGGGGGCGCATGGAGTCGATGGGGCGGGGCCAAGGCATGCGTTGCAAGAAGTGCGGCTTCAGAAATCCCTCAGCCTCGAAAGTGCGGGTTCGGGTGGAGAGGAAACTGCGCAGGACCATCTATCTCCCCGACCCCAAGGCTCAGAGGCACCTAACCAAGCCCTATTGCCGATATGGGAGGGAGAAGAAACGTCCCCCTTCTCGCTTGAGCGAGCCCTGGTTCGCTAAGTCTTAAGCCCTAGGAACCTCACGAGGAAGTTGAAGACCATGACGCTCGCTTCTCTATCGGGGGTAGGCGCCAACACGTCTTGGAACGTCACTCCCAGAACGGCCGCCGCCGGTATTCCTTCTTCCTTAGCAAGCCCCACGATGAGCCCGGTGGCCCCATATATCCTTCCCTGCCTGTAGATGGCGGCCCCTTGTTTGACGAGCTCTTTCAAGAGGTCTTCCGAAGAAGACGCGACGAAAATGCGTTTTCCGCTCTCGACATCCTCCTTCAACCTCGCGGGCAACAAGTCCATGATGAGCTTGTTGGGGACGGGAAAGCCACCTACCGTGAGTATGTAACGTACTTGGAAGCTCTTCGCGAGCTCGAGAACCTGTCGGCAGAGCTCGTAGTGGACATGGACATTCTCGGGGAGGGGTTGGTAATCCCCCGTCAGGATGAGCAGGTTGGGCGAGACGGCGGAAGAAGCGTACACCCTATACGAGGGAAGTCGGCACGTTCCGTCGCTTCTTATGATCACGTGGTCGGGGAAGTAGGGCGAGAAAATTTCCGCTATTTTATTCGCCTCGGTTTCCCTTACGAGCATTTTGGCAACTTCCGTCCCTATTCCGCCAAAGCCAGGCAATCCCGTGACTAGAACAGGCTCTTTTAGCTTGCTCTCCCTAAACACGCGGATTTCGTAACTGGGGAGGACGTGCCTACTCACTTCCATGCTCTCACGGGAGCAGCCTTCCCTTGGGCAAATTATTAATCACCCTACCGTTTTTGAACATGCCCCCTCCCGCGTAATCGTCCCCGCACTTGAGGATAACGTAAGATCCTTCCTCGCAGTCGATGGTTCTCTTGGGTTGGACCGACGCCCCCCTTAAGTAATCCTCCAAACTTTTCTCGTCGAGCTCGACTACGTTCTTCGTCGCCTTAGGGCCCACCATCTGCGCTCCTTCTATGCTAAGCTTCAGCTTCCCTCGGTCTATTCTGCCCACGTAAAGCCCGACGCTCACGACTCTGAAGGCGGATAGATCGACTTTGGCCACGTCGGGGCTCGCGACCCATATGCGCTTCTTGGCCCCTCCTCCGAGGATGAGCTTCTTCTCGAGGAAATCCCCGCTTACTCCGTACGTTCTTTCCAAGAGCTTCTTCAACTCCTGTACTTCCCCTTTGCTGAGGAACCTGACCTCCTTCAAGCTTTCACCAGCTTCGCCACGAAGAAACCCTCCGTCCAATTGTCGTGGGGATAAACTCGCAAGGAGTTCTCGACTCCCGAGGCGAACCTTCTCCCCATCCACTCCGAAAGCCCGTGCCTTGCCTTCAGGCCTTCCACGTTCACTTCTTCGACTTCCAAACCGAGCTTCCTCACGGCGTAGTCCACGACGAACTCTCCTTCCTCGGGCTCTAGAGAACAAACGGAGTAGACTATGATTCCTTCCTTCTTCACGCAACGCGAAGCAGCCCTAAGCAATTGTTTCTGGAGCCTAGATAAGCTCCTCGCCGTATACGGCCCCCACGTAGCGAGGATCTCGGGGCTTCGCATGATAGTTCCCGTGCACGTGCAAGGAGCGTCGACGAGCACCTTGTCGAACACGGGCCCCAACTTGCCGAACGCCCTCCCGTCCATCTGGGTTATGACGCAGTTCATGACCCCGCACCTCTGTATGTTCGACCCTAAAGCCGCAATTCTCTTCGTCTTCGGGTCGTTGGCTATTATGACGCCCTTGTTCTCCATCATCTGGGCCATTTGGGTCGTTTTGGATCCTGGAGCGGCGCACATGTCGAGGATGACTTCGCCGGGCTTCGGGTCGAGGACGACGGGCGGGATCATGGACGCTGCGTCTTGGACGTAATAATAGCCCAAGCAATGCTCGACGGTGGCCCCTATTCTCCCCCCGGTTTCCGAAACCCAGAATCCGTGAGGGTACCATGGGACTTGCTCCAAACGCCACCCCTTTGCTTCTAATCTCCTCAAGAGAGCGTCAACGTTTGTTACCTTGAGCGTGTTAACGCGAATGGCATCCCTTAAGGGCTTGAAAAGCGATTCTAAGAACAGTTCATACTCGTCCCCTAGGAGCATGCGATACTTCCGCTCGAAGCTTTCTTTCACGCGCACTTCCAACTACGAACGGTTTCTAATAGCTGGTGCTAAATTTGAGATGTCGCCCAGAATAACGCTCGTCGCGTTGCTCGTGTCGGTCGTGTTGCTGACCCCGTTCTTCCAAACTGCAGTACCCTTCGACGGGATGATGCTGAAGTACGTGGAAGACACCCCATCTGGGAAAGAAACGTGCGTGGTTATTTACCACGACCACAACGCGACCCACTTCTCGGTGGAAGTACGCTTCCGGGAAACGAGGACTTATTACGAGAAGAAAGGCGAGCGATGGCTAATTGCGGAGGGGATGAAAGTTCCCGACGCTTACTGGATTCCCCTCCCCCCTCCTGAAGAAATCCTCGCCGAAGGCTGGGCAGGCAACATGAGCCTTTCCTTGTCGAGGGAAACGTCCGTGACGGTGATGGGGAAGAGCGTGATCGCCTACGAGTACCGGGGAGAGCACGAAGTCAACGTGGGAGGGTTCAACATGACCCTCACGATGATCCATTACTACAGCAAGGTTTCTGGCGTCCTGTTGAAAGGGAAATATACGTCCTCAGTTCTGAACATTTCCGCGACAGCGACTTTGGAGCTCGTTGAAACGAACGTAGCGATAGTGGGCGTTTTCGGAAGCGATTGGGCGCCTTTTAAGGATCAATTCGGAATAAAAGCCGTTGAGTGGATCATAATCGGGTCAATCGCTACGGTCGTTGCCTTAGTCATCGCATTATGGCTTAGAAAGCGTTGGATAAGCCGTAAGCTTCCTTCCTAACTTTTTTATCGAAATCGTGCAATTTAATGAGGGCCGGTAGCTCAGCGGGAGAGCGCCGCCCTCGCACGGCGGAGGTCGCGGGTTCGAATCCCGCCCGGTCCACTTGCTATTTTCTTATAACAAACGAGCACAACGTCCCCCAGAATTGATAACTTCTTGTCATCATGCAGTGGTGGGCTTTATATAGTGCGGAAGCGAACTCCCCATTCTCCATGGGCGACTAGTTGGGGGAGATTCGGTTCAAAATTTTGAACTTATGGTCGAAGAATCTTTTTAGGCGACGATCCCCTACTTCGTATAGCACCATGGTTGATAAGGTTCGAAAGCGAGATGGTTCCATCGTCGAATTTAGGCCAGAGAAGATAGAGAAAGCGATATTCAAGGCAATGCAGGCGGTTGGAGAAGGAAGCGAGGGATTAGCGAAGACTTTGGCGAACCGCGTCGTCCGGATATTGAACAGGAGGTTCAGGGATCGCATCCCTTCGGTGGAAGACATCCAAGACATCGTCGAAGAAGTCCTCATGAAGAGCGGCCTGACGAAGGTCGCCCGCGCCTACATCCTCTACCGCGAACAGCACGCCGAGTTGCGGGAAATTGAGAAGCTCTTCCGCGACATGGGAATCGTCGAGGGATACCTCAGCGGCGAGGACTGGATGGTTCGGGAGAACAGCAACATGGCTTTTTCCTTGCAAGGGTTGAACGTGCACGTCACGACGAAAGTCATCTCGCGCTATTGGCTCATGAAGATCTACCCGCCCGAAATAAGGCGCGCTCACCTCAGCGGGGACTTCCACATCCACGACTTGGGCATATTGGGCCCCTACTGTGTGGGTTGGGACTTGCAGGACTTGCTCTTGCACGGCTTCGGCGGGGTTCCCGGGAAGATAAGGTCGAGGCCCGCCAAGCATTTCGGCACCGCTTTAGGGCAGATAGTGAACTTTATGTACACCTTACAAGGCGAAGCAGCTGGCGCTCAAGCCCTGAGTAACGTGGACACCCTCCTCGCCCCCTACGTGCGGTACGATCACTTGAGCTACGAGGAGGTAAAGCAAGAGATCGAGCGCTTCCTCTACAACATGAACGTTCCGACTCGCGTAGGCTTTCAGACCCCCTTCACGAACATAACGGTTGACATCACCATACCGAAGTTCATGGAGAACATGAATGTGATACACGGCGGGAGGGTCACCGAGGACACTTACGGGGAGTTCCAAGACGAGGCCGACATGATCAACCAAGCTTTCTGCGAAGTCATGATGGAGGGAGACGCCGATGGACGCGTTTTCACGTTCCCCATACCCACGTACAACATCACGAAGGAATTCGACTGGGACAACCCCGTTTTCGATCTCGTCATGGAGATGACCGCTAAGTACGGCATACCTTACTTCGCCAACTTCGTGAACAGCGACATGCGGCCCGAAGACGTGAGGAGCATGTGTTGCCGCCTACGCTTGGATACTCGCGAACTGAAGCGCAGGGGAGGAGGTCTCTTTGGATCCTACCCGCTGACCGGTAGCATAGGCGTCGTCACCATCAACCTTCCCCGCATAGGCTACCTCAGCAAGGACGAAGAGCAATTCTTCGAAAGGCTTTACCACCTCATGGTCCTCGCCAAAAACAGCTTGGAAATCAAGCGCAAGGTCATCGAAAGGTTCACCGAGCAAGGCCTGTACCCGTACTCCCGTTTTTACTTGCGCAACGTGAAGAAGACTTTTGGCGAGTACTGGAAGAACCACTTCTCCACCATAGGCATTATAGGGATGAACGAAGCCCTGCTTAACATGTTCGGCTACGGTATCTGGCACCCCGACGGCAAGAAATTTGCAGAGCGAGTCCTCGACTATATGCGTTCCGTTCTGGTAGAGTTCCAAGAGGAAACGGGGAACATGTACAACCTAGAGGCGACCCCTGCTGAAGGGACGAGTTATAGGCTGGCCATGCTCGACAAGAAGCGGTACCCCGACATCATAGTCGCGAACGAGAAACAGGTGAGAGAATCGGGGGCCGCTCCCTTCTACACGAACTCGACGTGGTTGCCCGTGGACTATACCGACGACTTGTTCGAGTTGCTCGACCACCAGGACAGCCTCCAAACTCGCTACACGGGAGGAACGGTCGTCCACATATGGCTCGGCGAGAAGCCGGATCCTTCCGCCCTGAAATCATTGTTGAGGAAGATAGTCGCCAATTATCACATACCGTACGTGAGCTTCACCCCCACTTTCAGCATTTGTCCCATTCACGGTTACATACCGGGCGAACACGAATTCTGTCCTTACAACCACACCCCCGACCAACTAGACCGCCTCGCATCCATGAGCGTGCGCGTCGTCGATGGCAAAGTCCCGTGCGAAGTCTACTCGAGGGTCGTCGGTTACTTGAGGCCCGTGAGCCAGTGGAACGACGGGAAGCAAGCGGAATTCAAGCTCCGTAAGAAATTCGACAAGGCCTTACATATGGCCGCAACTCCTATCGCCCGATGATCATAGGCGGCCTGCAAAAAGTCAGCCTCATAGACTATCCGGGTCACGTTTCTTGCGTCGTCTTCTTCGCGGGTTGTAACTTTAGGTGCGTTTATTGCCAAAACCCCGAGCTCGTCCTTCCCGAACTAATAAGGCCCGCCCTTTCTGAGGAGGAATTCTTCGCGTTCTTGCGCAAACGCGTAGGGAAGCTCGACGGAGTCGTCCTATGCGGGGGTGAGCCAACTTTCCAGAAAGGGATCGTCGAGTTCGCGGAGAGAGTGAAGAGCATGGGCTTCAAGGTGAAGCTCGACACGAACGGATACTTCCCGGACGTTCTCGAGCGCATGATCGAGAAAGGCCTCGTGGATTACGTGGCGATGGACGTGAAGGCGCCCTTGGAGAAATACTCCGAGATCGTGAAGGTTCCGGTGGACATAAGCCGCATCGTGCGGAGCATAGACATCGTGATGAACTCGGACATCGACTACGAATTCCGAACCACGGTTTACCCCGCACTCACGCTGGAGGATTTCAAGAGAATAGGCGAACTCATCCGAGGGGCGGAGTTCTTCACTCTGGAACAGTTCTCGAACCGAAAGGTCCTTTCTGAGGAAGCAAAGCGTATGTCACCGTATCCCGTTTCATTCCTCTTCGAAATCAAGAAGCTCATGGAGAATTACGTGAAAGTCTGTAGAGTAGTTAACATATAATCGGAGGGAATAATCATGAATGTCGCGACAAAAGATGCTTATAATAGCGATAATCGCCCTACTCCTGCCCCTACTTCCCACGATTCCGACATCCAGCGCTTACACCGCCCTTTCCCCTATCCACATAGTCGGGGATAGCGGCTTCGTACAGCTCAATCAGACGTACCCCGGTTCCGTAAAGGGCTACGGCAACATAACCCACCCCTACGTCATCGAAGGCTTCGAGATACTCGCCACTTCCGGGCCCGCCATATGGGTCGAGGACACGCGCGCCTACTTCATAATTAACGCCTGCTACGTCCACGGGAACGGCGAACATCCCGGCATAATCTTCGACAACGTGAGCCACGGAGCCGTTCTCAACACGTTGGTGGAAGACACGGACATCGCTATTCAGCTCACCAATTGCCGTGATTGCTACGTGGGGATTTGCTCGCTACAGTGGAATAATTACGGGGTCAAGGCGGATAGGTGCGAGAAAATCACCTTCTTCCTAACGCGGTTCTACATGAATAAAATGGCCGGTCTTTACATGCACTCGTGCTCCGACGTTTCCGTCGACGGCTGCTCCTTCCGTTTGTGCACGAAAGGCGTCCATGCGAGCTACTGCGCCAACATGACAGTAACGAACTGCGTTGCTTTCTCGTGCAGTAACGCCATTCTCGTCGAGTTCTGCCACAACGCTACGCTAGAAGCGAACAAAGCGACTGATGGCGGGACGGGCATTTCCGTGAAAACGACCCACAACGTTAGCGTATTGAGGAATAACGTCTCATCGAATACCTATGGCATGTCCCTTTCGGAAGTGAGCTTCGCGATGGTTAAGTCGAACTTTGCCACTGCGAATAGCTGGGGGATCTGGCTGACCGATGTGGATCAATCGACTCTGTCCAACAATACGCTCAAGTCGAACACGAAGTCCCTCGTATGTCAACAATGTAGTAACTTAACCGTGACCTGGAACGGTTTCGCGTCGAGCGAAACGGGGGCCACTATAGAAAACGCCATTTACGTGAACTTCACTGGCAACGTCCTCACGGCGAACGAAATAGGCCTATCCCTATCGTCGGTGCACGACTCGATCTTCTACAACAACTACTTCGAGAGCGCCACCAATGCGGAAGTCGAAGATGCCATTAGGAACGATTGGAACTCCTCCCTCCGTAGCGGGTCGAATATCGTTGGTGGGTCTTTGATCGGAGGGAACTACTGGAGCGATTACGAAGGACAGGACATCGACGGCGACGGAATAGGCGATTCCCCCTACGCAATTCAAGATGAGCTCACCGGGGCGACTTACTACGATTACCTCCCGCTTGTCTTTCCATCGGGAGTCACGCCTAAGCCATCAATAAGAATTCTTTCGCCTGAAGCGGGCATTTACATGGCGTCCTCGGAAGTCCTCGTGAGCTGGACGGATGACCCGCTTGCCAGCTACTATGAGGTGCGCATGGACGGTGGCGAGTGGATCAACGTCGGGACAGCGACTAGCTACAAGTTTACCGATGTGCCCGAAGGCAGGCACGTAATCGAAGTTAGGGTGGTGAACCGCTTGGGCAAGGAAGCCAGCGATGCTGTCTCCTTCACGGTGGACTTAACCCCGCCCGAAGTATCCATCGTCCGCATCGAGAGCGGGAAGGGCACTTTGTATGTCGTGTGGAAGGCCTCCGACACCATTTCCGACATCAGGGGCTATGCCATCCGCATCGACGGAGGGGAGTGGATTGAGCTGAACGCATCCATCACGAGCTACGAGTTCAAGGGGCTGGATGTCGGCAAACACACCGTGGAGGTGAAGGCGATAGATTTAGCGGGCAACTTCGCCACCGACGTGGGCTCGGCAGTCGTTTCAATGCCCGCCCCTCCTGAAGCGGAGGAGGAAGGTGGAGCACAACCAATTGCTGGCGCTGGCTTTAACTGGCTACCCGTGGTCGTGGGAACCATAGCGGCGGCAGTAGCGGTGGCCCTATTCCTCTACTTCCGCAAGAAGAAGCCCTATATCGTGGGAATAAGGGGCAGGCTAAGGCGATTTAAGTAGCTCTTCTATTTTTTTCAGCTCGAAAATCAGCTTTTCCTTAGAAAGCTCCGAGATGAGCACGTTCGATAAGCCCACTGGCCAAGGGCTCCTTAAGGGCTCGGGGGCGAGGACAATGATCTTCTTGCCCTTGTGCACGGCGTGCATGATCTCGGATCCCACCCCAAAACTGGGACGGGTGGCGAGGACGACGAGCACATCCGCTTGGTCGATGAGGTCTAGATCCTGGTGGACGATGAGGGACGCTTCTCTCGTCGAGCCCCTGAAGTCGTCTTTTTCAACGTCGAAGAACACCAGCTGATCGATCACCTCGTACCCCGCTTCCCTAATCCAGCCCTGAACGGTCTTTATTTGCTCTCTATCGCCCTCCGAGATGGGTCCTACGACTATTACCTTCATCCTAGTTGTTGTTTTACCTCCTCTATAAGGTATTTGGGATCGAGGCCGATCCCCAATCGCTCCAATATCTCGTCTAACGTGTACTTCTGACCCATGCTCCACAGTTCCTTCAAGAAATCCCCCGCCGCCTTCCTCGTCCACCACCGCTCGCCGTAGTTCTCCTTGAGGTATCTCACGAGGGCCGCCTCTCCGAACCACGCCCTCAGATACTGTGTTGTGTAAAATTCTTCGTCGAAACTTCGGTAAAATTCCCTTTCCCAGCCTTCCACGATCACTCTAGACGCTTCTCTGGAGTACTTAGCGAACGTATCCAAAGGATCGGCTCCTTTCCCGTGGTACTCAAGCTCAAACAAGTACTTGCCGCAGTATCTCCGCACGAAGTAGAGCTTTTGGTAAAAGAGGTGGAAGCGGAGGTAATCACGCAATAAGTCCCTCCTCGGGAACCAATTCCGGACGAAGTCCTCCTCCCCTAGGAGGAACTCCATGAGGAAAGCGAAGCACTCGCTGACCGCCGTATCGCCAGCGTACTTGAAAGCAGGCTCAACTTCCCTCGTGAAGGCGAAGTGTAGGGCGTGCCCCACTTCGTGGAAGAGCGCCGAGTAATCGTCGAACCCTCCCATGGGCTTGACCGAAACCCTCACGTCGTTGGGGATATCTGGGGAAGCGCAAAAAGCCCTAGGAGCTTTTTTCTCTCTAGGCTCAACATCCAAGGTGAGATTTCGCAGAGACAGTAGGTCGATGCCTAGACCTCTAATTCCCCTGACGAGCCTGGGCAACATTTCCTTAGCGGGGAACGCCTCATCGTATTTCTCCGCCCTGAAAACGCGGTACACGTCGTAGAGCCGGGGATCGCTGGGATCCAGACCCGCCTTTTCCAAGTACTCCGCCCAGAGATCGCGGTAAATGTCCTCCGTTTCTCTCAAAAATTTCCTTACTAAGGCGTTCATCCGCTGTCTTTCGAAGTACCTTAACTTTTCCCAAACCGAAACGATATCGTAGAAGCCCAACTCCTCGAACACTTCCTTTTTCTTCTTCCTAGACTTCTCGTGCAATTCGTTGAGTTTTCTCACGACTTTAAGCGAAGCCTCCATGGCTTTTTTCCTCGTTTCGCGGTCCTTTTCCTCTTTCAAGAACTTGATTAACATCCTATACGCGAGCGTTTTCCCATCAAACGATATCTTCGAGCTCGCCTCCAAATCCAGGGAGATATCGGTGAATTCCTTGACCTGATTCTCGGCGTATAATAGAACAAGTTCCCTTGAAAGAAGCCTCCAATCCCTCAAATTCTCGCTCTTCTCGTCGAGATAGACTAAAACTCGCCTTAAAGTCTCCTCTTCGAAGAGGATCGAATGCCTCGAGTAGCATTCCGAAATTCGGGAAGGCCTTCCTAACGCTAGGCTCTCGTAATAGGCGAGTTCCAATTCCTTAACCAGTGACTCAAATTCCGATTTTATCTTCGCCAGAGACACAAATTCCAAAGCGGATGCCTTTTTACGCTTACATCAAGGTTTTTAAGGCATGTTCGTAAGTTTAGACGGAGCGGGGTGGAGAAGTGGTATCTCGCCGGGCTCATAACCCGGAGGTCGGAGGTTCGAATCCTCCCCCCGCTACCAAAAGCTGAGTTCTCGCGTTTGAGAACGATAAGTGATAATTTAATGGGCCCGAGGGGATTCGAACCCCTGACCCCCGGGTTATGAGCCCGGTGCTCTACCAGCTGAGCTACGGGCCCTCGTAGATAGTAGATTCTTCGCTCTTAAGTCTTACAAACGGCCTATATTGGGAAACGAGAACTTAATTGTGCCCCGGTAGCTCAGCGGCAGAGCGACGGCCTTGTAAGCCGTTGGTCGCGGGTTCGAATCCCGCCCGGGGCTTGCTACACCGCGCCGAGAATGGAATAATATGTGGCCTATTATTCGATGATGCTGGAAGTACTCCCCGCACTGCTTGCCTTCCTACTCTGCCTACTCCTAACGCCCTTGTTAGCTGATTTCATGCGCAAGCACGGCATAACGGGCCTCGATGTCCATAAGCCCCCTCCCAAGCCTGTGGTGCCGGAGATGTGCGGAATAGCCATGGTCATATCCTTGTTATGTTCCTTAGGATTAAGCGCCTTTCTTTTTCCGCAATATTCCGATATATTCGTCGCAATAGCTCTATCGACCGTTATCGTCGCATTAATTGGCCTTGTGGACGACCTCTACTGCCTAAACCCGATCTTCAAGGCGTGCTTGCCCGCTCTAGGCGGAATTCCCATATTGCTCCTATCCGCCTACTCACCACGTCCTTATCTGCCCTTCGTAGGGCGAGCTAGGCTCACGTACATTTACCCGTTCATCATCCCCGTAGCCATCGCCGTGACTTCGAACGCGACGAACATGTATGATGTCCTGAACGGATCCATGCCGGGCTCCATGGGGATTACTTGTTTCTTCCTCGCCATCTGCTCCATTTTGCTGGGGAGGATAGAGGGCTTGATCATCTTTCTGTGCTTGTCCGCATCATTCTTCGGTTTTTATCATTACAATCGGTATCCAGCATCTGCGTTTTCCGGCGATGTAGGTTCGTTGGGGATGGGCGCCGCTTTCGGGGCGGCCGTGATCACGACGAGGCTGGACATAATAGGCGTGGTAGCTTTCATGCCGTACATTATGAACGGATTCTGGATTCTCACGAGCGTGAAGGGTTTAAGAGAACGCCGCGAAATAAGGCACCGTCCGGTAGTTTTTCAGGATGGCTTTTTGATCGACAGCGCTAATCCTCATGCTCCGATAACCCTCGTGAGGCTTCTCGTGTGCGAATCCCCATTGACGGAGTCAGAGGTCGTGAAACGCATGATGGTCCTGTCCGCGTTGGCGGGTCTGTTGGCGATATTAACCACTTTTCTTATACTCGCATGAAGCGAACGCTTTCCTTATTCGGCATAATGTTTGTCGTCTGGGGAAGCATGCTCCTCTTACTCGCGACCGTGTTGACATTCGTCGCCCGGATCGCCTTAGACTCCTCCTTTGCCATGAGGGCGCTGGGCGGAATTCTCAAGGTGATAATTGCCGCGTTCCTTGCCATCTTGTGGCTTTGGGGCTGGTGGAAGCTTACGCTGGCTTACTACAAACGCTCTTCCCGACTTCTTCAACGACATCAGCTATCTTGATGGCTGGGTCCTCCATTTCGTCGAGCAAACGCTTAGCCTCCTTCTCCTTTCGGTAAGCCTCCGGCCTCTCGATGATGTCCAATAACAACCGAGCAACTTTGCTAGGCTTCGTTTCTCTCAGGATGAGGCCTCGTTCAATGAGGAACTTCTCCGTGTAGGGTGGAGGAAGAGGGAAGCAGGATATCGTGGGAACCCCCATGAGCGCGGCCTCGTAGGACATGGTTCCTCCAGCCCCGACGAAAGCTATAGCGTAATAAAGCAAATCAAGCCCTTCTACGACGCGTTCCGGCACGATGACCTTCTCCCCGAATTTCTCCTTAATGACGGGACCTTGCTTGCCGTAGCGGGTTAAGACCACCATCTTTGGCGGTTCTTTGGCAAGCTTGAAGAACTCTTCCATGACCCTTCCTACTATGGGCTCCTCATCGCTTACCTTCCCCAGCAAATACGCCGCAAAGCTCTCCTCCGCCCTTACAACCACATAAGATCGCTCTTCTAGGTTCAGCTCTTCCAAAACCCTCTTATTGGGCTTGTAACGCTTCAACCAGGCAGCTTCGTCGGCCGCCCGATAGTGGATAATGTCCTCTTCCCGTATGCCGAAGCGGATCCATTCTTCTTTCGGAATGAAATACGGCGTGAGCAGTTTGGTCGCTAAAGGAACGGTCAACTTCGCAACGGCTGTTGAGTGAGGGGAGTTGTTCGCGAGGACGAGAGGGATGCCCAATCCGAACGCGACTCTCGATGCTTCGACGGAAGCGAAGGCTAAACACACGTCCGGCTTTTCATCCATCGCGAATTCTGCAAGTCCAAGAATTCTTCGAGCGCTGGCTGTTAATTTGCCGTACAAACTACCCCCTCCGTGTTCGCCCACGATCCTTGCTTCAATTCCAAGGAGTTCCAACATCTGGTTGGCTTCTCGGTACTTCCTCGTCGTGATAACGACTTCTTCCCCCCTCTTTTCCAGAATGGGAATTACCGCGGAAAAGAATCTGGCCTGCTTCGGCGTGAGCACGTCGATCCAAACCTTCATCAATTTCCAAATAAGCAACCATTATTTCTATGCTCGTGGAGAGGAGTTTTTGCGAAGCGGCTCTAGTAGGAGTTAACGAACAATCTCTTTCTTTCGCTTTGAAGCTCTCCGGGCTCAAGCGGATTCTCATAACCGATCCCGATCCTTACGTTTTGCGCGAACTCCAAACGAGGTCTAAGGATCCTTTAAGGCGGCAATTGCGCAAGATGTTGCGCAAAGAAACCATCGTTCTTTCCTCGAACATGGAGAACGCTTTCGAAGCCGAATACGTTTTTCTATGCAATTTTTTCGGCGGAGAGCCCCCCAGCGAAGTTAGCGTACGCAACATCACTAAGTTCTTCGCGGAAGGAATGTCTGAGGGTTCGCTTTTCTGCGTTACTTTTAGTATCCGACCGGGCTTCGTGGAACGCTTGTATGGGGATTTCTCCGACCATAGCCCCCTCACTGTCGGTGAAGATATCCATTTTGCCTATCTTCCACTGAACCTCCTTAAGGAGGAACGGACAGTAGCTTGGTCACCTCACGAGAAAAGCCGTAAAAAGCTCAGCTCTCTTTTGAGGAAAATAGGATTATCGATTTTATTCCTCAAGAACAGCCGCTCCCTAGAAATGCTCGAATCTTTGCCCTTATTTGCTAAGGCGGTCTGTTCCGCTCTTGCACTTGATTTCCTTAATTTGTCACAGGCCTTCAAGGCAGAACGCAAGGAAATCCTGCAAGCTGCATCCTACCTAGACCTCCCTTACCCGTCGTTCGACGACCTCCCGCTATCCCCGCACATCCTAAGGGAAATTAAGAAGCGCAAAGCCCCTACCTTAAGCTATGCGACGAAGTTTTTGGAAAAATGCTCGCAGAAAGCGGTGTCAATGATCATGAAACAAGTTAAAAAGAGAAAGTCCTCCAGCGTTTGCGTAATTGGCAAGCGCAGCAACTTCCTTTCGAAGATAACCGAATCCCTCGCTAAAAAAGGTGTTAGAACTTACGTATACGACCTAACGGAAAGCTTCTACAGCAAGAAAAGAAAAACTTGGAAATTGAGGGATGTCTTGGCCGAAACCGACGTTATAGTGCTTACGTCCTGGGATGAATCGGTGAAACGGTGCCTAAGTTCCGTTAGGCTTCCCAAAGACGCGAGTAAGGTTCTCGTTGACTGCACTGGTTTTATTAATAACGATGTCATCAAGAAGTTAGGTCTAGAGTACGCGTCCCCGTGGGAATGACCGTCGGAATATCCGTCATAGGCGTGGGAATATGGGGGAAGAACCACGCTAGGGTAATTAGGGAGCTGAATAACGCCCGCCTAGTTAGCGTTTGTGACATCAACAAAGATAGAGCGAAATATGTGGGCGAGCTTTACGGCTGTAAATGGTGCACGGATTACCGTGAGGTTCTAAAAGATCCCGAAGTGGACGCTGTGACGATATGCACCCCCAGCGCCACACACGCTTCCATAGCGTTGGAGGTCATCAAATACGGGAAGCACTTGCTCGTCGAGAAACCCATGGCGACGACGTCGGAAGATGCCCGCAAAATAGTCGAAGCGGCTGAAAGGGAAGACTTAGTGCTCATGGTGGGATTCATCGAGCGGTTCAACCCAGGCGTTTCACTCGTAAAAGAACTCGTCGAAGGAAGTAAAATAGGGACTCCGCTTTTGGTGACTGCACGGAGGGTTTCCTGGTGGCCCGAACGCGTGGGAGATGTCGGGGTGGTCAAGGACCTCGCCATACACGAGATAGACATCGCTCGCTTCATCTTGGGGGAACCTTACCGAGTGTACGCGCGAGTGGGCTCCCTGAAGCACAAGTACGAAGATTATGCCGAGATCATGCTCAGCTTCCCGAGGACGACCGTGTTTATCGAGACCAATTGGCTAACTCCCTACAAAGTGCGTAAGCTCATCGTGACGGGGAGCGAGGGAATCATAACGCTCGACTACATAACTCAATCGGTTTCGCTAGCCGACTCGGAGAAGATAACCAACTTCCTGAGGCCTTGGAAGGAACCCCTGAAAATAGAACTGGAGCACTTCGCCGATTGCGTTTCGAAAAATAAAACGCCCCTTGCGAGCGGGATAGATGGTTTAAGGGCTTTGGAAATAGCGGAAGCAGCTCTGAAGTCAGGACGCGAAGGAATCCCCGTCGACCTATCGTTCGAGTAATGCTCGCGTTCGTCCTCGCTGGAGGCTACGGGACTCGCCTGCGCCCCCTCACCTATACCCGTCCCAAGCCCATGGTCCCCATAGCCGACCGCCCCATACTCCATTACATCATTTCTTCTCTGGCGTCCCAAGGCTTCGAACGAATCGTTGTGACCACGAGCTATCTCTACACGCAAATCGAGAACTATTTTGGAGACGGTTCGCGCTACGGAGTCCGGATTTACTATTCACGTGAAGAAATTCCATTAGGGACGGCTGGAGGCGTGAAGAAGGCTAGAAAGTTCGCTACCGAGACCTTCGCCGTCATCCAAGGGGACAACATAACGAGCATAAGCCTCGCCGAGGAGATGAAATACCACAAGCGTAAAGGAGGAATCGCCACTCTCGCCGTCAAGCCCGTCGAAGAACCTTGGCGGTACGGCGTAGTCGAAGTTGATGAACGCAAGCGAATCGTCCGTTTCAAGGAAAAGCCCCCGCCGGAGGAGTGCTTCAGTAACTTGGTAAGCGTTGGACTTTACGTGATAGAGCCCGAAGCGCTGGACTACGTGCCCGAAGGCAGGGAATTTGACTTTGCGAAGGATCTATTTCCGTTGTTGCTGAAGGAAGGCTACGAGCTATACGCGTACGAAACCGACGAATTCTGGGTCGACATAGGTTCTCTTCCTGGGTATATGGCGGCCAAGGATTGGATACTTTCCAAACAGACGCGGCGGGTATCCGAGAAGGCCTCCATAGGAAATGCGGAAATCCGGGGGAACGTCCGCGTGGAAGCTGGCGCCGTGATAGGAGACGATTGCGTGATAGAGGGGCCCGCTTTCATAGGGGCGAAGGCGAGGATAGAGAACGGATGCTGGATAGGCCCGGGAACGACCGTGGGTTCCGGGACTAAGATTGGGCCTAACTCCGAAATCAAGGGGAGCGCCATATTCGAGTACGTGTCGGTGGGGGAGAAAGCGAAGTTGGACAATTGCGTTGTCGCAGAAGGTTGTTGCTTGGGGGACCGCGTAGAGGTGGAGGAAATGGCCATTATAGGCCCGGAGTGCACCATAGGCTCCCGAACGAAGGTAACCAAGGGGAGCCGCATATGGCCAAGCATCAGAGTTGGCGAAGGTAGCGTCATAAAGGGGACGCTCCTCCGTTAACTCCATATTCGCCACCCTTACACCAAAGATGAAGCGATCCTTGCTCGACATACTCGCGTGCCCCATGTGCAAACACCATCCTTTGGAGCTCATAGTCTTTGAAGAGAAAGAGGAGATCGTGAGCGGAATACTGATCTGTCGCGAATGTCTCAGGTGGTACCCCATTATCGACGAATTCCCTTGTCTCTTGCCCGACGATTTAAGGGATAAGGAGGAAGATATCGCTTTCCTGAAGAAGTGGAAGGACAAAATACCGCGTGAAATCCTCGAGAAAGGGAAGCCCTTCAACCTGAAGTGAAGATCCCCGACCGGAACGGTTCTTATACCATACTCTTCGAGCTACCGAAACCTATTCGGATAAAAGTGGGCTCCCTAGGCATCGTTTCTTTCCCGAGCGGCTTTTACGCATACACGGGATCGGCGTTTGGATCAGGCGGCTTGAGAGCGAGAATACTCCGCCATCTCAGAAAAGAGAAGCGTTTGAAGTGGCATATAGACTACATTCTTCCTTTTTCGCGAATAAGGGCCGTATTCTTCGTCGTAAGCGATGAAAAAATGGAGTGCTCCATAAATCGGGAAATCTTGAAGCATGCGAAAGTCGTTCGA
This sequence comes from uncultured Nitrososphaerota archaeon, assembly GCA_964398605.1. Lineage (GTDB taxonomy): Archaea > Thermoproteota > CAYNNH01 > CAYNNH01 > CAYNNH01 > CAYNNH01. The sequence goes on along the minus strand of CAYNNH010000006.1, from coordinate 8,377 downwards.
AGGTCGTTGGGGTCTTCGGATTGCCGCACGTGCCCGTCGCACTTGCTTTGGTTGGGCGATTCTTTTGAAAAAGCCTTCGCTTTTTTGAAGGGAATTTACCGACGCTTGAAGGGGAGTTTTCTTTTGATTTAAATCGCCTCGACATACTCTTATGAAGCCGGGTGGTGTAGGGGAAGCATAGCGGGCCTTGGCCCCGCTGGCGGGAGTTCGAATCTCCCCCCGGCTACCATTTGAGTTATAAGAAGAATGCCCCGCCAGCTTTCCCGGTTTCGCGCGGGCTCCCGCACCGCACTACTCCCGGGAACGGAGCGCGGTTTAACTTCCGGGTTCGGAATGAGACCGGGTGGGACCCGCGCCCTATGGCCGGCGGGGCAAGTATCTACGCTCACGACCTTTATTAGGTTAAGCACGTGGGAGTTCTAATAAGGCCGCTCGCCGTGTATAAAAGAACGATGTGGCACCTCGTTTCGCAAGGTCTTTTCGACCAATCTTGGCAATCTTGGATATACTCCCTTCTCGCCTTCTTCGCCTTCTTCGTTATATGGGCCCTTTTCGGGCAGAGGATAAACAACGCGTTCTACCTCTGGGAGATAAACAAAGCGGTTCGGAAGCTCGATCGCATGAGGAAGTACGCGAGGGATACCTCGCTAAAAGTCCTAAAATCCTTCAAAGGGGTGCCTGAAGACGTAGAAGAACGCCTCGATCGCCTATTGGAATACTTCGTCATCGAGCCCGTATCGGCGGATCCTGTAGGCATCATGTACAAGCTCGAACACCTGATGGATGTCCGAGAAGCCCGCTTCCTAGACGAGGTCAAGCGCATGGTCCCCTCCGCCGAGGAGGGTGAAATCAAGAACATGTCGATGATGCTCGAAGCCGCCCTCGCCCTGAACCAGATCTACCGCGTCGTGCGCCACTACTACATCCTGAGCAAGAAGACGAACAGCATCCTGCTGACTTACCAGCTCTACATGCTCCTCCCGATCATCATGATCCAAGCGAAGAGCTACATGGGGGCCTTCGTCGCCTTCCTGAATCATCAACCCATAGGAGACGGAGCCGGGGCCTTACTTGCCGCCAAGCTCATGAGGGGTCACAAAGTCGAGGAAATTGCGAAAGACACCGTGGTCGCTGAGGTGCCTTTCCAGAATCGTCGTTTGTTCGTCGTAAAAGCCAAAGGACCTGAAGGGAACGTCGGAAAACCCGGAGAAGCCATCAAGAGGATAATCGAAAGACTCGCGGGCAACGTTTCGCTAGTTATTATGGTCGATGCTGGAATGAAGCTCGAAGGAGAGAAGACTGGGGACGTGAGCGAGGGAGTTGGCGCCGCCATAGGCGGGATAGGCGTCGATAAGTACAAGATTGAAGAAATCGCGACGAAGAAGAAAGTCCCGGTTTACGCGATGATCATCAAGGAATCGCTTCGGGACGCGTTGACTCCCATGCGGGAAGAAATCGTGAAAGGGGTGGAGAAAGCGCTGGAAAAGTTGAAGCGAATCATCTTAGAGAACACCAAGGAAAATGATAACGTAATAGTAGCCGGAGTGGGCAATACTTTGGGAATTGGCCAGTAAAAACCGAAAGCTGATGCGGGTATTTGACGCTTTTCTGAGGGCGCTTGCCCTAGTCTTGGTCGTTCTTTCCATAATCTTCATGGTGGAAGGTCAGAGCCAAACAGGATGGCTTCTTTTGTTGCTCTCTATTCTACTATTCATCACCACCGTTCCCCGTCCTCCCCCTCCCATAGAGCCCGTTTTTAGCGTTTCGACAGAAGTGATCTGCGAGGGTTGCGGGCACAAATACGTGCGTCCCTTCAAGAAGGGAGACTACGTTTTCAAGGAAGTCGAGGAGTGCCCAAGGTGTAAGAAACCCATGATCATTACCGCCATATTCAGGAAGCCCACGAAGGAAGAACTAAGCTAATAGAGGCGTTAAGATCACGTTGCTATTCTCTCCCACGTAGATCGTTGCTTCTACTTGTGCCACGACTTTCTTGCTCTTCTCAATCAGAACGGGATACGCCATGAGGCTTCCTTCTTTCACGAGGGCGTTGAGCCCGCTTTTCACGAAATCCTCGCCAAAAGGCTTTACGAGCCACCTTCCCGAGAAAGGCAGGCCTTTAAACTTCCTTATCGCCTCCATGAGCTTTTTGTACTTTTTCTCCTTCGTTTTCGGCTTAATGGCCCTATATATGAACGCCTGACCCCCTTCTATTACCCAACCCTTCGCGCTGGGCAACGTGATGAAGGGCTCGATGGCATAAACCTCCCCGGCCCTCACCACGCCCTTTTCTTTCGCCTTGCCTACGTTGGGGACGGATTTTCCCGCGTGCAACACGTATCTGCTCAGCAAATGCCCCGTCAAGTTTTCGATGGGCTTGTACCCCGCCCTTTTTATCGTTCGCTCAATCACTTTGCCCACTTCCGAGAGCCTAACGCCTGGCGCTATGGCCACCATGCCCTCTTCCAGAGCTTCTTCCGCCACTTGGACCATTTCTTCGTACTTCGGATCCAAAGCGACGGTGAACGCCGTATCGGTGATGTACCCGTCCACATGGACTCCCAAGTCCACCTTGACGACCCCCTTATCGGGGATTACGCTCTCGTCTCCGGGAGGAGAGCTGTAGTGCGCCGCTACTTCGTTCACGCTTATGTTGCAAGGAAATGCGGGCAAACCCCCCTCTTTTCTGATGAGCTCTTCGGCAAACTCGCAGAGCTCCAGTATTTTCTTCCCGGGCTCGACGATCCTACAAACCTCCCGTAAGCACTTGGCGGCTATCCTCCCCGACTTCCTATACTCCTCGGGAACCAACTTTTGATAACCCGCACTAACGTTAAATGGGTGGTCGCATGGCGAGGATAAGGTGGTTAGGGCACGCGGCGTTCGAGCTGGAATCTGCGGGAAAGACGGTTCTCTTCGACCCTTGGCTCACGAATCCGAAGTCGCCCGTTAAGCCAGAGGAAGTGAGCGCTGACGTGGTCCTCGTAACCCACGACCACTCCGACCACCTAGGCGAAGCTATTCAGATATGCAAGCGGACGGGCGCCGTTTTCGTGGCCATATACGAGCTGGCTACCCACGTGTCGAAAGAGGGCATCGAGACCATAGGCATGAACATCGGGGGGACCGTCGAGGCAAGAGGGATCAAAATAACGGCCGTTCCCGCGTTCCACTCGGCGGAAAGGGGGAATCCCATGGGCTTCGTAGTGGACACGGGCGAGGTCAAGGTTTATCACGCAGGGGACACGGGGCTCTTCGGCGACATGGCCCTCATAGGCGAGCTGTACTCGCCCGACATAGCCCTCCTGCCCATAGGGAGCGTCTTCACCATGTCGCCATTGGAAGCGGCCAAGGCGGTGGAGCTCCTCAAGCCGAAGATCGCTATCCCCATGCACTACGGGACTTTTCCCATCATCGAGCAAGACCCCAAGGAATTCGAGAGGCTTGTCGCTCAAAGAAGTCCAGAAACTCGCGTAATCATCGCCGAACCGGGCAAGTGGATCGAGCTAGGGGTCTAGGACGAAAAAAGTTTGCATCGTCGGCGGAACCTTTGATTTTTTCCATAAAGGACACGAGCACTTCCTTAGCAAGGCCATCGAGGTGGCCGACTTCCTCCTGATAGGCGTGACGACGGACAAGTTCGCACACGAGATGAAGAACCACGACGTTGAGCCGTTCGAAGTTAGGAAGAAAGCTGTTGAGAATTTCCTGAAGTCTAAGGGTTTCAAAGACTATGAAATATTCCCTATAGACGATCCTTATGGCCCTTGCCTGACTTTAAAAGACATATACGCCATCATAGTCAGCGAAGAAACGCTATTCAGGGCCGAAGAAATCAACGAGTTGCGCAAATCGAGAGGCCTCTCTCCCCTGAAGGTGTTCGTGGTCGACATGTTGCTCGCGGAGGATGGAAAACCCATCTCGTCCAGTAGGATCCGCAAAGGGGAGATAGACAGGGAGGGAAGACTACTCCGAAAGTAATTGCTTCGCTATTTCCTTCGCCTCTTCCCTCTTACACGCTAGATCCTCCAACAATTTCTCCAGCAAATCTCCGGCCAATTCCTTGCAATCACCGCATATGATCTCTCCCCTCACACATTTCTCCCTAATTTCCAACAACTTCTCGTCGTCCTCTATGAGATCGTAGACGAACGCCTCGTAAACCGAGCATATATCGGGATTCCCGCCCAACTCCCTCTGCTCTTTCGCGGTCGGTCTTCCTCCCGTGAAAGCGTTCCAGATTTTCTTCCTCGCCATTTCGGGAGTATCGGAGAGGAATATCGCAGCTTCGGGCTTACTCTTAGACATCTTCTCGCCTAGCAATCCTTTCCTTAGCTTGAAGTATATGCTGGAAGGCTTTACGAAACCCTCCCTCTTAGCCAAATCCCTCGTCAGCCTTATGTGAGGATCCTGATCCGCTCCCACGGGGACTATCGTTGGTTTCTTTCCCCCGTACTCGTCTAGCTGTACGTGGAGTATGTCGGCCGCGTTTATGAGGGGGTAGAATATCTTGCCCGTCGACGTCTGATCGGGGTCGAACCCGTATATGGCCCTGAGTTCGTTGAACGTGACCCTCTTGCTGAGGGTTATTGCGAGCCTCTGCACGTTTTTCTCCCTCGACTGCAGGTAAATGCGGCACTTCTCAGGATCGAGACCGAGCGCTATTGCGTTGGGCAAGACATCCTCCTCGGCGAGTTTCCTCGCCTCCTCCAAGGGGATCCCTCGGATGAGGTACGATTCTAGATCCGCCAAAATGAAGTGACATTCGCTGTTCCCGAGACTAGCTAGCCAATTGATGGACTTGATTACTAGGCTTTGCCCTATGTGGAGCTTCCCCGATAGGGAAAATCCGGTCAAAACGGCGTATCTATCGCCTCTTTTGATGCTCTTCAGCAATAAATCGAAATCCCGATGGCCGAAGACGATCCCCCTCCTCACGTAATATGGCACTTCGTCCAGTTGCGAAATCAGATCTTCGGAGAAGGGCTGTATGCCAAATAGGTCGAAGAGCTTGTTATAATCCTCAATTACGCTGTATCCCCACGGGTCGATGCGGATGCTCAAGCACTTAACAATCTCTCTTTTTACATAAGCTTGAAGATGGAAAAGCCGCTTCACAGGATAGAAATAGCGACGTTGAAAGCTCTGAGCGAAACGCCTAAATCGATTGAGGAAATTTCCCGCTTAGCTGGCCTCAAAGTCGACGCCGTGAGGAAAGCGGTTGAACTCCTACGGGAGAAAGGCCTCGCCCTCGTGAAAAGGCGAGTGGAGAGGTTTTACGAGTTGGGGCCCGAAGGGGAGAAAGCCCTTTCCATGGGGCTTCCCGAGCGCCGGCTATTGGAAACCCTCGAATCTTTGGGTGGGAAAAGCCCCTTGTCCGCTTTATTTGAAAAAGCCCCTCTAGCTCCTGAAGAGCGAAATCCCGCCCTTGGGAAAGCGAAGTTCAAAGGCTGGATTTCGGTGAAGAGGGAAGGAGCGACACCCGTTGTGCTTTTGATCAAGAAGCCGGAAGCTTATCCCGAAGAAGAGCTCCTCCGCCTTCTATCCAAGGGCGTTAAAGAAAAAGACCTACCGAGAGAGCTTCTCCCCTACTTAGAGGAGCTCAAAAAACGTCCGAATTACCTGAAAATACTGGAAGAAGAGAGAGAAGAAGTCTCCATTACGAAATTGGGCAAAGAAATGCTCCGCAAACTCCCGGAAATCCGGAAGGAAATAAGCCAATTAACGCCCGATCTACTCGTAACGGGCAAATGGCGGGAGTACTCTTTCAGTAGATATGACATACTCGCCCCCGTCGAACGCGTGTACCCAGGCAAACCTCACCCGTACACGGCTTTCTTAGAGGAAGTGCGGGAGAAGCTCCTCGCTTTGGGCTTCGAAGAAGCTGACGGGCCAGTCGTCGAGTTCGCGTTCTTCAATTGCGACGCCCTCTTCATGCCTCAGGACCATCCCGCCCGCGAAATTCACGACATTTATTACGTTAAGAATCCCCAAAGGGGGGATCTGTCGGCTTACTCCGAAATCGTGGAGAGGGTCAAGGAAGAACATGAAAAGGGTAGCTTTAGCGGCTCCAAAGGTTGGAAGTATCGCTTCTCAGTAGAAGAAGCTAGCAAACTCGTGCTGAGATCCCAAGGAACGTCCATATCCGCCCGTTTGCTCGCTCGAGGAATTAAACCGCCCGTTAAGTACTTCGCCATCGCGAGGTGCTACCGTCCCGATGTCGTCGACAGGGAACACCTCGTCGAGTTCAACCAAGTGGAGGGGATCGTAGCGGAGGAGAACTTGAATTTCAGGCATTTGCTGGGCATACTAGATATGTTCGCCCGCGAAATAGCAGGCGCGGAACGCGTGAAGTTCCTGCCCGCTTACTTCCCCTTCACCGAGCCTTCCGTAGAGCTCATGGCCTACAGAGAAGGGGTAGGGTGGATGGAGTTCGGGGGAGCGGGGATCTTCAGGCCCGAGGTAACGCGGCCGCTGGGCGTCGACGTCCCCGTCCTCGCGTGGGGATTGGGCATAGATAGGTTGTTCATGTTGCGGTACGGGATAGACGACATCAGGTACGTGTTCTCGTCCGACCTCCAGTGGATTAGGGAAGCGAGGGTGGTCTGATGCCCACCATCACGGTTTCCTTAGAGGACGTGTATCGCCTCCTCGGGAAGAACATTCCCTTCGAGGAGTTCGAGGCTCTCTTGGAATACGTGAAGGGCGAGGTGAAGGCGAGAGAGGACGACCAAGTATCGATCGAGATGAAGGACACGAACCGTCCCGATCTGTGGTCGGCAGAAGGCCTTTCGAGAGCCCTCAAGGGCTACGCCCGCATCGAACTTGGCATGCCCAAGTACGAAGCCCGAAGCACGGACGTGGAGGTCGAAGTCGACCCGCACTTACGGGAGGTCCGCCCCTTTATAGCTTGCGCCGTGGTAAAGGGAGTTGAGCTGGACGACGAGGCCATCAGGCAAGCCGTTCAATTGCAGGAGAAGCTCGACCTGAGCTATGGAAGGAAGAGGCGCAAAGCTTCCATAGGCCTTTACGATTTCGAGAGGATATCCCCCCCAATTCGGTATTGCTTGGCCGACCCCGAAACGAAGTTCGTCCCGCTGGATTTCGAGGAAGAGCTCACGCTCAAGGAAATACTGAAGAAACACCCCAAAGGCATCCAGTACGGGCACCTCATCGCCCACCTCCCGAAGTACCCGCTCTTGGTCGATTCCGAGGGGGAAGTGATGTCCATGCCTCCCATCATCAACTCGGCGACTTCCGGCAAAGTGACCCCCGAAACTCGAGAGGTATTCGTGGAGGTGACGGGAACGGACTTCAACACCGTCATGAAAACGTGTACCATAATGTGCACCGCCTTGTCGGAGAGAGGAGGGAAGCTCCAATCGGTCACCGTCTCCTACCCCTACGCCGAGAGCGTGGAGTCCCCGGACCTTTCTCCTCAGAGGATTTCCGTCGGCTTAAACTACGCTAGAAGGATAATCGGAATGGATATCTCGGTCGAGGAAGCCATTGATGCCTTGCTCAGAGCTAGGTATGACGTGTTGGAGCACAAAGAGGGGGATTTGCTCTTGCTTGCCCCGTGCTACCGCGTCGACATCCTGCACCCCATTGACGTGGTAGAGGACATCGCGATAGGCATCGGCTACTCCAACATCCCTCCCTTACGTCCAGCAGTCCCTACCGTGGGAAAGCCCCTCAGAGAGCGCGAAATATTGCGGAAAGTGCGGGAAATCGCCATAGGCTTGGGCTACCAAGAAGTGCTGACCTTCACCCTCACTTCCCCCGAGAAATGCTTGAACCGAATGCGTTTAAGCGGAGAGCTCGTCGAGACTTCCAACCCCATAAGCAAGGAGTACTCCTGTTTGAGAAGTTGGCTCCTGCCAGGTTTGTTGGAGTTTCTCTCGAAAAACACCCACGCTCCTTACCCCCAGAAAATCTTCGAAATAGGCCCCTGCTTCGAGCTCGATCCCTCCCGAGAAACGGGCGTGAGGAGGTCTTACCACATCGCCTTGGTTACCTGCCACCCGCGCGCCAACTTCTCCGAAATTAAGTCCACCATGGACGCGTTGCTGAAGGCGTTGGGCGTCGAATACGGGCTAGAGGAAGCCGAGCACCCATCATTCATCGGTGGAAGGGTTGGGAGGGTAACGGTCGGCGGAAAGGCTGTCGGTTTCATCGGCGAAATACACCCCGAAGTCCTCGAGGCTTGGAACTTAACCATGCCCGTTTCCTGCTTCGAACTGGATTTATCCTTCCTTTTGCGCTGAGATAGGTTTATGTGATCTCTACCGCTTAATACTTGAGCCCCCGTAGCTCAGAGGGAGAGCGCTCGGCTGAAGACCGAGTTGTCGGGGGTTCGAGTCCCCCCGGGGGCATG
>CAYNNH010000005.1:0-33250 GCA_964398605.1 uncultured Nitrososphaerota archaeon | reverse complement strand
GAAGCCCGGGATAACGGCCTTAACTACTACTTGGAAAGCTTCCCGTCCAACGACGATCCGTTCTACTATCCCTATTGGCGGCCGAGGTCTCGCGAGCTGAACCATAAGTTCGTGGAGTGCACATCCCAAGGGAAACGCGTTCTGTACTTGGAGAATTCAGAGGTGAAAGCCATATGCCCCGTCCTTTACGGAACCGTCATCCTCGTCAGGTGCAAGGTGCCGAAGATAGTCGGAGGCCTCGTCTTGCCAAAGCACGGGAGCTTGCAACTCGTCGGTTGTAACGATACGACCATCGCTTTCACATATGGCACCATAATTCTGCACAGGTGTGAGAACGACAAGATAGTCGGTTGCTGGGCGGGGGATCGATTCGTCGGGATGGAGTTAAGCATGTGCGAGAACTGCGCCATTAAGGGTTGCGTTCTGAGCCATAATCGAGAGGCCATCGCTATGAAGTACTCGACCAACTGCAACGTGACTTCTTGCGTCCTCTTCGAGAACGAAGTGGGCATTAGCGTGAACAGGTTCGTTACCTACCCGACGCGGAACCTCGACGACCTCCTCATTTACAACAACATCTTCAAGGCCAACGAGAGGGACGTGGACATCAACCCCGACCTAGTGCCCATCATGCACTTCAACACCACCGCTTACACGCCCGGGCCCAACATAGTGGCTGGCCCCTACTTGGGCGGCAACTACTGGGATAAGTACGAGGGCGAGGACGAGAACCGCGACGGATATGGAGACGTTCCCTACTTGGTCTACGACGATGGGGAGCACCGCATGTACGACTACCTCCCCCTGGTCCCCATGTTCCGACTGAAGATCGCGTCCAAGCCTAGCGTAGTAACGAACTCCAACGTTACCGTGAGCTGGGAGACGAACTTCGCCCCCGATTGCGTCGAAATCTACGTGGATGGCGACTTGTACACTACCGTTCCCGGCTTCAAGAAGTCTATTTCCCTCGACCTCGGCGAGGGAGTCCACCACGTCCGCGTAGTCGCCTACGACGTCGCGGGCAACAAGGCCGAGAACTCGACGACCGTCGTCGTCGATAAGACTCCGCCCTCCTTCGTGTTCAAGCCCTCTGAGGAAATTCTGGGAGACGGAGACGGCGTTACGCTCACGTGGAGGGCCGTCGACAACGTGGAGGTCGACCACTACGAGGTGTACGTGAACGGCGAACTTTACGCCGTAACGGAGGAGAGCTCCTGCAAGCTCAACTCCCTCGAAGAAGGCGAGTATTCTGTGAAGGTAGTGGCCGTCGACGCGACGGGGCTGAAAGCTTCCTTCGAGACGACCATCGTCGTCGACCACAGCCCGCCTGAGATAGAGATCCTGTCGCCCAAAACGGAGAACGTGGGCAAGTACGTCCTCCTCAAGTGGAGCATCACCGACGTATCGCTCGACCGCGTCGAAGTTTACCTCGATGGCAAGAAGCTCTGGACGTTCCCCGCCGAACGAAAGGCCTGCATGCTCGTCCTCCCCCGAGAGGGCGTCCATAGGATCGATCTCGTCGCCTACGACAAGCTCGGCCACTCCTCGAGGCAAACGCTCTTCTTGAGGTACTGCGAGCCCACATCCGTCCTTCCGAAGCCTAGGCGCCCGATACTCATCGAGCAACCGGTCGTCTATTCCTCCAAGGAGGCCATCTACGCGGGCTTGGCGTTCTTTGCCATCACGTTCTTACTCCTCTCACTCCTCGTCAAGTGGCAGAAGGAGATCGGTGAGGCCCTCTCGGGCAAGGTTAAGAAGCTAAAACTCGTATCCCTCCCCCTCGCTGGGATGGCTTCCGCTTTCGTGTGCGTGGTTCCCTTCGCCTTCCCCGTCGAAGTATCCGCTTTCCTGATCGCCTTCGTAATCCCGAGCAGCGCGATCCTCTCCATGCTCTCCGAGTGGAAGAGCTACGTGAAGCTCTTCTTCCGCAGGGGATCGGTGAAGGCGAGCTAGTACGCCTTAATTCCACTGGCTTTCTCGCCGCTAGCCTTCGCCTTCCTGCCCCTAGAAGCGGGCGTTTGTTGCGCGATTTCCTGCGCATTGTCTGGCATCATCGTTTTCCTCGTTCTGAAGTGGGCTGAACACTTCAGAAGGCTCTTCGCCTAATCGAAGAACTCGTCTAACGTCCCCTTTCTGACCGGCTTCTTTGCTTCCTCGACCGCTTCCTGCCTAAATTCGGAAAGCTTCGCTTCCCTCCTGAACAGGGAGTCTATGTGCTCCTTCAGCAACCTCACTCGCTCCCTGTAGTACTCGTCCACGGGATACTCCTCGACGAGCTTTTCCGCGTGGGGCAGGTACTTCTCGATGCCGCCCAAGTGGGCGGTTAGGATGAGCTCCCTCCCGCACTTCGGGCACTTCCCGTTGAGGGTGGGCCTCCTCACCTTCGTCCCGCACTTCGGGCAGCGGAACGATTGGGCGAAGAAGGCTCTCAGATTCCCCGCTATGTCCCGCAAGAGGTGGACATCGAGGATCCCCTCGATGACGGCTTTCATGTCCACCCCCTTCAGCTTCTCCATGAGCTCCATCTGCTTCTTCATCTTCTCTCCCATCTCCTCGAGCCTCGTGTAGGCGGTCTGGACATTTCCCGCCGATATGTCGGAGGTCTCGTGCGTGTACCGGTACCCCGCCAACTCGAGGGGGGTTCCCAACCTCTGCCTCACCACCTCCACCTCCCTCACCTCCTTGGGCTCGAGCCCTTCTCGGCTCGCCCTGTAGAGCTCCCGCGGGTACCTCTCCGCCACGTCGAGGTTGTGGGCTTGGTCGTCCACTTCTTCCGCCACGATGAGGGGCAATAAGAATAGGGGCGCGTCCATCATCCCCCCCGCTTGGGCGGGCAGGAACTTCCTCGAGAAGTTGAGCAAGACATCCATGAGCATCATGATGGCATCCTCGTCCCCGTCGCAATCCCTACGCTTCGCCGCGTGCCACAGGGGGTGGGCGTAGCAAACCCTCGCCCTCGTGAAGCCTATGACGCGCCCCACGACCCCTACTGAAGTGTGGGGGGATAGCCCGACGACGAGCTTCCCGACGAGGTCTTCCTTCCCGCGGACGCGGTAGTAGGGTTCCATCCCGTAAAACCTAACGAGTAAGTCGTCCACGAACTGACAGACCCTCACGAGGAAGTCCGCGGCCTCTGCTGGAATGATTATATCTTGAACCTTCAGCTCGCAGAGTTGCCCGTCTTCCTCGAGCTCCCTCCTCTTGGCGTCCCTGTCGTAGCCCAGTTCCCTCAGCTTCTCCACGCTCACCCCGATTTCTCTCGGCCTGAAGTGAGTGAGGGGGGCGTTTGTGACGCTGAACCTCACCGTCCCGTCCTTGCAAACGGTCAACTTGTACTTCGCCCTCAGAATTCCCTTTTCCAGTCTTTCTGGGATTTTCTCGCGGCTCATGAGACCCTTCACGCCTTTCACGTCCATGGCCTCGCTTACCCTGAGCCCCACCCTTTCCGCGGCCTCCTCGAGCATCTTCTTCAAGTCTATGCGCTTGATCTCGGTGATCTTGACCCTCGTCCTACAGGAGGGGCACCTATCCGCGTTCACGGGACTGCCGCACGTGGGGCAGTACCCCTCCACTTCGCACCTCGCTCCGCACCGCTCGCACCAGTTGTAGAAGGAGTAGTTGCCGCAGACGGGGCACTTGAACTTCCCCACCTCCACCTTCACGTACCTCCCTTCCTTGATCGCCCGGCTAACCACCCTAACGGGCCCCACGGGGAATAGGACGTGGACGGGAGGAGACATCTCCCTCGGCTTCGCTTTCTCCGGCCTCCCCATGCGGGCCTCAATCCTCGATGGGGCCTTGGGCCTCACGCGGATCCCGGATAGGTTGAAGATGGCCTCGAACACGTCCTTCCCCACCACTTCCTTCTCCGGGTTCCGGAGGGCGAGGCACCAGTAGAGCGCCCTCGCGTCGTCCCCCTCTACGACGATACGCCCGTTTTCCACGGAGTACGGGACGCAAAGCTCGTCCAAAAAAAGCTCTACCTTCTCCCGCTCAACCACTATCCTCTCTTCGCTGACCTCTCCCGAGAGGAGTCCCTCCCTCAATCGCTTGAGCTCCTTGATCCCCAGCTTCTCCCAGAAGTACGTGTACCTCGGGTGGAGGGGGACGCCCAATTTCCTAGAGAGCTCGAAGGCCTCCTTCCAAGAGGGGACGTTCCCGAGGGGGTCGGAGATGAACGCCCTCGCCTTCTCAATGTCCACGGATTCCTCCTCGACCTTAGACAGAGCCTCTTCGAGGTCCAGAGCCCACTCCTCCTCCGTGTAGCCCGGTTGCTTGAGGGGGCAGTTGTTCTCGAGGAAGTCGCCGAAGGAGACAAGCAAGTCTCCCAAGAACAAAACCCTCTCGACCTGATCCCGTAGCCTCACTCCTTCTTCGTAGGAGCGAACCCTCACGACGCTCCCGTCTTTCAGTTTCACGACGGGGGGTTCCACGGTGTCCACGGGGACGGTTATGGCGGACTTGCCGGGGTAATCGACCCTTATCTGCGTCCCGACGGCGAGGAAATCGTCGAGGATGGCCATGGTGGCGGGGTGGATCCCGACGGCGCACAAGCCCGTGTTCCTCGCCCTCCCGTACCTCAGCCTAAATCCTTCCCTCGATATGTTCGCGAAGATGGGCCTCCCCGCTATGACCTCCTCGACCCTAGAAGTCCCTTCTCCCTTGGAGGCGGAAACCCTCGACAGCCACTCCCACCCGCTTATCCCCATCTCTTGGACGGCCTTGAGGACCTTCGCCGCCCTCCCTATGAGCCCGTCGTTCACCACGAGCAGAGCTCCTTGCCGTATGTAGTCGGTCTCTATCCTCGGTATTTTCGCGTAGGAGGGGACGACTTCCCTTATCGTCCCGGGCCCCGTCACTTCGACGGGCAACCTCCACAGGACGTATTCGAGCACGCTGTCCTTCGTCTTGTACTGGAACCTCGCCTTCCTGCCCTCCCTCCCCTCCACCCTCTCGTAGAGCCTCACTTCCTCGATGAAGCGGGCAACCTCCTCCTTCGTTGGCTTGTAGCGGTCGAGCCCTATGAGCCTCCTTATGTAATCGGCGAGGACGATTGTGAGGGCTTGCTCCGTCCCTCCCGCTGGCCTGATGGGTCCCGCGAAGTAGACGGCCAAATACCTGCTGTTGTCGGGGTTCCTTTTGATCCTAACGTCCGAAATGCCCTCCACGGGAGCCACCGTCACCCCGTCGGTGAGGATGGCGAGCCCCGTCCTGAGGGCTTGGTCGGCGACCTTGCGTTCGTCCTCCAAGGAAGCGATCCCCCGATACGTGACTTCCTCGACGATCTTCAGGGCGAGCTTCTCCCTCGACGGGATGACCTTCGAGAGCTCCCTTATGCGCTTCGCTATGCCCGGGGGCCCCACGAGCTTCTCCACCCTGTCCGCCAAGTCGAACGTGAGCTCGCACTCCACCCGATCCTCGGGGTCGAGCTTCTTCTTCCTCGCCTCGGAAGCTATCTCGTACGCCCTTTCGACTTCCTTCAGGATTCGGGAGAAGTACTCGAGGTAAGAGGGGTCTACTCGATCCTTGAGGCGCTCTAGATAAGCCTCCGAGATGGCGTTGGAAGGTGGCGAATCCACATGTGATTAACTGGGGAGGTTAAATGCGATGCCGCGACGAAATCTAACGCCTTATCGCTCTCACTAGATCCTCCAATACCTTCTCGAAGCCCTTCTTTTCGAGAAGGCTACCCGTGACTATCCCCTTTGCCCCCGCCAACGACAAGGTCCTCGCGGTCTTCGGATCCCTTATCCCCCCGCCGACGATGACGGGTATCCTCACGCTTCGGCTAACCCGGCTAACCATCTTGGGCGGGACGGTTTCCTCCGCCCCCGACCCCGCTTCGAGGTAAACGAACTCCATCCCCATGTACTCGCACGCGAGGGCGTACGCTTCCGCTATCTCGAATCCGTCGGGAGGTATGGGACGGGCCTCCCCGACGAAGCCGACGCTCCTCCCCTCCCCCACGATGAGGTACCCGACGGGTATGGCCTCCAGCCCGTAGCGCTTGATCAAGAGGGCGGCCGTCGCTTGGGCTCCCGCTATGTAGTAGGGGTTCGCGGAGTTCAGCAACGACAGGAAGAAAACGGCGTCCACGGAAGGAGTCACGCAAGCGGGGTTGCTCGGGAAGAGTATCACGGGCAGGGAAGATCCTTTCCTAAGGCCCTTCACGACTTCGTCCACGTCCCTCGCTCCAACCCCCAAAGTTCCACCGACCAAGAAAGCGCAAGAACCCGCCTTCTCGGCCACTCTCGCCACTTTGGCGGCTTTATCCCTGTCGAACTTCGCGGGGTCGAGGAGGGGAAAATGGACGCACCCCTCCTCCTTCATCGAGTTGAGTATGTGCCTTTTTACGGAGCTACGAGGAGGCATAATACTTGTCCACCGCCTTCGCGTAGGCGTCCACCTTGTCGTCGGAGGGACCCAACTCGACTTCCTCGTGAAAACCGCAAACCCCACACGTTACCATCGCAATTCCCTTCTGCCTTAAGATCTTGACGCTTACGCTCACTTGGTCGCAAACGGGGCACTTGAAGAATTTCGGCAACCTCGGCCTACGGATCTTTATAACCCTCCTCCTACCTCTCCTCCTGCCCATTCACCTCACCCGCAGTATAGGAGGGGGTCGACGCTTATGTTCGGTGCGGTGGATTCGCTCCACGACGTTGCGGACAACGCTCACGTCAATCCCGAGTTCCCTCGCTATTTCCTCTTCCTTCATCCCCCTTTCCACGCCCAAGAGAACGAGGTCGAGGACTTCGTATTTCAGGCCTAGCTCTTCCTCGTCGGTCTGCCCTGGCCACAAGCCAGCGCTCGGAGTTTTCTCGACGATCTTCTCGGGGATCCCTAAGAAGCGGGCTAGTTGCTTCACTTGGGTCTTGTACAGGTCCCCTAAGGGGAGCAAATCGACTCCTCCGTCCCCGTACTTCGTGAAATATCCCGTCATGAGCTCGCTCTTATTGCTCGCCCCGATCACAAGCCCGCCCATGGAGTTGGACACGTAGTAGGCGATGGTCATGCGCACCCTCGCCTTGAGGTTGCCCACGCTCACCCGATCCCCCTTGATCTCCTCTACTTGCTCGAGGAACTTCCGAACGATCCCCTCGATGGGGATCACGAAGTACCTTATGCCCAGCTTCTCCGCCAATTCGACCGCGTCCCTCACGTCCTCTTCCCTCGTAACGCCCTCCTCGGGCATGATGATCCCCACCACTTTCTCGCTACCTAAAGCTTTCGCGCAGATGGTCGCCACGGTGGAGGAATCCACCCCTCCACTCATCGGAACCACAACTACCTCGCTTCCGCTTTTCTCGAAATACTCCAACAACTGCTTCTTCAGCCTCTCGAAAACTTCTTCACAGTTTATCCGCAAAGCCTCCTCCGTCAATTCCGCCATCATTCTCATATACGCCCGTCGATGTCTTATTGGGGTTGGAGCGGTACGATGTCGTCGTCGTGGGTTGCGGCCCCGCTGGCATATTCTCCGCCCTAGAGCTCGTAAGAAAGTCCGACCTCAAAGTCCTCATGGTCGACAAAGGCCCGAACGTCCCCGATAGGCGTTGCTTCGTCGTGGAAGGGAAGCCGTGCGCCAACTGCCCTCGGTGCTTCCTCCTCTCCGGCTGGGGAGGGGCTGGGGCTTTCAGCGATGGGAAGCTCACCCTCTCGACGAGCGTGGGGGGTTGGCTCTCCGAATACCTCGGGAACGAGAGACTCGCCGAGCTCGTCAGGTACGTGGACGGCATATACCTGGAGCTCGGGGCTCCCCACAAGACGTACGGGAAGCTGTCCGGGGACGAGATAGAATCCCTCTGCCGGAGGGCGAGCGTCTACGACCTCAAGCTCGTCCCCAACATCATTAGGCACATGGGGACGGAAACGTGCTCGAAGGTCCTAGTTAACGCCTACGAGAAGCTCAAGGACAAAGTAGATGTCTTCTTCAACCGAGAAGTACGCCACATACTCGTGAAGGACAACCGGGCGGAGGGGGTGGAGTTCTCCGATGGGGGGAGGGTTTACTCGAGGTACACCATTGTCGCTCCCGGGAGGGCGGGGGCGGAATGGCTGAAGAGGGAAGCGGATAGGTTGGGCATAAAGACGACCGCGAACCCCGTCGACATAGGCGTGCGGGTAGAAACGGCCGCATCCGTCCTCGAAGAACTCACCGACGTACTCTACGAGCCCAAGCTCGTCTACTACTCGAAGACGTTCGACGACGAGGTGAGGACGTTCTGCTTCAACCCCTACGGCGAGGTGATCATGGAGAGGTACTCGGACGTGATCACGGTGAACGGGCAGAGCTTCCTCCACAAGAAGACCGACAACACGAACTTCGCCATCCTCGTGAGGACCCGCTTCACCGAGCCCTTTAAGGATCCCATCGCCTACGGCAAGTACATCGCGAGGCTGGCGAACATCATAAGCGGCGGGATTATCATCCAGAGGCTCGTCGACCTCGAAATGGGGCGACGTTCGACGGAGGAGAGGATCGCAAGAGCCCCCATACGCCCGACCTTGTCGGTGGCGACTCCCGGCGACATAGGCTTCGTCCTCCCCTACCGCTTCCTCTGCGACATAAAGGAGATGCTGAAGGCCATGGACAAGCTCGCGCCAGGCCTCTACTCGAAGAAGACGTTCTTGTACGGGATCGAGGTGAAGTTCTACTCGGTGAGGCCTGAGGTGAACGCGAACCTCGAGACGAAGCAGGTGAAGAACTTGTTCACGATAGGCGACGGAGCTGGCATATCAAGGGGCCTCGTTCAGGCCTCCGTTTCGGGCGTGGTGGCGGCGAGGGAGATCCTCAAGCGGGAGGGAATTGATTAATTTTGCCCAAATAAGTCCCGTCTAGGAGGTAAACGTCGAACTCGCCCAGCTCTACCGCTTTCAGGACGGGGGATTTCCTGTCCTCGAGCACCCTGCCGCCGTTGAGGACTAAGCCACCCAAGAAGTCGTTGAAGGCTGGCATGATCACGAGCTCCGCTTCTCCCTTCAGCTCAGCGCCCACGAATTGGGAGAACCTCCCTCTGTCCACTTTCCCCCTTGCCCAAACGGGCTTCGTCGCCCTGAAGCCATACTTCCCCTTTATGCGCACGACGGGGTGAACGTGCCCCATCACGAGACAATCCGCCGACGCGACCTTCGGCGAGGGCCAAGCGTGCCCGTGGAATATCCCGACGCTACCTTCCTCGTCCTCCAAAACGATGCCTCTCGAGTCGAGGACTTCCACGTCCCTCGGCAACAGCGCCTCTATTTCGCCATCGTGATTGCCTGGCACGATCTTCACGTCGTATTCCTTCGAGAGGGATTCGACGAGTTCCGGAACGTCCTTCCACTCGGAAAAGGAAATCCCAGCGACCATGTGTTTCAAGTCGCCGTTCACGATGAGCGTCCTCGCCCTACTCCGCCTCATGACCCTCCTAATCCTCCTCTCGAAGACGTCCTTCCTCGAGGGGACGTGTACTCCGTAATCAACGTATTCGAACTCGAAGCCCATGTGCAGATCCGCTATGATAACCGCCTTCTCCCGCTCGATGAGGAGGGCTGGCTCGGGGAAAATTACCTTCATTCACGGATGTATAAAACGGGCTACTAATCTCTTGAATGGAAGACCCGGATCTCGAGAGATTCTGCGAGGAATTGAAGCGCATGAAGGAGAAAGGGAAGAAGGAGTTTCCCCTCGTCGAGATGTTGAAGCTCGCCGAGCCTTACGGCCCGCGTTTCCAGAAAGCAATGAAGGCCCTCGCCGAAGGGAGCGTGAAACATTACATCTTCAAACCTAGCGGGAGGGAGCTGTGGGTCTTCGTTGGGAAGGAGAAGGATTACCGCGTGATCCCCGACTCGTACTACTGCAGCTGCAAGGACTTTTACTTCAAGGTCGTCGGAGGGAAAAGCCGCATTAGGGCGTGCTATCACTTAATTGCCGTAAAAGTAGCGAGAATTATCGGCGCATACGACGAAATAGTTGAGGAAGACGAAGTCTACGATCTAGTTTTGGCCGAGTCAGAATAGTTTTTAAACATTTTATTGAAGCCCGCCTCATGGTTAGATGCTCCGGGAAATCCGTTTGCATGGAAGAGGGGGTCAAGGAGCCGTTACTGCCGCTGAGCTGATAGCGAAAGCAGCGTTTTATGAGGGCAAGTGGAGCCAGGCCTTTCCATTCTTCGGAGCAGAACGCAGAGGCGCTCCCGTAAGGGCTTTTGCTAGGATCGACGATAAGCCCATAAGGCTGAGGTCTCAGATCTACCGCCCCGATTACGTGATCGTCTTAGATCCCTTCTTCATCGAGGAAGAATCCCTGCTGAGGCAGGTGTTGAGCGGCCTTAAGGAAGATGGAATGATCATAGCAAATGCCAAATCCGTAAGGGACGACTCTCCCCTCCTCAAATACCGGCTAGCCATCGTCGACGCCACGGAAATCGCCCTCCAGATCGGCTTGATCATAGCTGGGATTCCCGTCGTTAACACGGCTATGGTGGGCGCGTTCGCCAAGGCGACGGGTGAGGTGAAGCTCGAGTCGGTCATGAAGGCGGTGGAGAACACGTGGTCGGGGAAGCCAGCCGAATTGAACAAGAAAGCGGTGGAGAGGGCGTTCCATGAAACGAGAATACTCAAAACTTAAGTTGGAGGTGGGTAGGTAATGGAGTTGTCTGCGGAGATATTTGAAGTTAGGTTCCACGGAAGGGGAGGACAGGGCGCTTGGACGGCGAGCCAAATACTCGCTCTCGCCGCCTTGAGGGAAGGCAAGTACATCCAGAGCTTTCCTGAATTCGGTCCCGAGCGGATGGGAGCCCCCATAAAAGCGTACACTCGCATAAGCGACAAGCCCATCGAGATCCACTGCGGCATATACGAGCCCCACGCCGTCGTCGTCCTCGACCCCACGCTCCTAAAAACGATCCCCGTCGCCGAAGGTCTCCGCCCAGACGGGAAGATCATCATCAACACGAGGGAAACCCCATCGGGGATAAAACCCGAAATAAAGCCTCCCATTTCGAGCCAAGAAGTTTGGGTCGTTCCCGCCACCGACATCGCCGTCGAGATCCTCGGGAGGGGGATAACGAACACCGCCATGATAGGGGCCCTCGTGAAGGCGACCGGCGTCGTTTCCCTCGACTCCGTGAAGCAGGCTATACGCGAGACCTTGGGCGTCAAGTTCGGCTCTTCCGTGGCGGAGAAGAACATTAAAGTGGTGGAAGAAGCGTATGCGAAAACGGTGAAAGAATGAGCGAGAAGAAGCTTCCCGGTTGGAAGGAAATACCCATCGCCGGAGTCCCCTTCAAGTCCTCCCTCGAGTACAAGACGGGGGATTGGAGGACGTTCAAGCCCGTGAGGGACGAGTCGAAGTGCACGAAGTGCTTGCTCTGCTGGGTCTACTGCCCCGAAGGAGCGATCAAGTGGGATGGCGAGAACCTCACCATCGACTACGACTACTGCAAGGGTTGTGGGATTTGCGCCCAGGAGTGTCCCGCTAAGGCCATCGAGATGGTGGTAGAATGATGGCGGTTCAGCAAACCCTTATGGCCCTCAACGGGGACGAAGCCGTCGCCTACGCGGTGAAGCAGTGCGACGTCGACTTCGTGGCCGCCTTCCCCATCACCCCCCAAACCATCATCGTCGAGAAGTTCTCCGAGTTCGTCGCCAACGGGGAAGTGAACACGGAGTTCGTGAGGGTCGAATCGGAGCACTCCGCCTTATCCGCTTGCATAGGAGCCGCTGCTGCTGGAGGCAGGGCCTTCACGGCTACCGCCGCCAACGGCCTCCAGCTCATGAACGAGATATGCTACATAGCGAGCTCCCTCCGGTTGCCCATAGTCATGGCCATAGTCAACCGAGCTCCGAGCGGCCCCATCAACATCCACACCGACCACAGCGACTCCATGAACGTGAGGGATGCGGGCTGGATCCAACTATACACGGAAGACGCCCAAGAAGCCTACGACACGACGATCCAAGCGTTCAAGATAGCGGAGCGCCACGATGTTCTGCTACCCGTCATGGTCATGCTCGACGGCTTCCTCATCAGCCACACCCTCCAGAATGTGTACCTACTGCCCGACGAGGCGGTGAGGGAGTTCTTAGGGGGACCTAGGAAACCCCCGAAGATCAAGCTCTTCGGAAGGGAGGTGGAGCTCGCCCTCAAGACCCTCGCTATGGGTCAACCCGTGCCAGTCACCATGGGCCCCCTCGACTTGTGGGACTACTACTTCGAGCACAAACGACAACAGTTCGAGGCTTTCAAGAACGCGAAGAAGGCCATCAAGGAGGTGAACGAGGAGTACGCGAAAATAAGCGGGAGGAAGTACGGCAATGGGCTCGTCCATCCGTTCTGGACGGAGGATGCGGACATCGTGGTGGCTTGCATGGGCTCAACGGCGGGAACTGTCCGCCACGTGTTGAGGGAGTTGCGGAAGGAGGGCGAGAAGATAGGACTCTTGAGGATACGCTCCTTCCGTCCATTCCCGTACGAGGACGTAATGGAGCACCTCTCGGGAGCGAAGGCGGTCATCGTCTTCGACCGTAGCGTCGACATGGGGGCCCAAGGGGCTCCCCTCTTCGTGGAGATAAGGAGCGCGCTCTACGACTTGGATGAGAGGCCCTTCGTTTACGACTACGTCTACGGCCTCGGGGGGAGGGACATGCCCCCGAGCCTCATCAAGGCGGCCATAAGGGACGCGAAAGAAGCCATGTCGAGGAGGGAGCGCTTCGTGAAGAAGTATTGGGGGGTGAGAGAATGAGCGCTTGGACTCCTAACTTGAGAGAAATCGCGAAGCAACCGACGTACATGCACTCGGGTCATAGGCTCTGCGCTGGCTGTCCCGCCGGGATCATAGGGAGGCTTGCCCTCCACGCCGTTCCCGACCCCGAGAACACGGTCATCGTGCACGCGACGGGTTGCTGGGAAGTCGCTACCACCATCTTCCCCTACACGAGCTGGGTGGGCGAGGTCGAGGGCCGCATCATAGGGGTTCCTTGGATCCACAACGCCTTCGAAAACGCCGCCGCGACGGCTTCGGGCATCGAGAGAGCTTTCAAGGCCATGCGCAGGAAGGGGCTCATCGATAAAGAGCCCACTGTTATCGTCTTCGCGGGGGATGGCGGAACCCACGACATAGGCCTCCAGTCCCTCTCGGGGATGGTCGAAAGAGGACATGACATCGTCTACATCGAATACGACAACAACGTGTACGCCAACACGGGCATCCAGCGTTCCTCCGCCACGCCTCAATACGCTTGGACGACGACGAGCCCAGCTGGGACGAAGGAGCCGGGCAAGCTCCAGTGGAGAAAGCCCCTGCCCGAGATCATGGCGGCCCACGGGGACCTCTACGTCGCGACGGCGAACCCCGCCTACTGGGTCGACTTCATGCAAAAGGTGAGGAAGGCCATCGAGTACGAAGGCCCCGCCTTCATTCACTGCCTCGCCGCCTGCCCGCGTAGCTGGAGGTTCGACCCCCGCTTGACCATCACCATCTCGAGAATGGCCGTCGAAACTTGCGCCTACCCGCTCTGGGAGTACCAAGATGGCGTTTACACGCTCTCCGCCCCGAGCAAGCCATACGCGAAGGATCCGTCGAAGAAGAAGCCCATAGAGGAGTGGCTGAAAATGCAGGGGAGGTTCAGCCACCTCTTCAAGCCCGTGAGGCGGGAAGACCTGATAAAGGAAATCCAAGAGAAGACCGATAGGGATTGGAATAGAATCCTCCGCCTCTGCGGCGAGGCTTAATGAGCGGGTTTCCCTTAGCCCAAGAATCGACGCCGTCCGAGGCAGCGATGGGGCTTACGGGTTTATGGCGTTCCTTCAAGCCCGTCATCGACCGTTCCAAGTGCGTTAAGTGCTTGACTTGCGTCGTTTACTGCCCGGAGGACGTGATCGATGTGGATGAGGAAGGATATCCCGTGATAAACTACGACTACTGCAAGGGTTGCGGCATATGCGCGAGGGAATGTCCCGTTAAAGCAATTTCCATGGAGAGGGAGAGGTAATGCCCGAGTGGATAGTCACCACGGGGAACTTCGCCGCGGCCTACGCCGCCAAGGCGGCAGAGGTGGATGTGGTGGCCGCTTATCCCATCACCCCCCAAACGAGGATCGTCGAGAAGATCGCCGAGTTCGTCGAGAAAGGGGAAATGAAGGCGAAGTTCATAAGGGTGGAATCGGAGCACAGCGCCATGGCCGTTTGCATAGGGGCTGCCGCCGCAGGAGCTAGGGCATTTACCGCAACTTCTTCGCACGGGCTCGCCCTCATGCACGAGATGGTCGTGTGGGCCGCTCTGGGCCGCTTGCCCATCGTGATGGCGGTCGTGAACCGCGCCATGGCTCCCGGTTGGAACATATGGGCGGATCACAACGACACCATCGCCCAAAGGGACACGGGCTGGATCCAATTTTACGCGAGGAGCAACCAAGAAGTCCACGACACCATTCTCCAAGCTTACAAGATATGCGAGAGCGAGGATGTCCTCCTCCCCGCCATGGTATGCCTCGACGGCTTCATCCTCTCCCACACATCCCAACCCGTCGAAGTCCTCTCGGAAGATGACGTGAGGGATTACCTCGGTCGGTACGAGCCCAAGCACTGCCTCCTCGACCCCGAAAACCCGAAGACCTACGGGAACATCGTCTTCCCCGAAGATTACATAAAGTTCCGTCATCAAATGCAACAAGCCATGCAAAGAGCGAAGGAGATCATCGAGAAAGTCGACGAGGAATTCGGGAAGAAATTCGGGGAAATTCACAGTCACGGAGGGCTTTTGGATCCCTATCGTTGTGAGGACGCCGAGATAATCGCCACCGCCATGGGGACCATGGCGAGCGAGCTAGAAGAAGCCGTCGATCACCTGAGGAAGGACGGCATAAAAGCGGGCTCGATCTCCATAAGGACTTTCCGCCCATTCCCCGAGGAAGAACTACGGTCCTTGTGCGAGAACGCGAAGGCTGTGGTGGTCTTCGACAGGAACATATCTTGCGGGCTTTCGGGGGCTTCCTACTCGGAAATACGTTCCGCGCTCTACGACATGCCCAACCGTCCCGCCGTTGTAGGTTTCCTCGCGGGCATAGGGGGCTGTGATGTCACGTGGCGTCACCTGTACGAAGCCATCAAGAAGGTCGCCTTAGCCGAACGTCCGCCCTCGGGAAAAGTGTTCTGGGTGGGTGTCTGAAATGGCGTGGTTGCCCAGAGAGAAATACCTCCTTCCCGGCAACGCCGCTTGCGCTGGTTGCGGGGTAGCCCTCGCGGAGAAGATCGTGCTCAAGGCCCTTGGCAAGAAGACTATCATGACCATTCCGGCGTCGTGCTCGAGCGTCATACAAGGCCCCTTCCCGAAGTCGGCGGTGAAAGTCCCCCTGCTCAACATTGCCTTCGCGGCGGCGGCAGCGGCAGCGTCGGGCATAAGGGCCGCCCTTGAGAAGCAGGGCAAAGAGGACGTGAACGTCCTCGTGTGGGCGGGGGATGGCGGGACGTACGACATAGGCATACAAGCCCTTTCGGGAGCCGCAGAACGCCGAACGAACATCATCTACGTGTGCGCGAACAACCAGATGTACAGCAACACGGGCATCCAAAGAAGCGGGGCAACTCCCTATGGAGCGTGGACGACGACCACGTGGACTGGCAAGAAGGAACCCCCCAAGAACATGCCCCTCATCATGGCCGCCCACGGGATACCTTACGTCGCTACGGCGTGCGTTGCCTACCCCAAAGACCTCTTCGACAAGGTGAAGAAGGCCGCCTCCATGCCTGGCACGAAGTACATCGATATTCTCTGCCCCTGCCCAGTCGGTTGGCGCTTCCCCTCCGACATGACGGTCGAGGTGGGGAGGCTTGCCGTCCAGACGGGCGCTTGGGTCCTATTCGAAGTCGAGAATGGAGTGTTCAAGCTATCCCCTCCGAGCAAACCCCTCCTCAACAAATCGAAGAGGAAACCCTTAAAGGAGTACCTAAGAGCCCAAGGACGCTTCAGGACCATGAGTGACGAAGAAATAGAAGCCGAACAGAGAAGACTCGACGAGTGGTGGGAAACCATCAAGAAATTCGAGGAAATTGGAAGGATTTTCTAGAGGCTCTGGAAAGCTTCCTTAGCTCGATAGGACGAACCCCCTTCGTTTTTTCAGAAACCCTTTCTCATCGCCCCTACGGGTCTAAGGGCGGACTATGGGAAATATTTAAAAGGAAAGCAAACTCTCACCATTGGGTGAGCGGATATGGCGCCCGAAATTAAGCTGACGCCCGTGCGAAGGCTGATAAAGAAGGCCGGCGCTGAGAGGGTAAGCGCTGATGCCGCCGAGGCTCTGAGGGACATCCTCGAAAGGCTTGCCAAGAAAATCGCCAGCGAAGCCGTTTCCGCTGCCAAGCACGCTGGCAGGAAGACGGTCAAGGAAGCCGACATCGAGATGGCTGCCAAGATCATCCTCGAAAAGGCTGGCATTAGGATCTAGACGCGCCGAGCTCAACGACCCCCCTCCCTCCCCCCTTTTTTCTCAGGTACATGAGGTAGATTTTCACGTCATTCCGCTTAGTCACGTCCTCTCCTGCTAACTCTTCAAGTTTCTTGGCCAATAGCTCCGGGTCTTTCCAATATTCCTTTAAACCCTCCAGAGCCCTTCTGAACCACGTTAAATTCGATATGTAAGGTGCCGCTTCCCGGAAGGCTTCCCACACGACCTCGCTCACTTCTCCTTTTCTTCCTCGAAGGCTATGTAAACAAACGCTAAGACGAGCCCTATGATGACTAGTCCGTATATGGCCAAGGAGAGGGCGTTGAAGAAGTCCGCCGCCGTCACAATATGCTACCCCATGACTTATAACGGGTTGTCTATCATCTATGATGGCGGAAAGATCTTCCGTCTTTCCCTTCAAGGAAGCCCTCGCTTACTGCACTCGTAGCATAAGAGTGCGCTTCTTGCGCGTCCTTATGATCATGATCTCGATCGTCCTAGGCGTCGCCTTCATGGTCTGGTTGCTCACGTGGTCCCACTTGGTGAGCGTCTTGGGCGTTAGCGTGGGGAAGGAGGTGCAGGCGTACGGCTTGTGGGTCGCCCTTCTCTCCCTCATCATATGCGGCATAGGGATCGTCAACTCAACCCTCATGGCGGTTTACGAGCGCTACGGAGAAATAGGAACGCTCAAGTGCCTAGGAGCCATCGATAGCCACATATTGAAGATATTTGTCCTCGAATCGTTCCTCTTAGGCCTCATAGGCGGAGTTATCGGCGCTTTCGCTGGTTGGGGGATCGCCGTGCTCTGGTGTGGAATGATGGCTGGCTTCCCCCCGGAGCTTGAAGCGGCCACTATCCAAACCCTCGTTTACGTCGGGGAAGCGATCGCGATTGCCGTTCTATTGGCGGTAGCCGCATCAGCTTATCCCGCCTATAGAGCCGCCAAGCTCAATCCCGCCGATGCCCTCAGGAAGGTCGTTTAGTTAAATAGAGCCTTAGGTATTTCTATGTCTTGAGCGCTCCAACGCCTGCGCCAGCTTCCGAGCGTTACGCCTACGTGGTTGAAACGGAGAACCTCAAGAAGTACTACTTCATGGGCTCCGTGGTCATCAAAGCCCTCGATGGCGTCAACGTTTACGTCAAGCGAGGGGAATACGTCTCCATCATGGGCCCGAGCGGTAGCGGGAAAACGACCTTCTTCAACATGATAGGCGGCCTAGACTCCCCGACCGAGGGCAAGGTCTACATCGACAACGTGGACATCGCGAAGCTCGATGCCTACGAACTCGCTTGGTTGCGTTGCCGCAAGATAGGCTACATTTTCCAGACGTTCAACCTCATCCCCGTCCTTACGGCCTTGGAGAACGTGGAGTTGCCCATGATCTTCGCGGGCGTGAAGAAGGAGGACCGCCTCAAAAAAGCGGAGGCCCTTCTGCGTCGCGTGGGACTGGGCGACCGACTCCACCACAAGCCCACCGAACTCAGCGGAGGTCAGCAACAAAGGGTCGCCATCGCGAGGGCGCTCGCCAACGACCCGGTAATCGTCCTAGCGGACGAGCCTACGGGCAACCTCGACCTCCACACGGGGCTCGACATCATAAACCTCTTGCGCGAGCTGAACAGGGAACGCAACACGACCATCATCACGGCGACTCACGACTTGAAGATGATCGACATCTCCGACCGCATCATCTACATAAGGGACGGTCGCGTACGGCGGATTGAAACGAGGGCGGAAATCAAAGTTTCCTACGTCGTTTAAAACCTGCCCCTCTTGCGGGGCTCTGGTGAAGGAACCCTCCAAAACTTGGCACTTGGTTTCCCCTTTCCCCGATAAAAAGGGCAGGATAACCGTGACCGTCATGGGGGTCTACGTTTGTCCTAAGTGCGGGAAGAAGTGGCGGGACAAAGTGGGGAAGATAAAGCTAGGCTAAACGGAGAGCTCCTTGCTTAACTTCTCCAGCTCTATAGCCTCCTTGATTTTCTTGACGGCCTCTTGGATGTTGTTCCTGTTAAAAGCCACGTAAGCCTCCCGGTATAGCCTCTCGGCCTCCCTCTTCAGCTCGTTTGAAAGCTCCCTTTTGATGGCGTCCAAGCTTATCATCTTGGCCCTAGTTTCGACCATCCTTGAGCTACCGCTCCTTCTTATGAGGTTTTTGCCAACGCGAGCTCTTCTTCGCCCCTCCGCGTGAGGCGGTACCTGTAAGGCCTGCCCGCTTCGTCCCGCTCGAGGAGCCCCATATCGCTCAGCTTCTTCAGGGTCCTCGCTATGTACTCGCGCGAGAACTTCGCCCCCTCTTGGAGGAGCCTTTCCCTGATGGCCCTCGTGTTGTCGAATCCCTCCTTCACTAGGGCGAGGATCCGGAGCGAGGTGGGGTTCAAGCTCACTTTTACGGCCCTGGAAATCGAAACGCTCTCGCCTTCGGGCAATAGCCCTTGGTAACACTCGAATAAGCTCTTTATCTGGTCCTCATGCATTCGACTCCTTCCCTCGAGCTCCTCAACTTTCCGCTTCAGGGCCTCAATTTCTCGGGTTATCGTTTCTAGAATTTCCCCAACCCTCTCATCGCTCAGAGCGGCCTGGAGTTCGTCGATGGTCTGCGAAATTTCGTCGAGCTTGATGGCAATCAGATCATATCCCCCGTTGGTTTCAAAGTGTGATTTGCCCTCAATTAAGCTGTTGAGAATTTCGTCGTGCAACCTCAACTTTTCCTCCAAGGACTTGATCCTGCTCTCGATGCTCTTTCTAGAAAGGAACATCACGTCCCTTGGGCTACTTTTATAAAGGAGGGAAGAAACTCGCGTTTGAATCCTTTGGTTTACAAAAGTTGACTAAGCACTTGCCGTATTACCACACGCCAAAAACTGTCTTCTTTTCCCTTTTCGGGAAAAGCGATAATTTTCTTTAAAGTGGGAACGGCAGTAGTTTGAGGGGCCGTCGTCCAGTTTGGTAGGATGCCCGGCTTGGGCCCGGGTGGTCGGGGGTTCGAATCCCTCCGGCCCCACTATATGATCTTGACCCTCCCCTCGGAGAGCGCTTCGACGAGCTTCCCGAGAGCCCCCGCTATTACCCTTATGGAGCACGTCTTGCGCTTCGGATCCCAGAACATGCAATCTTCCTTGATGCACGAAACGCTTAGGTAATCTATCTTCGTCATCCTCCCCCTGTTGCCGAGCATCCTGAAGGGGCAACACTTGACCTCGATTTCCTCGCCTTCCATAGCTCACAACTTCGCCATTTTCTATTTCTTCTTTAGGGGTATACGAAATTGTATGACAATGGTTGACAGACCTTCCCGAAACTCTAACAGTAAATTACATTCTAAGAACGTTGAAGATTTTATCAAAAACTCACTAACCCGTTTCCTGTATGAAAACAGCAATTTGACCAAGCGACAGCTGGAAACCCTCCTTCTGCGGAGTCAAGGCCTCACCATCTTGCAGATGGCGTCCGCCCTCGGCATAAGCAAGGGCGCTGCCTCTAGGATCCTCAAGCAAGCGCTGAGAAACGTGCGCAAGTCCTTTGGAACATTATTGCTTCTTTCTTACGCAGGCCTGATTTCCGAGGAAGAATTCGAGTCCTTCTACAAGCTCGCGGAAGCCATAAGAAGGCTCCGGGGCAAGCCCGAGCTTTCCTCCCTCATCTTGCGCAGGTTGAAGAAGTTCTTTTCCACGTGACCTACGTGACCTCCCTCACGTCACGCCTCCTCACTTGGATGCCCTTCCGCGCGAGCTTCGACATTACTTGGTCGAACACTTCCGGATCCATGCCTAATTCTTCCGGAGGGACGACGCCCTCCTTCCGAATCCGTCCTTCTTGCAGGAGTTGGGCTATGGAGGACGCGAAGTACGCGGTAGTTCGGGACATGGCGGTCACGTGACGTTCGTGATCATAGCGGTCGATCATGTCGTACTCGATGCGCAAGTACTCGCTTCCCCTTTTTCCGAAGACCCTCACGAGAAGAACGACCACATCGGGCACGTTGAGACTCAACCTCTCCTCTAAGAGGCGTTCCATGAACTTCCTCGGGATTACCTTCACTCCCTCAACGTCCACGGGTTCTTCGTCGAAAAGCCCTAATCCCTTCAGAACTCTAAGTGACATCACGTGACCTGGGTAACGTAACGTGAGCTCGGCCATGTTCCTCGCCTTTATCGTCTTCAGCAACGTCCTCAGGCCATCGGTGTAGAAGGCTTCCAACTCCCCCAACTCGGGGACCTCGACGAGTTCTATGTAATCTAGGGGATCCACCTCGATTATCCTGCCATTGCGCACGACCCTCGCCCTCCTCATGTACTCGTCGATAAGGTCGGCCGCCGACCAAGTGATGGAGTAGCCGAGAGGGGGAACGTAGCGTTCGGGTATCCCCCCTACGTAGATCCGGACATCTTCCACATCATCCAATTCGCCCACCGCCCTCCCAACGAGGAAATTGCTCAACCCAGGGGCCACTCCGCTATCCGGGACGACCGTGATCCCCTTCTTTTCGGCTTCTTCTTGCAAGCCGAAGGGATCTTGCGGGCTGTACGAAACGTCCACAACGTTCACGCCAGCTTTTACGCAACTCTCGAGGAGGTTAAACCCGACCTTGCCCGGCACGGCCGAAACGACGACTTCATATTCCGATAGCGTCTGGATATCTGGCTTTAAGGCGTCTAAAAACACGCCTTTTACCCCCAACTCTTCGGACAAACGCCTGAACTCCTCCCTCTTATGCGAGGCCACGGCGATGTCTTTCCCGGACTCCACGAGGTCTCTGGCGATCTCGGAGCCTATCCTCCCGCAACCTACGACGAGTATCACGTTTTCCTAGGACGCCATCTTTTTGACTTGATTTCGACGTTTAGTGAAAATAACTTAAGACAGTTGCCTTATAGAAAAAGTCATGCTCTTGGGCAAGACCGGAGAACGCGTCCTCCTTCTCGGAGATGAAGCCATTGCCCGGGGCTTGATCGAAGCTGGGGCGAAGGTCGTCACTTCCTACCCAGGGACTCCCGCTTCCGAAATACTGGGCTCTTTAGCTCCCATCGCGAAGGAATTAGGCATCTACGTCGAGTGGTCGGTCAACGAAAAGGTGGCTTTCGAAATCGCCTACGCCGCCTCCTTGGCTGGCCTCAGGGCCGCAATGGCTTGCAAGCATCTGGGGATGAACTGGCTTTCGGACACGCTCATAGTTTCCGCGTATACGG
This sequence comes from uncultured Nitrososphaerota archaeon, assembly GCA_964398605.1. Taxonomy (GTDB): domain Archaea; phylum Thermoproteota; class CAYNNH01; order CAYNNH01; family CAYNNH01; genus CAYNNH01. The sequence continues at coordinate 11,629 of CAYNNH010000005.1, read as the reverse complement.
GCGTGAACGCTGGCTTGCTCGTCGTGGTGGCCGACGACCCCGCCCCCCATAGCTCCCAAAACGCCGAGGACACCCGCTACTACGCGAAGCTTTCCAGAGTGCCGTGCGTCGAGCCCTCGGATCCCTCGGACGCGAAGGAACTGGTGAAGAAAGCCTTCGAGCTCTCGGAGCGCCTTAAGTTGCCCGTCATGGTTCGGATAACCCACGCCCTCGCCCACTCCAGAGGTCCCGTAGTCCTCGGGGGAATCCCGGAAAGCAACCCGCTACCCTCTTTTGAAAAAGATCCCAGCCGCTACGTCATGATCGCCCCGAACGCGAGGAAGAGGAAAGAATGGCTGAAGGAGCAATACGCTAAAGTCCCCCTCTTGTTCGATGAACTCCTTGAAATTCCCGACGGCGATGGGGACTTCGCCGTGGTCGCGTGCGGGGTCACGTACGGTTACGCTCTCGACGCCGCCGCTTTTTTGGGGCGCGACATCCCCGTGATCAAGCTCTCGGGGACCGTCCCACTTCCCTCCAAGATGGAGCTCTTGCTAAGGAAGTACCGCCGAATCCTCGTTCTCGAAGAAGGAGATCCGGTCGTGGAGAACGACATGAGGGCTTTCGCCCAACTCAAGGGAATTCCCGTGGAGATTTTCGGCCAGCAAACGGGCCACCTTCCCGGAGGGGAATACGACGTGGATGTGGTGGCCGAGGCCCTAGCTTCCATCCTCGGGATCCCTCTGGAGAAGGAGCGAGCCCCCTCAACCACGCCGAGGATACCCGCTTTGTGCCCAGGCTGTCCCCATAGGGCGAGCTACTACGCCATCAAGAGGGCTTTGCGCGAGGAGAAATTGGACGCCATAGTCGTTGGAGATCGGGGCTGTTACAATCAAGGCGTACATCCTCCCCTCAGAGCCATAGACCTGTGCATATGCATGGGCGCGAGCATAGGAGTGGCGTCCGGTTTCTCCAAGTTGGGCATGGGAAAACCCGTCATCGCCGTCATAGGCGATTCAACTTTCTTCCACGGAGGACTCCCTCCCCTCGTCAACGCCGCGTGCAATCGCTCGCCCATGGTCGTCGTGGTCCTCGATAACCGCGTAACCGCTATGACGGGTCGCCAACCCAATCCCTCAACGGGGATCAACGCGATGGGGGAAACTTTCCCTCCCGTGAAGATCGAGGACATCGCGAGGGCTTGCGGAATCGAGAACGTGGAAGTCGTCGATCCCTTCGATGTCGAGGAAGCGGTTTCCGCGTTGAAGGATGCCCTCAGGAGGGATGGCTTGTCCGTGATCGTCATGAGGCACCCGTGCGCCCTTTTGGAGCGGGAGAGAAAAGCCCCCTACGAAGTGGATCGGGAAGCGTGCGTTGCGTGCATGGCTTGCATCAACGAATTGGGCTGTCCCGCCATAGTCCTCCGCGAAGGCAAGCCATCAATAGACCCGGAGCTCTGCACGGGTTGCGGCCTGTGCGCGAAAGTTTGCCCATCGGGTGCTATCCATGAAGCGAGAAGTTAGCGCCATCATCGCGGGGGTAGGCGGACAGGGAGTCCTTTTTGCCTCGAGGGTTCTGGCCAACGCCGCCATTTCTGCTGGGCTGGATGCGAAGACCTTCGAGGTGAGGGGGCTCGCCCAGCGGTACGGCTCGGTCTACTCCTTCGTGAAGATGGGGAATGCGGTGCGATCCGCCTCAATACCTAGGGGAGGGGCGGACATACTCCTCTGCCTCGACTTCGTCGAATCCTTGCGCTTCCTGGACAAGCTATCCCACCGATCGACCGTTTTGCTGAACGATCAACACGTCCCCTCTCCCGCCGAGGCCCTCGGAATCCGAAGCCCGCCCCTCTCAGAAGTGGTCGACGCCCTACGGGCCCGCTACTCCAACGTGGTCGTCGTAAACGCTTCGTCGCTGGCTAGGGAAGTGGGCGCTTCTCGGGCTCTGAACGCCGTAATGCTGGGAGGGTTGGCGGCTTTGGACATCCTCCCCTTCCCCGCCGAGCTCCTTAAAGAGTCCTTGTTGAGGCAATCCCCCCGCGCTTTCAGGGAAATCAACAGAAAAGCCTTCGAGAAGGGGTTGGAGGTGGTTTCTTGTCGGAGGAGGACATAGTCCAAAAGGGGGTGCGGGGGGAAATTAAGCTCTACCAAATCGACCGGCTAGTGGGCGACAGCAACAAAGCCGCTTCGTTGAGGCGCAAGATCCTTGAAAGATTGCTAAAAAAGGAGTTCCCCAACATCGCTTCCACGACCATCGATTTTAACGAAGCGGTGGGGAGGAACATCGAGAACCCCATAGGGGCGGCCCAAATCCCGATGGGGATTGCTGGGCCTTTAAGGGTGAACGGGGAGTACGCGAAAGGCGACTTCTTCATCCCTCTCTGCACCACCGAGGGGGCCCTAGTGGCGTCGGTGAACCGGGGCTGTTCCGCCATTACGGCATCCGGAGGAGCGAGAGCCCGCGTGATAAGGGACTACATGGCGAGAGCCCCCCTCTTCGTAACCCCCTCCGTGGACGACGCCCTCAAGCTTGTAGAGTGGGTGAAGAAGCACACGTCCGACCTCGAGCGGGTCGTGAGGAAAACGACTAGGCACGGGAAACTGGAGTTCGTGGAGCCCTACGTGGTGGGAAACTCCGTCTTCTTGCGGTTTGGCTTCTCGACGGGGGACGCCATGGGCATGAACATGGTCACGCTGGCCTGCGAGGAAATCCGGAAGGAAATCGAGAGCAGGTGCCCCTTCGCGAAGTGCGTTTCCATAAGCGGGAACTTGTGCGTCGACAAGAAGCCCTCCGCGATGAACCTCATCCGGGGGAGGGGTAAGACGGTCATTTCGGAAGCGGTCATCGAGCGCGAGATCGTGGAATCAAAGCTGAAGACGACCCCGGAAGCCATAGTGGAAGTGAACTGGAGGAAGAATTACCTAGGGTCGGCGCAGGCGGCATCCTACGGCTTCAACGCCCATTTCGCGAACATAATCGCGGCCATATTCATCGCTACGGGGCAAGATGTCGCGCAAGTCGTCGAATCGAGCATGGGGTTTACCACGGCGGAAGTCACTAAGGATGGCGACCTCTATATCTCAGTGACCTTGCCTTCGCTAGAGGTCGGAACGATCGGGGGAGGAACTCGCTTGCCCACCCAAAAGGAGGCGTTAGAGATTATGGGGTGTTACGGGGGAGGAGATCCCCCCGGCTCTAACGCGAAGAAATTCGCAGAAATAGTTTGTTCAGCGGTGCTCGCGGGGGAGCTCTCCCTCCTAGCCGCTTTAGCCGCCCATCACCTCGTCGAGGCCCACCTCAGGCTGGGGAGGGGACTATGGAGGAAGTCCGCCTAGAAGACCTCCTCAAATGCCTCCAAAACGTTTCTAGGATCAAAATACTCCGCCTGCTGAAAGAACACGGGCCCATGCGCTACAGCGACATCAAGAGCCGAATAGAAGACCCCCGCTCATTCCCCTACCACATGAAACTGCTCCGCCTCTCGGGCCTCATAGAGTGCGAGCGGAACCAATACCGCTTGACGAAGCTAGGGAGGGAGATCATCGATTACGTCGATAACATGGAAGCGGTCCTCCACGAGCGAAGGGTCATCCCTGAACTCCTAGTCCGCCGAACCGACCAAAGCATAGAGAGCTTCGATAGGCTGAGAATAGTCCAAGTTCTAAGGGAGGAGGGTAGCGTCCCGCCGTCCTTAGCGAGAACCGTCGCGGCAGACGTGGAACGTTTTGTAAGGGAGCACGGAATTAAGCGGGTGGCTGGCCCCCTTTTGAGGGAAATCGCTAATTACTTCCTTCTGGAGCGGGGAGGGGAAGAGTATCGACATCGCCTCACGAGGATAGGCATGCCTTATTGGGAGGTCGAGATGGCGTTGCAGAAGGAAAAGCATCTAGCTTTGCTCGAGCGAGAGGCCTCCACGCGGGTGTTAAGGGAGTACGTTTTCCTCCGCATGGGAAGAGAGCTTTCCGTCCTCGTCGATTCGCACCTTTCCGGGCTCCTTCAGCTCGAGCACGTCGAATATTGGTATGCGAAGCCCGAAGTCGTGTGGCATGACCCACGTCCTTTCTTCCAGAGGGGCATCGTGGCGAGAACGATTACGGGATCCTTGCTGAAAACCCCTTGCCCCACCGACCTGCCCTCCGCCCTCTGGATTCTGAGGTTGATGGTCGAGTGCTCGGATCCCGAAGTGTCCTTCGGCCACGTTTTGGACCACGTGAACGTATTTCTCGCGCCTTTCTTGCGGAAGGAAAAGATATCGTCGATCATCCCCCAGATAAAGAACTTCCTCCTCGACCTCTCCCTCATCTTAGAGCGTAGGAATCACTACCTCGCTTTGGGCCTCGACCCGGCCATCCCCAGCTACATGGCCGATGTGGAAGCCGCTGGGTTGACGAAAGGAGTCGCCTATGGCGACTTAACCTCCGCTGCTTACGCCCTCTTCAAAGCTTTTCTGAGCGCCCTCGAGACGGAATTCCTGCCTAGGATAGTTCCCTTCATACGGTACTCGGAGGAGTTGCCGTACTCCGCCCACAGGCTAGTTTCGAACACCGCCGCTCCCGTCTTCGTCACCGACGAAAGGGTGAGCTACTCCCCCAACGGCCACCTCGTCGCTCCCGATTGGAGGGAGGATTGGGAGCTGGATACTTTGCGCATAGCCGCCGTCGGATCGGTCTCCATAAACCTGCCGAGAATCGCCTACGAGGCTAGGGGGAGCGATGCGGATTTCTTCTCCGCCCTCGAGAACTGCCTAAACTTGGTGGCGAAAGCCGTCGAGGACAAAGTTTCCTTCCTCAAGCGGAGGGAGGAATCGTCCTTCCCGTTCCTCCTCCAGCACATAAGGCGCGGGGAGCCCTATGTCCGGTGGTCGAATTCTCCCTTTTACGTAGAGCTCGTCGGGCTAGAGGAGTGTTCGATGGTTCACGCGGGGACGAGCATAGCCGAAGACAGGAACTTCGCCATGAAGGTCGTCAAGCACGTGCTGAGGACCGTGAGCAAGATGCAGAAGCGAAGAAAGTACCGAATCCTGCTATCTTCTATATCGAGCTTGCAGGCCAGTCTTAGGTTCGCGAAGATCGACTTAAAGCGCTACGGACGCAAGAAAGTCGTCTTGAAAGGAGAGAAGAAGAACCCGCCCATAATGTACACTTCCGGCCCCGTGCTTTCCTTGCTCGACGATATGTCCATCGACGACCGCTTGTACACGGAAGCCCTCGTGGGGAGGTCTTTCTCGGGAGGACACGTCGCCCTCATCAACCTCCGCGATCGAATCGGAGTTTCGGACGCGAAGAAGATAACACCCGTCGTGGCGGAACGTAGGCCAACCATAAAGGCGTTCACGTACGCGTACGTGATCCAACACTGCACCAACTGCGGGAAGCCGAGCATAGGCAGGAAGGCCAAATGTCCTTCTTGCAAGAGCACGTCTTTGATGGCCTTCGGGAAGCACTCCACGCTTTACCTGCCCTACGAAGAGTGGGGAGAAGAAGGCTGGAGGGCCGTCGTGCAGAGAGCGGGCTACTCCCCCATCGATTTCTTCAGCTAGTTATCCTTAGTATTCCACCGGTTTCTATTTGATGGAACGAGGAGTCGAGGAAATGCCCCTCGTGCGCACTTCTGCTATTGAATTCGAGAAGTTCGACTACCGGAAAATCTACGATTCGCTTGTGAAGGAAACGAGCCTATCTCCCGAACAAGCCATGCGCATAGCCAAGGAAACGTTTAGGAGGCTCAAATCGATGAACCTCAAGTTCCTCTCCGGCCCCCTCATTAGGGAGGTCGTATGTTCCGTCCTCCTAGAGCACGGCTTGGAAAAGGCTAGGGCCGAGTACACGCGTTTGGGCTTGCCCGTTTACGACGTGCGGAGTTTGCTCGTTTCCTCCCGGGATTCGCGTACCGTGTGCGAAACGGCTTCTTCTTCGGTCCTCGAACAATATGTCCTCCTTAACGTCTTGCCACCCGAGGTAGCCGACGCTCACATTGCTGGGAGAATCCACATCCACGCCCTGAAGGATCTGGTCGTTAAGCCCCTCTGTCACCAACACGACTTCCGATCCTTCCTCAAAGAAGGGCTGAAGTTGGGAGATGCCTGCTCCCCTCCTCTGCCCCCTCCCGAAGACCTTAAGGACGTAATATCGGTGCTAACGTGGCTCCTCCTCCACGCGAAGAACACTTGGTCTTTCTTTCAGGGCTTCAACCACTTCAACGTACTTCTCGCCCCCTTCGTCGCCGACAAGGACTACTCCACCGTCCTCTCCTTCGCTAGGCAGTTCTTCAAGCAAGCGCACATGCTATTCCAAGCTGAAGGCGTGCGCTTCTCCGTAACCCTTGACCCCTTCGTGCCCGAGGAATTAGCCGGAATACCTGCCGTGTTGCCTGGGGGCGTGGAATCGGAATCGAAAACTTATGGAGACTTCGTTAAGGAGGCGAGAACTCTCTTCAAAGCCTTCCTAGACGCTTACAGGGAGGGGATCAAGGAAACTTCCCCCTACTGCAATCCCCTCATTCAAATAAGATTGGAAGAAGCCTTCCTCGACGAGGAAGAGGATCTGTGCTTACGATGTTTCTCGCTTGCTTCACAGACAGGAAACCCCGTCTTCGTTAACCGGGATTCCCTGCCTGCGGGCTTAAGGGCCGAACACGACTTGTTACACGCCGTTTCGCTCAACCTCCCCCGCTTGGCCTTGGAAGCCCGGGGGGACTTCGAGGCTTTCCTAGAGAGAGTAGAAGAGCACTTGGAACTCTGCAAAAAAGTCCTTGAAATAAAAAAGGAAGCCATTTCGCGATCCTTAAGGCGAGGAACTCTTCCCTTCTTCGAAGAAAGCGAGGGGACTTTGCACATAATTCCCATTGGGCTACACGAAGCCATTCGGGTTTGTTCCCGAGAGGGAGTTTTCGAGAGCGAGGAAGCGAAACGCATGGCGGAGCGAACCCTCGAGAAGATGTCTTCCCTTCCCAACGGGATAACCCTGTCGGGGAATTTCGACGAGAACGCTAGCTATCGCTTAGCTATTCTCGATCTGAGAACGTTCGGCGAAGAAGCTCCCGTCCAAGGGGACAAGATGGCGGAAGCCGTTTACTACAGCGAAGATATCCACGTTCCTCCTTCAGCCCCCATTTCCCTAGAACGGAGAGTAGACATCGAGTCCCGCCTATCCCGGTACTTGAAAGGCGGTGGCATGTTCCACGTTTGGCTCAAAGAACCCCCTCCGCCCGCTGAGAACCTCTTACGGTTCTCCTCATACCTCCTCTCAAAGGGCATATCCTACGTGGCTTTCACGAGGGACCTCACTTTCTGCACGCGGTGCAGGAGGGTTTCGGGGGGATTGCACAGCTATTGCCCAAAGTGCGGCGCTCCCATGGGACAGATAGAATGGTTCTCGCGCTCCATAGCGTTCTACGGGAGGGTGAGGGAATGGAATAGGGGCAGGCGAGCCGAATTGCTCGATAGACAGCGGTACAGCCTATCTAATAGCCCCTAGGATGAGCGAGATGAGGGCCATCCGTACAAGCAAGCCGTACTTCGTCTGCCTGAAGTAGACAGCCTGCTTCAAGGAGTCGACCCTCGCGTCTATCTCGTCGACCCTAGGCAGGGGGTGCATGATAATGAGGTCTTCCTTTCCCTTCTGGACTATCTCGGGCGTGAGCCTGTACGATTCCTTTACTTTTTCGTAATCGGAGGGGTGGAGGAACCTCTCCTTTTGGATCCGCGTCACGTACAGCACGTCTAGCTCGGGAATTACCTCCGATAGGTCTTCGGTTTCGTGGACTTCTATCTTGTCGCTTATGTCCCTGAGGACTTCTTCCCTCATGCGCAGGAGAGGGTGTGAGATGAGGTAGAGCCTCACGTCGTACTTGGAGAGCCCGTAGACGAGGGAGTTGACCGTGCGGGCGTGCCTCAAGTCGCCGAGTATCCCGATGTTGAGGCCGTCGATCTTCCCCTTCTCCTTCCTTATGGTGTAAAGGTCGAGCATGGCTTGGGTTGGGTGCTCTTGGGCCCCCGAGCCCGCGTTGATGACGGGGACAGTCGCGAAATCGGCCGCCATTCGGGCAGCCCCCTCCATGGGGTGCCTCAAAACGATCAAATCGCCGTAGTTCTCGACCACCCTTATCGTGTCGGCGAGGTTCTCCCCCTTCGCGATGGAAGCCGTCATGGGCTTCGAGAAGCCCACTGTCTTCCCTCCCAACTTCTTCATGGCGGTTTCGAAGCTCAGCCTAGTCCTTGTGCTCGGCTCGAAGAAGAGCAAGACCATGATCTTGTCCCGGAGGAGGTCGGGCCTTTCTTTTGTAATGTCCTCTATGCGGTCGGTGACCGAGAAGAGGTATTCGAGGTCTTCTCGGCTGAAATCCTTGATCGAAATCACGTCTCTCCCTTCGAACGAACTCATCATATCCTTAGGGGCGAGTATTAATTGAGCTGGCATGGTGGAGAAAACGCTCAAAGTTTCCAAAATACATAGCGGGACAGTTATCGATCACATTCCCGCTGGCTATGCCCTCGACGTGCTGAGGATCCTCGGCATACACGGAAAGAACCTCTCGGGAGTTGTGACCCTCGCCATGAACGTCCCCAGCCAAAAGATGGGGAGGAAGGACATCGTGAAAGTAGAGGGCAGGGAGTTGAGCGAGCAAGAAGTCAACAAGATCGCCCTAATCGCTCCCGACGCAACGATAAACATCATCAGGAACTACGAAGTCGTCGAGAAGATCAAGGTGAAGCTTCCCGATGTGATCCGGAACGTCATCAAGTGCCCGAATCCCACGTGCATCACCAACGGTAGGGAACCCATAGAGCCCCGCTTCATCGTCGAGTCCCGCTCCCCTTTGAGGCTCAGGTGCTACTACTGCGGGCGCTCGCTAGATAAGAGCGATATATTAAGGCAGTTCTAAATCTGCGTGGAGCGGATCTTAAAAGCTGAGGAAGAAGCCGAGCGGATTTTGAAGGAAGCGGAAAGCGAAGCCGAGAAGATCATAAGGGAAGCTCGCTCGAGGTACGAGGAAGTCTACGAAAAAGTCTATCAGGACCTCATACGCCAAGCCGAAGAGGAAGCGAAGAGGATGATCGAAGAATCGAAGGCGAAAGCCGAAAAGGAGCGTAAAGCAATCATTTCTACTCTCGAGGAGGAACTGAAGTCCCTGAAGGAGAAATATGAGGCGAAAAAGGAAGAGGCCCTTCGAAAAGCCTTCGAATACTTCGTATCCCGCCTGAGGGGGTAAAATGGCGGAGAAGATCGCCGAGAAGATCGTAAACGATGCGAAAGCGAGGGCGGAGGCCATTCTAAAAGAAGCCCGCAAGAAGGCGGAGGAAATTCTGGAGAAAGCGAAAAAGAAAGCCGAAGAAGACAGCAGGGAGCGTAGGGAGAAAATTAAGATGGACGCCCAAATAGAAACGGCCCGCATCCTACGTAGCGCCGTCGCTGACGCGAAAGTGAACCTCCGATGGTCAATTGCGAAGGAAAAGGAGAAGTACGTGTTGCTCGTTTTGGAAGACCTGAAAGCGAAGATCTCGAAGGACTTCGTCGGAACGAAGGAGTACTACTCTTTGCTCTCCGAGATGATCCAGAAATCGCTCCAAGTCGTGCAGGGCGACGTTTTCATCAGGCTAAGGAAGGGAGACCGCCTTGAGAAAATACCCCTCCCCAAGGAGGCCCTTTCTAGGATAAAGAAGGTGGAGCACGTAGACGCTCTGGGAGGCTTCGAGCTGGGGTCGCTTGACGGCAAAATCGTCCTCGACAACAAGTTCGAATCCATCCTAGAAAGGGAGGAAAGGAACCTGCGGGTACTCCTTGCGAGGTGTCTCTTTGGAAGCTGAGAGGAACAAAATCGCCGTAATAGGTACCCGCGAAATGTGCACGTTCTTCAGGCTGGCGGGCGTGAGGGAAACGTACGTCTGCGAATCCCCCGAGGAAGCGGAAGCGATCATTAGGGACCTCGTTTCGAGGAAGGACATCGCCCTCATCGTGATCTCGGAGGAAATGGAGGAGAAGATCTCCGAGTTCGTGGGGAGGCTCACCCTAGAAGTCAAGATGCCCATCATCATCGCCATCCCGTTCGGGAAACCCTCGGAGCGGTTGTCGGCTGTCATCGACGACATGATTAGAAAAGCCCTAGGGGTCAAGATTGAAGTAGGGGGTGGTTGAGTTGGCGAAGGAAGGGACGATCATCCGCATAGCGGGTCCCGTCGTCGTAGCGGAGGGGATGGAAGGCGCCCAGATGTACGAGCTGGTCCGCGTGGGGGAGCTGGGCCTCATAGGGGAAATCATACGCATCGAGAGGGACAAGGCCACCATCCAGGTCTACGAAGAAACGTCCGGGATTAGGCCGGGGGAACCCGTCAGGCGGACGGGAAAGCCCCTTTCCGTGGAGCTGGGTCCCGGCCTCATAGGGATGATTTTTGACGGAATTCAGCGTCCCCTCCCCGTCATACGCGATCGAGTGGGTCCCTTCGTCAAGAGGGGCGTTCTCGTCCCCGCTCTCGATAGGAAAAAGAAGTGGCACTTCGTGCCTCGGGCGAAGAAGGGGGACAAGGTCGTCGAAGGGGACATTCTCGGCGTGGTTCCCGAGACTTCCATGATCGAGCACCGAGTCCTCGTCCCGCCTGGGCACGTGGGCCGAATAAAGGAAATAGTTGGCGAAGGCGATTACACCGTAACGGACACGATCGCCGTTTTGGAGAAGGACGGCGAGGAAGTCGAGTTGCGCATGATGCACACGTGGCCCGTCCGAAAGCCTCGCCCCATTAAGCGCAAAGTCCCGAGCTCCATTCCTCTCATCACGGGCCAGCGAGTCATCGATTGCTTCTTCCCCGTCGCCAAAGGAGGAACCGCCGCAATTCCCGGCGCCTTCGGGACGGGCAAGACGGTCATGCAACACCAGCTCGCCCAGTGGTCGGACGCCCACGTCGTCGTCTACATAGGATGCGGGGAGCGGGGCAACGAAATGGCGGAAGTCCTCACCCGCTTCCCGGAACTCAAAGACCCGCGCACGGGGAAGCCCCTCATGGAGAGGACGATCCTCATCGCCAACACGTCCAACATGCCCATAGCGGCGAGGGAAGCGAGCATATATACGGGGATCACCCTCGCCGAATACTTCCGCGACATGGGTTACGACGTCGCCCTCATGGCCGATTCCACGTCCCGGTGGGCGGAAGCCCTACGCGAGATCTCCGGCAGGCTCGAGGAGATGCCGGGCGAGGAGGGCTATCCCGCTTACCTGGCTTCCCGGTTGGCCGAGTTCTACGAAAGGGCGGGGAGGGTTCAAACTCTCGGGAGCGACGAAAGGTACGGCTCGATAACTATCGTCGGGGCCGTTTCCCCGCCGGGAGGTGACTTCTCCGAGCCCGTCACGCAGAACACCCTCAGGGTGATAAAGACGTTCTGGTCCCTCGACAAGGAACTCGCCTTCAGGAGACACTTCCCCGCCATTCACTGGCTGAAGAGCTACTCGCTCTACTTGGACAGCCTAAAGGATTGGTATGTGCGCAACATCGCCCCTGATTGGCCGATCCTAAGGGAGAAGGCGATGTACATACTCCAAAGGGACCACGAACTATCCGAAATCGTGCGCCTAGTAGGTCCCGACGCCCTTACCGAGAAGCAGAAAGCCATCTTGAACACGGCGAGGATGATCAAGGAAGACTTCCTCATGCAACACG
>CAYNNH010000004.1:13250-33584 GCA_964398605.1 uncultured Nitrososphaerota archaeon | reverse complement strand
GAGTTCTTCGTAGACGACCTTTATGACGTGGTCTTTCTTGGAGAAGCCCGGGGGGATTTCCTCCTCAGAAACCCTTTTCTCTATGCGCTTCGACAGCTCGAGCACGAGGTTCACGTTCACGTCCGCTCGTAGCAAAGCCCTTTGGATGTCTCTGATGAGTTCCTTGATCGTTTTTCTCGTGAGAAAGGGAGCTTTAACTACCTTTTGGAGGGCTTCGTACAGAGCCGAGCCGAAGCGGGCTAAGGCCATGAGTCCGAAGTAATACGATTAGCCGTATTTTTGTCTGAGGCGGGCTTCCTCGATGACGAGGTAGGCGGACAAGTTCTCCTTCACCACAGAATAACGGACTATTTCGATGGATTTCTCGAAGAGGGGACAATCGAGGACGAACGTTTCGGCTTCTCCCCCTTCGAAGCAAGGGTGTATGCCGTATTTGCGGTGTAGCTCAACGATTTCCTCGATCGCCCTTTCATCTATCAAACGCCCCAACCATCGCTCGTCTAGGCCTAAGGCAGAAACCGAAACGATGATGGTCTTGAAGCCGGAACTCACGATCTCCTTTAGGAGAGAAATGGGATCCCGACCCCAAAGGGGCGTTATGGGGGATATCCCGATTTTCTCGCACATCCTGTCGAGGCGGGATTTTTGGTAGCGGCTCGCGATTACTCCGTAGATGAGCGAGTCGAACTCGATATTCTCCTTCAAGGAGGAAAGGAAGCGCGTCAAGGAAGATAATTCCTCTTCAGGACCGCCCTTCACGCTGAAGAAAAAAGAAGGCATTCGCATGGCTTCCGCTTGCAAACGAACCCAACGCGCGTTCGGGAAGTGGAAAAGCCAGCTATCGGATTTTTCTGGTACGACGTAAACGACCCCAATGACTTCTATCCCCTGCTTAATGGAGGAGTAAAGGGCATACATGGAATCCTTCCCCCCTGACAAAAGGGCGATGGCTTTCGTCACCACTAATTACTACGCGGAGTAAAGAAAGGATGGCGAAAGAGGGTCGCGTCATCTTCGTGGAAAGCAGGTCCATGCCCGAGAACGGCGTGATAGTGGCGGGCCTTCCCGACGTGGGTCTAGTCGGCATCATATCGGTCACGCACTTGCGGGCTTCCTTGGGCATGGAAGAGTACGGCTACTTCGAGTCGAGGCTCTTCCCTCCCATCACGATTCTAGAAGGAGGTTTGCCCAAACACCCCATAAGGATATTCGGCAAGGATAGCTTGCTTGCTATACTTTCCGAGATAGCCATACCCGCGAAAGCCATATCCCCGCTCGCGGAAGCCATAGCGAACTTCAGCAAGCTCAAGAAGGCGAAATACCTCATATGTTTGGGGGGACTTTCGGAGCCCATGCGTCTCAGCCTCGAAAAGCTCAACGTATACGGCGTGGCTTCCAGCGGAGACGCTCTCAACGTGCTGAAACAACACAACGTGAAGATCCTTGAGGGAGGGTACATGGTGGGCCCTTATGCCCTCATCATGAGGGAATGCGCCGAGTTGGGCGTGACGGCCATGGCCCTGCTCGTCGAGTGCTTCCCCAATTACCCCGACCCGGAGGCGGCGGCCGAAGTGCTGAAGGTCTTCTCTAGGATCACGGGCATAAGCGTCGACGTTTCGTCCCTCATCGAGAAGGGAGAGGACATAAGGATGAAGGCGCGAGATCTCATGAGAAGGACGAGTTTGGAGCTTGCCAAGATGAAAAAGAGGCACGAATATGAAGTTCCTCCCACCCTCTACGTCTAATTTACGCTTAAATAAACGGAGGAGGGTGATTTTAGAATGAGCCACCTCAGAAAAATCCGGGCTTATCTCGCCGAGGTAGAGAGCGAAATTGAAAGGGCTTTTAGGGAGATGGAAGAGAAATTCGAGCGATTTTGGCACATGGAAAACTTTCTCGAGCCGCTTACCAATGTGCTCGTCACGCCCAACGAAGTAATAGTGACGGCCGATGCTCCGTGTTGCGACCCGAGTAGCGTTCGCGTGCGTCCCCTCGAAAATAGGATCGAGATCCTCGCGCGTACGAGGAAAGTCGTGAGGTTCATGGATCTGGGCATTAACCGGAGGGGGGAGTTTAGTTTTTACAAGACAGAAGTCGAAATACCCGTTAAGGTAGACTTCTCCACGATGAAAGTCCAAGTGAGGCGGGGATTTATAGAAATTAGGATTTCTAGGCGCCTTTAACCTTCATTAAGTGCGTTTTGCCCAAGGCCTTCCAGTATTCGACTTCTGCCCCCACGACGAGTTTCTCACGCGGTATTTCGGACGGGAGGGGCATTTCGAGGACTTCGTAAGTCTCTAAATCCATCACTTGAACGGTTTCTGGCATGACGGCAACTATTTGTCCCGTCCGTTTTTCGATGATGGGAACCATGACTTGAGCGTCGGCGGGGCAGATGAGCGTCCTCTTCACCCCGTCGAAAACCCCTATGGCCACAATCCTAACCTTCGCCGCTCCGTGCTTCCCCGGCTTGCTCTTCGAGAATTCGACGATCCTGCAGGGCTCGTTGTCGATGACTATGTAGTGCCCGACTTTGAGGGAACCAGCTTCAACTGGCTTGCTCATCGTTCTTTTAACTAGCCGTCTATTTCACTTTGACGATGAAAAAGTTCGGACTCGTCGCGAGGACTGATGCGGAAGCGGTCCTTTCCACGGTGCGAGATATCGTGCGTTATGGAACGGAGAAGGGGTTTGAGGTGGTTCTCGAAGAAAGAGTAGCCTCTAAACTCGGCGAGAAAGGCAAGAAGCTCGGAGAGATGGACATAGATTGTCTGATTATCGTAGGTGGCGATGGGACGGTACTTCGCGCTCTGCTGGAAAGTGAGGTGAGGGTTCCCGTCCTCCCCTTAAGGTACGGGAGGAGAGGCTTCCTTTCGGAGCTCAGCTACAGGGAGTGGAGGGAGGCTTTCGAGTCCCTCGAGAAAGGGAGCTATTTCGTCGAGGAAGCCATGAGGCTCTCCGCCACGAGTAGGGAGATGAAGTTGCCCGATGCCCTCAACGAGATCCTCATCACAGCTAGGAAGAGGGGCAAACTCGTTTCCTTCCGCGTGTCCCAAGACGACGTGCCGTTGGCGGAGTTCGATGCGGATGGGCTCATAGTGGCGACTCCGACGGGCTCGACGGCGCACTCGTTCTCGGCGGGAGGCCCCGTAGTGGGGGTGGACTTCGAGGCCATAGTCATCACCCCCATTTGTCCCCTCCAGAAAGCGCACTCCATAGTCGTCCCCGGCGATTCGCACGTTCAGGTGAGGACGGAGCCTGAGGAAGTCGGCGTGGTGGTGGACGGGAACTTCGTCGCCGATGTCACGTCCCCAATCGACATTGAGAAGTCGACCAAGAGCGTCAAGTTCGTTAGATTTGATCGATCCTACTACGGAGAGCGCATAAGGAAGAGTTTTGGAACGTCCTAAGAAAGCTTACGTCCTCGATGCTTCGGCTGTCTTCGCCGACATAAACCCCTTTTTGCTCGATGGGGATGTGTTCGTCCCGGAAGGCGTTTTGGCCGAGGTGAAGGATCCTTCCTCGAGGTTCAGGCTAGAATCTTGGATAAGCGCGAGGCAGGTATTCGTCCTCCGCCCGTCGAAAAGGGCGGTCGCGAGGGCGCGTGAGGAAGCCAAGGTCACGGGGGATCTTCCTTACATGTCGAAAGCCGATTTCGAAGTGCTGGGTTTGGCTTTGGAGCTCTCGGAACGCTACGAAGTCACCGTGCTCACGGACGATAGGTGCGTCCAGAACGTCGCTTCTCGATTGGGATTGAAGTTCAAGGGAAGTAAGAGGCCGGAAATCGAGAAAACCGTGCTCTGGCTGAGGTATTGCCCAGCTTGCGGCAAGACCTATCCCCCCACTTATAAGGGAAGCCGATGCGAAGTTTGCGGGACGGAGCTAAGACGGAAACCAAGGGGTTAATTAGTCTGCGAAGAAGGTAGTTGATGTCCGTTGAAGAGCTTGCGGAAAAGGCGAGGGAATTACGGAAGAAGGGAATGAGCCTTTCCGAGATAGCCGATGAATTGAACCTCCAAGTAGAAACGGTTTCTTGGTTGCTCCTACACGAGAAAAAGAAGGAAGTCCCCGCCCCCTTCGACTACTACGTCGACTGGTCGGGAATTGGCAGGAGTACGCGTAGAGTTGCCCTCATCGCGTGGGCGCTCGCCGACATGATGCTCGAAGAGATCAAAAGCGGGCGCATAGACGACGTAGATGTGGTTTTGGGCGTTGAACCCAACGGGATTCCCCTAGCCACGTTAATCGCCGAAGAGATGGAGAAGGACTTCGCCATCGTGAGGGTGAAGAGGGAGGAGGGGAAGGCCTCCATAAGCCCCAACTTTTCTCGCATCAGAGGGAAGAGAATCCTCGTCGTGGACGATGTAATAAGCAGGGGCATTACCCTTTCCGCCGTCGTAAAGAGCGTGAAGGCAACGGCGAAGCCCGTGGCGATAGCCGTCATCGTGAACAAAACGGGAGTCGACGACATCGAAGGAGTCCCCGTTTACAGCCTCATCAAAGTAATGCCCTTTAGGCCTTCGGCGGCTTCCTGAACTTCGCGATAAAGTAACCGGGAGTGTCGTGCTCGTGGGGGAGAAACCACACGCCGTAGTCCGATTTCTTGCCCAACGGTAAGTCGATGTCCAGCACCTCGAAGCCGTAGGATTTCGCGAACTCGGCGACTTGGTCGTTCTCCTCGAGCGTTAAGGTGCACGTGCTATACGCCATGATCCCTCCAGGCCTAAGGATCTTGTACGCCACCTTCACGAATTGCTTCTGGTACTCGGCGTGGGAAACGATCTCCTTCCGCGTCTTTTCCTCGAAAAGTTTGGGCCTAACCCCCAAATCGGAGCACGGAGGATCCAGAAGGACCTTATCCGCCTTTAAATTAGGGTAATTGATATCGAGATACCTCGAATCGGCCGTCCTCGCTTCCACGATTCTCACGCCCAATCGCTCCAAGGTTTCCGCCATGGAGCGCACCTTTGACTGGCTCCTGTCGAAAGCGTATATTTTGCCTTTGTTCTCCATGATTTGCGCTATATGAGTTGTTTTTCCCCCAGGGGCAGCGCACATGTCCACCACAACCTCGCCGGGCTTCGGGTCTAGGACTAGGGAAGTGAGGTAGGCAGGGAGGGATTGCGGGTACACGAAGCCGTTCCTGTAAAGGAAGGTTTCCCTCAAGCTCGGACAGCGGTAAATGGACCGGACGTTCCTGAAGGCGAGGCCTTTTTCGCTCGCCATCAGTTCTTCATAAGACATGCAAGCTTCGCCCACCGCAACGGCTTGGCCGTACTTATCGACTATGGTCACCAACTCCCCCTTCCTCACGCGGGGCGACGACAAAACGCCCGGAACGTAGAGGTGGGCGCCCATCATGACGCTCTCGGCCGCCTGTTTCTCCGCGACGACCTTCTTGGGAGGGAGGTCGCCGAGGTCGTAGGGCCCCTCCACTTCCACGTATACGAGGTCGGAGAAGCGCTCGTCGGGCTTGAGGTCGACGCCTTCTTCCTCCGCCAGCGAAAGGACTTCGGATCGATCCGTTTTCAGGGTATTGACCCGCAAGTAATAGCGCTTGGGAGGAGTCTTCAAGGCCTTGATGATCGGTTCGGGATCCCCTAAGCGGCCGAGGATTTCTACGACGTCCTCGGAATAGAAAAACCTCTTGGAGAGCTCAGAGTATTTGCCTTTTCTCAATTTTCAGCTCTTTTAAATCGAGGACGGCGAAAGTGCATTCTCCGGAGAGATATCCGCATATCTCGCCCGGATTTACGACGAGCGTCTTCCCTATTTCGCGCACTTCGAAGCGATGGGTATGGCCCCGCACGACGACATCGTAGTAGCCCGTTCGGGCGGAGAGATCGATCAGGGACTTCAATAAAGCTTGACGGTGACCGTGTAGAACGGCTATCCTACGTCCCCCCACCTCCACTTCGAGGAACTCTCCCTCCACTTGAGCTCCAAAGGAAGCGAAGCGTTCCTTCAGCAATTCCCTCTCCGCGTCGTTGTTGCCGAACACTCCCTTCAGCTTAGACCCCAGCGGTTCGTAAGCCTTCGCGGCGAAGGGAGCGGAGTAATCTCCTGCGTGTAAGACCAATTCTGGCTTTAAGGCGAGCGCTTGCTCGACGAACTTCTTAATTAGATGGATGTTGTCGTGGGAATCAGAGGCGAGAACAACGATCATTTCTTCACCGCTTCCCAGCCCGCTTTTAAAGCCTTAAGGTTCATTTCCAGAACTTTGCCCGAGAAGGTTTCCGAGATAATTTTTTCTAAGCTCTCAAGCTTCACAACGCCCGTTATGGCGGAAAGGGCGCCCAGCATTACAATGTTGGCAACTATTCGCGCGCCCAGCTGATCCGCGATGTGCGTCGCCCGTATGGGGTAAGCCTTGTGGCGGGTCTCCTCGACTTGGACGAGGTCGGGGTCGTAAATGAGGACTCCATCCTCGCGAAGGCAAGGGGAGTATTTTCTGTAAGCTGCGTCGGAGAGAACCACTAGGCAGTCAACTGCTTCGGCGAAGGGGGACTCGATGAATTCCTCTGATATTTTCACCAAGGACTTGCAAGCCGTCCCCCGCGCTTCGGGCCCGTAAGATAGGAACTGAGTCGCGTACTTGCCTTCCAGAACTGCCGCCTTGCCCAGGATGGTCCCCGCTTTTATAATTCCTTGACCTCCCGCCCCGCCTATCAGGACGCTATATAGGCGCAAACGTCCTCACCCCCGCTTCCGACAGTTTCTTTTGTAGCTTAGATGCGGCCTCATGGATTTTTTCTACGAAACCCGGGCGCGCTTCTTCCACAAACTCCCCGATTACTATTTCCGAATCCGTAATCACGGCTTCCTCCGGACTGCACTTACGTATCCTCGACGCTTCTTTGAACCACTTGAACAAGCCTATTGCGGGCTTCGGCCCGAACTTCTCCCTGTTGTAGCGGCCGTAGTACGTGGGACAGGCGGAAACGACCTCGATGAAGCTGAAGCCCTTGTGGGATAAGGCCTTGACGAGGGAGTTTTTGAGTTGGTTCATGTGATAGACCGTCCAGCGGGCTACGTACGTTGCCCCGGCTGATGCGGCCAATCGAACTGCGTTGAAGGGAGGTTCGATGTTGCCGTAAGGCGTGGTCGTTGTGGACGCCTCAAGGGGGGTCGTGGGGGCGACTTGCCCGCCAGTCATCCCGTAGTTGAGGTTGTTGCCCATGACCACGGTTATCTCGACGTTCCTCCGCGCGGCGTGGATGAGGTGGTTTCCCCCTATGGCGAGGATGTCGCCGTCTCCTCCAAACACAACGACCGTCAGGTCGGGCCTCGCTAATTTCACTCCAGTCGCCACGGGGATCGCCCTACCGTGCGTGACGTGCAAAGTTTGGGCGTTGATGTAAAGGGCGATTCTCCCCAGACAACCGATCCCGGCTACGACGACGAGCTTGGAAGGGTCGATGTTCAACTCCTCGAGGGCGGCTATGAAAGCCTTCAGGAGGAGGCCGTAGCCGCAACCCGGGCACCATATGTGGGGGATTTCCCAAGGGCGCAGGTACCTAGACGAGAGGCTAACCCTCAACATGGCGGATGACCTCCTCATACCGTATTATCCTCTCACCCAAGACGGGGTGGAAGGATACCTCGGCCTTAGAGGCCTCCCTAACGGGATGGAGGATTTGCCCGTAGTTCATCTCCACGACGACGACCTTCTTCACGCCGTTGGAAAGCTTCTCTACTTCCCAGTAGGGGAAAGGCCAGATGGTTATGAGTCGCAAGAGCCCCACGCGATGTCCTTCTTCCCTAGCCCTTTTGATATGGGCCTTCAACATTCTAGCGCACGTCCCGTAGGCGACGAAGAGCACTTCTGCGTCCTCCGTCATAAACGCTTCCGTCTTCGCTATTTGCCTCGCGTTCCTCCTTATTTTGTCGCATATCCTCTTGACGAGTTCTTCCTGAGCTTTCGCTCTCATATCGGGTTCTCCCCGCACGTTGTGGGTGAGGCCCGTCATGTGGAAGAGGTATCCCTCCCCGTACTTGGGCAAAGGAGGGACGAGGTCCTCGGGGGCCTCGTAGGGCAAGTACATGCTTGGCGGGACGGTGGGCTTCTTTCGCTCCACGATGGTTATCTGATCAGGTGGGGGGATGGTCAACACTTCCTTGGTGTGGGAGAGGAGGGCATCGCCTAGGAGGATCACGGGGGTTCGGTAGCGCTCGGAGAGGTTGAAAGCCTCGATGGTGAGGTCGAAGATTTCTTGGACGGTGGACGGGGCGAGGGCGATGATCTCGTAGTCTCCGTGAGAGGACCATTTTGCTTGCATAACGTCTTGTTGCGAGGTTTTCGTGGGCTGTCCCGTGCTCGGGCCTCCCCGCATCATGTCGACGATGACGCACGGGATTTCGAGCATGGCAGCGAGTCCTACGCTTTCCGCCATCAGGCTAAAACCTGGACCTGAAGTAGCCGTCATGGCTTTAGCTCCCGATGCGCTCGCCCCTATGACCATCGAGATGGCCGCTATTTCGTCTTCCGCTTGCACGAAGACCCCTCCAACTTCGGGAAGACGCCTAGCCATTCTTTCGGCGATCTCCGAAGAGGGGGTTATGGGATAGGCTGCGTAGAATTCAAGGCCCGCGGCTATAGCACCTTCTACGCAAGCCGTATTGCCGTCGGCAAAATACCGACCCGTGAGAACCCGAGTACCCAAGCTCCAACATAACAGAATGAATCTCTTATCTTACTTTGCACGCCGGGGAGGGGATTCGAACCCCTGAAGGGCCCGAGGCCCCACGGGATCTCGAGTCCCGCGCGTTCGCCACTCCGCCACCCCGGCTCAAAATATGCTACGCGAGGCCTATTAAAATCGTAAATCATTTTTTCGTGGTCAGAATAGCCGGCTTGGACCTAGCCGCCCTCCCAAAGAATCCCACTGGCTGGGCCCTCATGGAAGGAAGGAAAATTGAGACTCGCCTTCTTTACGGGGACGAAGAAATCATGGGAATGGTGAGGGATAAAAAGCCGCAACTGGTGGCAATAGATGCCCCGCTTTCCCTTCCCAAATCAGGAATTTACAGAAAGGCCGATGAAGAGATGATAAAAAGAGGCTACAGGGTTTTTCCTCCAGTAATACCCTCCATGAAGAAACTAACGTTAAGAGCTATGGAATTAGTAGCTTCTTTGAGGGAGGAGGAAGTGGACGTGATCGAAATACATCCTCTTTCGACGAGAAAAGCCCTAGGAATGCCCCTACGGGATCCTGGAGAGATTTCGAAGACCTTCGAAGCCCTCGGGTTCGAGCTTTCAGGAGGCAGAACGATCCACGAATTAGACGCCGCTACGGCCGCTTTAACGGGATTGCTCCATATCAAAGGACTGACAGAAGAGCTGGGGGACGAAGGGGGGAAAATCGTCGTGCCTAGAAGGATTTCGTGGGAAAAGCTAGAGCTTTGGAAGTAGAGAGGTTCCTCGCGGAGTTAGTGGACTCCGGCTACCAGCTTACCCCGGAGGCTTTCGAACTCGTCAAGGATCTTTCCGCCACCATGGATTTAGAGGAGCTCCTAAGAAAGCTCATGGAGAAATACGAGCCCAAGTTCATCGGGAAGGAAGACATCGAGAAGCTCCTAAAGCCCAAGAAAATCTCCATTTCAGTCAAGCCAGAAGAGTTCAAGCCCATCGGAAGGGAAGTAGAGGCCGACATAAAGCTGGAGAAGGACGCTTCGAGGGTCTTAAAGAAGGGGTTTGACTTCGCGGGCTACTTTAGGGATAGGTACCGCAAGCTGAGGAAGTTCTTCGAGCAGTACTTCAGCGACATAACGCCCATAGGAGAGCTCCGGAGCGGCGAACAAGCCACCGTCGTGGGGATGGTCGTGGAAAAAGTGGAGCGCAAGACGAGCATCCTTTTACGTTTAGAAGATCCCACCGGGTTCTGTAGGGTCGTCGTTATGCCCGAGAGGGCGAGCGCCTACGCGAACGCGAAGGAAGTCCTCCTCGACCAAGTCATTTGCGTCCAAGGGAGAACGAAGGGCGATGTCCTTTTCGCGGAGGAAATCATATTTCCCGGAATCAGAAGAGTCCGCCAGGGAAAAGAGGATATTCCTGACGTTTACGCCGTGCTCATATCGGATCTACACTGCGGTAGCAAGAAGTTCGCCAAGGAACTGTTCCAGCGTTTCGTGCTCTGGCTCAACGGGAAGTGGGGAGGGAAATTCGAGAGGAGGATCGCTTCCAAGGTCAAGTATGTCATCATCGCGGGAGATCTCGTCGATGGGATCGGCATTTACCCCGACCAGAAAGGGGAGCTGGAAGTATTCAGCGCTTACGAACAATATCGAGCTTTAGCGGGCTACTTGGAACAAATCCCGGACTACATCGAGATCGTCGCCATACCCGGGAACCACGACCCCGTCCCCAACGTGGTTCCCCAACCGCCCATACCGAAGAAGTACGCGGAACCTCTGTTGGAAGCAAGAGAAATCCATCTTTATGGAAACCCGTCTCAGGTTCTCATTCACGGTAGGAGGTTTCTCCTTTATCACGGCAACGCGCTTAACGACGTCGTTACTCAAGTTCCCGACATTTCGTACAGCAAGCTGAACGCCGAGATGATGGGGCGTTGTATGGCCATCCTAGTAAGGGGCAGGCATCTAGCCCCCGTTTATGGGGAAAAAACGGGCATTTTCCTCTCTCCGGAGGATCCCCTCGTCGTGGAGGAGGAACCGGATGTCGTCCACATGGGACACATCCACGTAAGGGCGATCCTCAGCTATAACGGCGTTTTGCTCGTCAATTCGGGAGGGTGGCAGTATAGGACTTCCTACCAAGAGCGCATGGGCCTCATTCCGAGCGTTGGGGAAGCGGTCGTTCTGAGCTTAAGAGAGCTCGAACCCTTTATTATGAGGTTCGGGTCTTGAGCGAAGACCTCGAGCGCATCTTAGAGCGATACAAGGAGCTCCTCAGAAGGGAGGGGCTTAGTCGAAACCAAATAGCGGAAAGGCTGAGCAAGGCCGAAGAGAGCTTACCCCAAGTTAGAGAGCGGCTTTACGCGATTCTGGAGAAGCAAAGCGACCTCACCATCGAAGACCTCATCGACCAGTTGTTCAACATCATGGAGGCTTTCGCCCCAAAGGCGGATCCCCTTTTCGCCGCAACTCTCCTCGCCAGCCATTACGGGGTACGGATCAAGCGCAAGAAACGCAAGTCCATTAAGGAGCTCGACGCGAGCGTGGGCTGGACGACCATAACGGGAAGGTTGCTCGCCATCTTCCCCGCAAAGGAGTACACGACGAAGAACGGGAGAAGGGGGCTTGTGAGGAGGGGCGTCGTAGTGGACCACGAGGGGGCGTTTGCGAGGGTCATATTCTGGGACGAGTTTGCCAACCTCGTGGACGAATCGTGGGAAGGGAAGATAGTCACTCTTTTCAGGGCGAGGGTGAGGGAAGGAAGGGATGGGAGGCTGGAGTTCCACGTGAGGGGAAATTCGGACATTTTCCCCGCGAAAGACGTGAGGGAGGAGGAGTATCCAAAGCCTTCCGATTTCGATTTTAGCGTCCAGAAGCTCAAAGAACTGGAGGATGGGGAGCTCGTGAACGTTTCGGGAATCATCACTTGGGTTGGGGACGCGAGGGAGTTCGTCCTCGAGGACAGGACCGTTGGGAAGTTCAAGGAGGCCATTTTGAGGGATCAAACGGGCGATGTGTGGCTCATCCTGTGGGGCAAGTGTGCGGATCTCCCGCCCGAGAACTTGCTCGACAAGACCATTAAGGTCGTCCTCGGGAAGCTAAGGAGGGGGAAGAGGGGCATCGAAGTGCACATCCGCAGTCCTTCTCAGCTGAAGCCCTTCCCCGTGAGCGCGAGGCTATTGGAGGAATTAAGAAGGATAGAGAGGATAGCCGAGCTCTCCGAAGGAGTTCACACCTTCGCGGGGACGGTCGTTGAGAAAAATGGCGGCATATTGCTCGATGATGGAAGCGGGAGCATTACGTTTTATCCTAGGGAACGCGAATTCATCGAAAAAGTCGAAATAGGGGACGTGGTCCTCGTCGAAAACGGCGAGATTTCCGAGAAGGAGGGCAAAAAAGAGGCGAAGGAAACCCCTCAGACTAAGTTGGAGGTGAACCCCGAAACCTTGATACTGCCCCCGCCTTCCGTCCCCCTCAAGCTGAAGATCTCGGAGTTGCGGAGGGGAATGGACAACGTGCTCGTGGAGGGGGAAATATGCACGGACCCCGAAACGCGGCAGATCATCACGAAGAAGGGCGAGGAAGTGAAGCTCACCGAATTCTTCCTGAAGGACGAGAGTGGGGACATAAGGGTGTGCGTTTGGGGGGAGAAAGCTGAGGAGTTCGCCCCCTACCTAGAGAAAGGAGCGGTCGTCAGGCTCGTCAACTTCTACGTGAGGGAGGGGCTTGGCGGACGCCTAGAGCTGAGCTCGATAGCCAAATCGAGGGTAGAGCTGGTGAGGGAGGCCATAAGGGACCTGAGCACGTTGGCGGAAGTCGCCAGTTGCGAAGAGTGGGAGAAGGTTCGGGTGAGGGGTACCGTAGTTGGTTTCGAAGTGAGGATCCTCATGCAGTGTCCCGAATGTCGCTCCATAGTAAGAGAGCCTAGCGAAGGGATTTTCGTGTGCCCAAGAGACGGCAACGTGAAGCCCGTGCCCGTCGCCGTGGGAACTATGCTCCTCTCGGACGAAACGGGGGAGTTGCTCTGTAGCCTCGGGAAGAAAGCGGTGGAAGAAGCGCTTGGGAAGAGTAGCCAGCAAATATATGAGGAACACGGGAAAGTCGTCTCCCCCCACGCCCTAATAGATTTCTTCGGGAGAAAAGCCGTCGTGCAAGGGAGGGTTTTGAGAAGTGGAGAAGAGTGTACGCTAAGCGTCGATAAACTAGAATTCGAGCTTTCCGAGGAGTAGCTCCCGTTCTATGGCCGAGTAGCCCAAATCAAAAGCCTTCATGTTAACGTCGACATACCGAGGCTTGACGAGTTCCTTAATTGCTTTCTTAAGGGTGTCCGGTTTGATGGGCAGAGCCTTGCTCGCTGCGAGAGCGCCTAGCATGACCACGTTTTGCGTGAGCGGAGATCCCGCTTCCTTCGCCAAATCGAGGGCATTCAGGATGAAGACGTCCTTCGACCTCTTCCTCGCTTGCTCGAGAATGGCGTAGATGGGCGGGTACTTGTGCTTCCCCAAGGAAACGCCGGGAGGGTAAACAGGCGAGGAGTTGAGAATCGTGACGGTGCGTTCCTTGGATGCCTTGTCGATGTACCTCAACGCCTCGACGGGCTCTATGCCGAGCAGGACATCCGCCTGTCCCTCGGGAATATAGTGGGACCACACTTTCTTTCCGAAGCGGACGAAGCACACAACGGAGCCTCCCCTTTGGGCCATCCCGTGGATTTCGCTCACCCGCACGTCAAAGCCTTCCTTCATGGCCGCGTTCCCGAGTATTTCAGAAGCGAGCAAGATCCCCTGCCCGCCCACTCCCGCGACGACGACTGAGTATACGGGCATGGTTCACCTCCTCTTCCACTTCGATTTTTTAACGGGCTCTATGGCTTTTTGGGGACATACCTGAGCGCACAACCCGCATCCATTACACAGAACTTCGTTGATGTAGACCTTTCCGTCCTTAACGTAGAAAGCGGGACAGCCCGTCGAGTTGATGCACACGCGGCAGTTTGTGCACTTTTTCTCGTTGATGCGGTACGGGATGATGGGCTCCCCTCTCGCCCTCTTCATTCTCGCCGAAAGGATGGCACAGGGATGGCGGAAGACTATGACGGATGGTCCTTCGTACTTCAGGGCCTCTTTTAGGATCGAAATGGCATCCCTAACATCGAAGGGATCGACGACTCGCACGAACTCGCAACCGCAACCTCTCGCCACTTCTTCAACGAGCACCCTCTTCGCGGGGGATCCCATGCCCGTTACCCCCGTCCCCGGGTGGGGTTGGAAGCCCGTCATGGCAGTGGTGAAGTTGTCGAGAACGCACACGACGACGCGGTGGTTGTTGTAGATGGCGTTGATGAGGGCGGGAATTCCCGCGTGGAAGAAGGTCGAGTCCCCTATTACGGCGATGACGGGTTTGCCCGTCGCCTCGCTTATCCCGCAAGCCGTTCCGATGGAGGCGCCCATGCATATGAGGAGGTCGCCTATTTGCATCGGAGGACGAATTCCTAGAGCGTAACAACCGATATCGGTGGTGCATACGATCGCCTCTCCTCCGATTGCCTTCTTTATGACGTAGAAAGATGCTCTGTGGGGGCAGCCTGGGCAAAGCTCAGGCGGCCTTGGGGGGATAAGCTTGCTCGCTTCCTCCTTAGCCTTAAGCGATTCCTCGATCTCGGGAGGGACGGGTAGCCCGACGAACTTCGCGATCGCCTTTATCGCTATGCTCGTGTTCAGTTCTCCAAGAGAAGGAATTCCCACGTCCTTGCCTCTGATTTCCGTCTTCAGGCCGTGCTTTTGGGCTATGGCCCGCATTTCCGTCTCCAAAATCGGCTCCAGTTCCTCGAAGACGAGGACTCTCTCGTGCTTGTTGAGGAACTCGACGATCTTCGCCTCGGGAAGCGGGTGGGTGAATCCCAATTTGAGAACGGATACGTCGCAACCCAGTACGGACACCGCATCCATAACGTAGCCCACACAAGCCCCCGAGCAGATGATACCAGCTTTTGAAGTTCCTTCTTTGATGACTTCATTGAAGGGGGATTTTTCGCTTAGCTCCTTCGCCCTCTCGTAGCTTTCAAGGAGGGCGATGTGGCGTATCCTAGCGTGGGCGGGGACCATGACGAAGCGGCGAACGTCCTTCTCGAAATACCCGGATTTCCTCTCCTTCACGATGGGGCCGTAGACGACGGGACCCCTCACGTGGCTTATCCTCGTGGTCGTGCGCAAAATAACGGGGACTTCGAGCTCTTCGGAAATCTTGATGGCTTCCACGACCATGTCCTTCGCCTCTTGGGGGTTAGAAGGCTCTAGGCAGGGCAACTTGGAAAAGCGCGCGTAGTAGCGGTTGTCCTGCTCGTTCTGCGAGGACCAAGCGTTCGGGTCGTCCGCTGTCACGACCACCATGCCCGCCCTCACGCCCGTGTAGGCGAGGGTCATTAGAGGATCCGCCGCCACGTTCATCCCCACGTGCTTCATGCAGACGAGGGAGCGGACTCCCGATATCGAGGCTCCGGCTGCCGTTTCGATGGCCACCTTCTCGTTGGTGGAGTACTCCATGTAAATTCCCGCCTTCTGGGCGATGGAGGAAACGGTGTCCGCTATCTCGGAGGAGGGAGTCCCGGGATACGTGGTGACCACTTGGATGCCCGCTTCCAGAACTCCCCGCGCTATCGCTTCATTCCCGAGTAGGAGGAACTTCGAACCCGGAGCGTCGAGAAGTATGGTCTCGGGATGCGGCATGTCATAAGTCTTCCCTAAAACGCTTATCTTACGCTCGAATACTATTTCGCTATGCGTGAGGAAGTCGTGTTATTGGATCCGGACGAGATGCCGAAGGCTTGGTATAACATAATTCCCGATTTGCCGGAGAAACTCCCTCCCCCAAGGGATCCGGAGGAGGGACCATCTAGGCTCAAGTATATGCAACAGGTAATGCTGAAGACCGCTTTCGAGCAGGAACTGTCCGACCAGCGTTGGATCCCCATACCAGAGGAAGTGCGGGAGATCTACATCCACGCGGGGAGGCCTCGGCCTCTCGTGAGGGCGAAGAGGCTCGAGGAGTATCTAAAAACTCCCGCGAAGCTGTACTATAAGAGGGAGGACCTCAGTCCTCCAGGGAGTCACAAGCTGAACACGGCTCTCGCTCAAGTCTATTACGCGAGGAAGGAAGGGTACGAGGGAGTGTGCACGGAAACGGGAGCGGGTCAGTGGGGTTCCGCTCTCTCTTGGGCGGCCGCTGTCATGGGGTTGAGGTGCGTCGTCTTCTGGGTGAGGTTCGCGTACGAATGGAAGCCCGATAGGCGCACGTACATGCAGTTGCTGGGGGCGGACGTCCACGCCTCGCCGAGCAAAATAACCGAAGTTGGAAGGGCCATTTTGGAAAGGGATCCCCACCACGGCGGGAACCTCGGCATAGCCATCTCCGAAGGGCTCGAGTACGCGGAGAAGCACGACGAGTTTGTCTACTGTTTGGGGAGCGTCCTGAACCACGTGCTCCTCCACCAAACCATCATAGGGCTGGAGACTCTGAAGCAGTTCGAGAAGATCGATGTTCAGCCCGACGTGATGATCAGCTGTCTCGGAGGGGGTTCGAACTTCGGAGGGTTCGTCCTTCCCATGGTGGGGAAGGTCCTCCGCGGTGAGGCGGAGTGCGAGTTCATAGCGGCCCAATCCCTAGCAACTCCCAACTTGGTGAAAGGCGAGTACCGCTACGACTTCGCAGACCACGCGGAGAAGACGCCTCTGCTCAAGATGTACACGTTGGGCCACAAGGCGGAGTTCCCCAAGATATACGCGGAAGGATTGCGGTACCACGCAGCCGCCCCTATTATAAGCCTCCTAAAGCACCTAGGCTATGTAAAAGCCATCGCGTACGCCATCGACGAGAAGGATGTGTTTGAAGCGGCGAAAATATTCATGCAGACTGAAGGTTTCCTCCCTGCTCCCGAGTCCGCGTACAGTATTAGGTGTGCCATAGATGAAGCCCTCGAGTGCAAGAAGACTGGCGAGGAAAAAGTCATCGCGTTCAACGTCTCGGGTCACGGCTTCCTCGATTTGTTCGCCTACCGAGAGAAGCTCTTCGAAAAGAAGGAGCCTACTTAAAGGAGTAAACATGGAACTCGCAGTACGGGTCTCCTTTATTTATGCACTTCTCCTCCTCGCAGTTGAGGTCTTCCTTGCAGAGGACTGAAAAGGCCCCGGCGAAGTATCCCCTCAGGAAATCGCACACTTGGGATCCTTTCTTCGAAAAGCCCCGAGCGTTTATGGAATTCCTGACCCTTATGATGGCCTCCTTTTTCTCCAAATCAACAGAAATGTACTCATAAACTCCCCATCCTGAAAGGGCGTCCGCTCTCTTCATTTCTTCGAGCGCTTCGTGGGGGGTTCTCCCTTCCTTGAGAAGGAGGCGCATGTAAGCGGTTCCAGCCCGAATTCCCGCGATATAGAAGATGGACTTCGCCGCTTCCCCGAATATGTTGACCGCTCCTTCGGCTAGGGACGCGAGGGTTATGGCGGAAAGGAGGATGATTCGGCGCCCTCTAGCCTCGAGGATCCCCTCTTCTTGATCCACGTATATGAGGTCCCCCGAGGCCGTTTCCGCCAGCTTTACGGGTGGATCTCGAACCGGCATTCCCCATCGCCTCTCGCTAGGCACTTAATCTCCTCGCATCTCACATCGATCTTCCACAAAAAGGAAAGTATCCCGGCGAAGTATCCGCGTAACAAATCACATACGGGCTTTTCGGAAGGTTTTAAGGCGTCGGCGATAAAGGAGTTCCGCATGACGATGACCGCTCGCTTGTTCTCGTGGTCTAGCTCGACCACACGATATCTCCCCCAACCAGCCATCGCATCGATGTCGGAGAGCACGCTGAGGGCTTCCTCAACGGAGTAATTTTCTTCGACGAATTGCTTCGCGAACGACTTCCCCATTTCGAAGCCGAACATGTAGAGGCTAGTTGAGGCGGCTTCTCCGTGAATTTGGTACGTCGCTTGGAGTATGGAGGCGAAAGTGCTTATGCCGAAGATGGCAACGGGAACTCTCCCATCGAAGAGCAAGGTCCCCTCTTCCTGAACAGCAAGAACCCGACTTCCTAAAGGCGATTCCCTGAGTTTGACCTTCATTTACATCCCTAAAACTTGCTCTATTTGCTTGGAGGCGCGCTCTACCTCCAGCAGAATAAGTCCTAAGTTCGCGTCCTTCGGGGCGAGGGCGACGAGTATCACGTCCCCGCTCCTCACCGTGAGCATCAGGCCTTCTTCGGCCATCGTGGCGATGTAGGAAATCTTCCCCTTCTTGAGCTCGCTGACTGCCCTTTCCGCCGATCCGACTAAGCTCGCGGCCAGAGCGGCAACCAAGCGGGGATCCTCTGCCGTGGTGAAGTCGTGGGCGATGAGGAGTCCGTCCCTCCTAACAACTGCGGTAGCCGTTATTCCGGTTCTCCTCTCCAGATTGGAAAGAATACCGCGGAGCTGTTCCAGTACGGTAGCCATTCTTGAAGATTGGTCGATACTTTTAAATCTACCTTGCTTTCTCCTGGACGACCTCTTTGATGACCTGCTCGATGATGTCGAGCCCTTTGTCGACGAGCTCCCGCGTTATGATGAGGGGAGGGGCGATGCGGAGGGTGCATATGCCGCACGTTATGACAGCGACGCCCCGCTTCCAAGAGCGGATCATGATCTCCTTCGCTTCTTCGACAGCGGGCTCCTTCGTCTTCGGATCCTTCACGAACTCGACGCCGATCATGAGTCCCTTGCCCCGGACATCGCCTATGATGGGGTATTGCTCCTGCATTTCCCTGAAGCGCTTCATGATATAGTTGCCCTGCCTAGCCGCGTTCTCGAGCAGGTGCTCCTCCCTGATGACCTCTATGGTCGCCAGAGCCGCCACGCAGGAGACAGGATTCCCGCCGAACGTGCTCGCGTGGGATCCTCCCACCCAATCCATGAGCTCGCTACGGGCAACCGTGGCGCCTATGGGCATTCCTGAGGCTATGCCCTTCGCGATGCAAACGACGTCGGGGACGACGTCCCAGTGCTCGATTGCGAACCATCGTCCGGTTCTCCCCATGCCCGACTGGACTTCGTCGTCGATGAGGAGTATGTCGTACTTGTCGGCGAGCTTCTTGAGGCGTTGGAAATACCCGTCCGGCGGGACCACGTACCCTCCTTCCCCTTGGATGGGCTCGAAGAGGATGGCCGCCACTTCCTCGGGCGGGACGTACTTCTTGAGGACGTACTCCTCGATGAAGTCTATGCACCAGTAGCCACAATCGGGGAACTCCTGCTTGAAGGGACACCGGTAGCAGTAAGGATAGGGGACGTGGGTCACGCCGGGCAACATGGGGTAGAAGTAGCGCCTCTGGACGGGCTTGCTCGCAGTGAAGGAAAGGGAGCCTAGGGTCCTGCCATGGAAGGCCCCTATGAAGGCGAGGAAGCGATGCTTGCGGGTGTGCCACTTGGCGAGCTTGATGGCCGCCTCAACGGCTTCCGTCCCGCTGTTCCCGAAGTAAACTTTCTTCTCGAACTTGCCGGGCGTGATTTCGCAAAGGGCTTCGGCGAGGCGGACGCTCTCTTCGTAGTAGAAGTCGGTGTTCGAGTAGTGGAGGAACTTATCGCATTGTTTCTTTATCGCCTCGATGACCTTCGGGTGTCGGTGGCCCGTAGAGAGGACGGCCAGCCCGGAGTTAAAGTCTATGTAGGCGTTGCCGTCGACATCCCACAGAATGCAACCTTCGCCCCTCTCGATAACGAGGGGATAGAACCGCACGTACGATGGGGAGATGACCTTCGCATCCCTCTCGAGGAGGGCGCGGGCTTTGGGTCCTGGCGGCTCAACCACTATTTTGGGAACTTCGGCGGACATGCTTGAGATTTAAAGGTCTGGTTAAAGAGTTTTCGCGTTTAATGCGAGGGGCGATGTGATAGAATCTACCTTTTGTAACCTATTTTCCGCAAAAATTCCTTCCGTTCCTTAATTTCCTCAGGGCCTTCCACGCCCTTGGGCTTGTAGCCGTCGACTACCCCTAGAATTGCCCGTCCCATTTCAGTTTCCGCAACGATGACCTGCACGGGGTTCATGGTCGCGCAGTAGATCGTGCACACCTCGCTTACCGCCTTGATTCGGTTGAGCACGTTGATGGGCCACGCGTTGCGGATATAAATGACGAAGCAGTGGCCGGCTCCGATCTTCTTCGCGTTCTCGATAGCGTATCGCTCGAGCTCTTCGTCGTTCCCGTCGTGTCTGATGAGACAGGGACCGCTCGACTCGCAGAAAGCGATGCCGAACTTTATGTCGGGGGCGGACTCGGCGAGGGCTTCGTAGAGATCCTCGACCGTCTTAATGAAGTGCGATTGGCCGAGAATTAAATTCGCGTCCTTAACTCGATCTAATTGGACGACCTCGATCTTCGCGGCCATTGCGGCGTTGTAGCGTCTACTTCTTCTTCTGGACGACGTGTATTTCGATGAAGGAGACCGGCCTCGTCACTCCCGTCGATTCGTCCGTCCTCTGCTCCGTCCCGATCTTGATGTCAGTGACCTCAATCTTCTCCTTCATGAGGCGCTTAAGGAGCTCAACAGCATTGACGGCCGTCGTGATCGCCCGTCCCCTCGCCTTGAAGATGACCTTCGTGCACCCCTGTTCGAAGAAGTTCAGGGCCGCGAAGACGTAGTTGCTCGCCGCCTTCTTGCCGACCAAGACCGTTCCTTC
>CAYNNH010000004.1:6541-13150 GCA_964398605.1 uncultured Nitrososphaerota archaeon | reverse complement strand
AAATCCTCGTCGACATAAGGCGCTTCCCGACGTCGAAGTGGGAGTGGTTCAAGCGGGAGAACTTGTCGGTCCTCCTAGCGGAGAGGGGGATCCGCTACGAGTACTTGGGAGACCTCCTAGGCGGCTACAGGAAGGGCGGCTACGTCGCATACATGAAGACGAGGGAATTCGAGAAGGGGGTGGGGAAGCTCCTGCGTATCATGAAAAAAGGCAGGACGGCCGTCATGTGCTCGGAGAAGGTCCCCTGGAAGTGCCACCGCTGGTTCCTTTCGTCCTACTTGCTCGAGAAAAAGGGCGTGAAGGTCGTCCACATAATCGACAAGGACCGCACGTACGTCCACAGGACGCTGGTCAGCGAGCTAAGGGAGTGGTAATTTACCGCCTACGCGTTTTCGCCAACTGTTTTATCGCCCGGATCCCTTCGCGCAAGTCCTCGTAGTGTCCTTTCGTGCGGCAGAAGCATACGGAGGCGTCGTAGAAGCACCTCGTGTGAAACGCGGTAGCTACGGCACCCGTAATATTGGCTACTTAAAGAGGAATTTAATGAATTGTTTCGCCGAAGAAGAACGCTTGAAAGCCGCCACGCACTCGTTGCTCGGCGTATAGAATTTCGAAGTCCGCCACTTCAGGAAGACCGGATCCTTGATGCGGCGCTTCTGGAGCAAGCCCGCTTTGACGCAGGGCTGGAGGGCGAACTGCTTTATTTCCTTCCCGCTGAACTCCATCTTACCTTCCCGGAGGGCCCAGTAGAGGCGGTGGAGGGCTTGCCTAAACGGGTCCTTCTCGAGGTGCATGGCGAGGAAGCGGTGGAGGGCGTGGACGTCCTCGGGCTTGAGGCGCAACTTCAGGTCGCCGAAGTCGAGGACGATTCCGCTACCTTGTTTGACGATCCCCTTGAAGCGGGCGGGACGGGAGGACTCCTCGAAGGAGCGGATGATCGAGAGGACTTCATCTAGGTCGGGAATGGGAGTTGAGAGGGCGTAAAGTCCCCGTCGCTTGCGCCTGAGGATCCCGTAGTTTTCGAGCAGGGATATGTGCCGCTCCACCACGGACTTCGACACGCCTAGGACGGTCGCTAGGTCGGACGGGGATAGGGGACCCTCCCGAACGGCTTCTAGGATCCGCGCCGTGAGTTCGTCGCTAACGCCCATGGATTTCGATGAGCTCGGCTTCCTTCAAGGCCTTCATGGCTTTGTCGAGGGAGCGGTCGAGGAGGGTCTGCAGGTTCAGGGCGTGCTGGACGAGGGATTCTTCGTCCGACGTGGTTTGGATGGTCACCAAGTCTTGGTAGAGTTGCACGCCCTGTTGGTAGAGCTCGAGCAGTTGTTTCTTGACGGAGGGGTTCTCGTTCACTTCTGAGACGAGGTTCTCTATTTCGCGCACGATTCGGCGGGCCCTGCTGAAGACTTCCTGCCTCCGCTGGTAGCTTTCAATAAAGGACTTGTGGATGGTGAGTTTGTTCTGTATTACTTGGATGTTGTGCTGTGTTATGCTCTGGTTTATGTTCTGGGTGATGGAGATTTGCTGGGGCGTGCCCGTCAGAGTGTTGATGAGGTTGTCGAAGAGGGGACCTAAGGCTTGCCTTATGATCCAGGTCAGAGCGCCAGCCTTGCTGCGGATCCCCCGCTTCTCCTTGAGGTAAGTGGCGATGAGTTGGAATCGGTTCCAGAGATCCTCGGGCACGATGACGTTGACTTGGTATTTCCGCTTGCGTTCTATGGACGGGGGAACCCGCGTTTCCCTATTCATGAAAATCACCTTTCTGTATCTTGAAATTTCTAGAAATTTCTAGAAACCTACTTTCATTTCTTTTCCTTTTCTGCGTGCTCATTAGGCTTTTCATAAGGCTAGCAATGTGTAGATCTAGAGTCGACATTCACATACCTCCCCCTCCCCAATTAAACGACCCAACTAAAACTCCCTTAATTCTTAAGTCGAACTTATTACACCGTAATACCTCATGGGCTCAAACTCCCGTAATCCTCCAAGCGGCAAACGGGAAACCCCTTCGCCTTCTCGACCAATTCCTCGTCCGCTGAAACCAACACGAGTCCGTTTTTCCAAGCATGGTACACGTAGCTCGCATCATATACCGTCAGCCCCCTTTCCGACGCGAGCCTGTGGATGATGGGCAGGTCCTCCTTAAGGATCCTCACGGCAGGGAAAGGAATCCTCGAGAGCCAATCGACGGCTTTTTCCGTCCCCTTCACTCCCCGCTTCGCCAATAGTAGCAAGGCGTTTGCGCTTTCGTACAGAGCCAAGTCGGTGGTGTAGACCTCCACTTTTCCCGCCACGAAGTCCTCGAGGATCCTAGCCGCCACCTCGCTCAACTCTTCCCTGACGACCATCCTGACGAGGACCGACGCGTCGAGCAGGACCTTCTTCAACGGAGCTTCGCTTCCTTCAGGACCTCTTCGAGGGAGACGTGCGCGACTTCCGGCGCCTCGCTACGCAGGTATTCGAGCAACTCCTCCGCGAGCTTCCTCCGCCTCTCGAGCTCGATGCGCTCCCTTATTTTGCTCCTGAGGTATTCCGCCCAATTGATGCGGACTTCCTCCATGGCCTTCTTCAGCTCCGGATCCACCCTCACGACGACCATGCTCGCCTTCACAAGAAAAGTAGGTTGAAGGATTGTATAACTTTTGTTATACGAATGTTATACGAAAAGAAGATAAGGATGCGAGCGAATTTTCGAGAAATGAGGTGGGCTTTCCTCAACGCTACCGTCCCTGTTAAGCACATCCTAGTCGGCATCGTGTGCGCGAGCCTCTGCTTCGCCCTCGGGATCTCCGCCCACAACCTGTTCTTCGTCCCCCCGAACGAGGATAACAACGGCTCCAACAACGCGGACTGGAGCTACATACTCGCCACCCTGCCTTTGGAGAACTGGCACATGTTCGGGCGCGACATCTACCACACCGCTTGGACCACCCATCCCTCGAGGGTCGTCTTCGGGCTCGTAGGCCCCCTAGAGGGCGAGGTAACGGCTGGTCCCGTCATCTCGTCGAACGTCGTCTTCCTCGGGACGTATAACTCAACATCAGGGAAAGGTTTCTTGTACGAAATCGACACGCTGTCGCTGAAAGTCATTGCGAGCGATTCCTTCGACGGCCAAATACCCGTCGGCATAGTTTCCGTGCCCATCGAAGCCCTAGGCATAACGCGCAACCTCATATTCGTTGAGACGGTCGAAAGCGGAGAGGGGAGGGCTTGGCTCTACTGGCTTAGGGAGAGGGTGACGCCGCCGGGAGGGACCTTCGACGTAATTGCGAAGATGCCGTTGCCCTTGCCCTACGCCGCGGGGATATGGCCGCCCCCGGCCGACTTCATATGGTACGAGGGCTCCTTGATTGTCGGGGCGGGCGAGTACCTCTACTACATCGACCCGCTTGTCGTGGGCAGCTTCGGGAAGGTTTGGGTAACGCACGTGGATCCCAACGGTTACGTCCCGCCCCTCGATTCGGACGACCTCGCCGATTTAGGCCTCCCGGAGGGGACCGAGGTCATCAATTACACGTGCGACCCCGAGGTCAAGGCGACTTACATACGGAACGTGGCCGTCCACGGGGATAAGATATACGCGATCATCGAAACGTTTCAGGAGGGTACGGAGAGGGTCTGTTTCCACCTGCCCTTCTGCAGGATATACTGCACGACCATAAGGTACTACTCGCTGACGTTCGAGTTGGGGGTCTTCGACCTCTACAACGGTAGCCTCCTCTGGAAGATTTACATATGCGGAGATACGGCCGTTAATAGGCCAAACCTCCGCGCCTGGGCCATGTTCTCGCTCGACCCAACGCAGAATGTCATCTGGATCCCGTGCGTACACATGAAGAATGACTACAACGTCACCGTCTACGACAT
The DNA here is from genome assembly GCA_964398605.1 of uncultured Nitrososphaerota archaeon. Taxonomy (GTDB): domain Archaea; phylum Thermoproteota; class CAYNNH01; order CAYNNH01; family CAYNNH01; genus CAYNNH01. Next base: position 9,283 of record CAYNNH010000004.1, on the reverse strand, counting down.
CGAGCTAAATCAGACGACGAGCATCAGCGTAAACGAGTACGGAATACCGTACGCTCCTCCCGCCATCGCGCTGGAGAACGTTACCGGTCGTGATAGGCACCTTGAAGCGGGCACGGTCTTCCAGTTGGTGTACAACGCCGATAATAACCGCACATACGTCATGCCGCTCAAATATGACAGGGAAACTGGGATTACAATACTCGAAACACCTCAATGCGTGCTTACTCGAAACGGCGCTCCATACGCACAACCGATTCTCGTGAAGTACGATGAGCACACCGTCTACCTCTACCTAGCGATAACGAATGAAGATGGGTATGGGCCGATGCTGGCTCGAGCCGACGTGACTTATTGGATGTACAGCGGAATGTTTCTACCCAAAAGGGTGTACCTAGAGTCTCTCGGAGCCGCTGGCTACACGGGCTTCGCGTACATGTGGGGCTTCTCCATCGACCGCGCCGGCACGCTCTACCCCGTCACGAACGGCAACTACACGTACCTCTGGGTCGAGTCCGCCCTCTGGGAAGACAGCACCTACAGATAAACACTCCTCTATTTTTTTTGCTGAAGTCCTCACTGCTACTAGCGGCTTGCGTAATTCCCTGCCTACTAGTCCTCTTGCTCCCTCCCTCGACCTACGCGAACCAACAGGCCTACCAGACCCGCCCCCCCATATACATCACGAGTGACAGCGATTTCGTGCCCGAGAACGGAGTGGTCGCCGGCAGCGGGACCCCCGACGACCCCTACGTCATCGAGGGCTGGGAGATCAACGCCACTTTGTCCAACGGGATCGACATCCGCAACACGCGTAGCTACGTGGTGATCCGAAACTGCTTGGTGTTCAGCAACGCGACGGGATGTGCGTGCGTTTTCCTGCAAAACGCTTCCAACGTCCGAGTGGAGAACTGCACTTTTCTGGGAGGAGCGTACGGAATCTTCGCGAAATCGTGCGCCAACCTCTCCATCCGCCATTCGACGTTCGAAGGAAACTCCAACGGGCTCCTCGCCTCCGACTGCTCGGTAAAAGTGGAGGATTGCCTCTTCCAAGAGACGGGGACAGGCGTGGAGCTCGTCGCCTGTGAGGGATCCGTCGGGAACTGCGACGTGTTGGGCTCGGCATCGGGAGGGATCGTCCTGACGGATTGCGAAGGCTTCCGCGTGGAGGGGTGCTCTTCGAGCGATTGCCCAGATGGCTTCAGGTTGAGCGGAATGTCGAACTCCCTGAGGGAGTGCCAGGCGACTTCCTGCCTAAAGGGCTTCGTAATCGTGGACGAGGAAGACGGGTCTCTGGACGGCTGCTTCGCAGAGAACTGCTCCGTGGCGGTTTACGCGTACGCTTCGTCGAACTTCGCCGTAGGCTGGACGAGGATCAAGAGTTGCGGGGAAGGAATACGCCTAGAGGCTTCCCGTTCCTTCACCGTTTACGCCAACAACGTGACGGCGTGCGGTATCGGGATCCGCCTCATCGATACGAACGCTTGCCTCATTTACAACAACTTCTTCTTCAACGAGCGGAACTGGTCCGTCGAAGGTACGTGCGTCGGCAACTATTGGAACTCGAGCGTTTGTTACACGTGTCCTAGCATCATAGGCGGCCCTAGGGGCGGCAACTACTGGAGCGACTACCGAGGGGACGACCTCAACGGCGACGGGATAGGCGACACGGCCTTGCCCTACGGTCCCGGCGACTGGGCGCCTCTGGTGAGCTTCGTTCGCATCAAGTCGCCCGTCGGAGGCGAAGTCTTCCCTTACGGGCAGAACGTGACCGTCCAGTGGGAGAAGACCACTACGATAAAGTCCGTCGAGCTGAGGATCAACCGCTCCGCGTGGATCCAAGTCTCCGGCGACTCCTACACGATTGAAACTCCGAGCGAGGGCATCTACCTCGTCGAAGTTCGAGGGGAGGACGTGACGGGGAAAGTGTGCTACGATGCGGTATGGTTCGCCGTTTCGCGCGAAGAAAGAGTATTGGTCGTCCCGTCCGGACGCGAATTAGCCGCTAAGCTCCCCGAACTTCTCTCCTTCTACGCCCTCGTTGTCTTGCTCGATTTGGCGGTCCTCGTTGCCCTCATCCTCCGGAGACGGTAGGACTTCCTTCACGGCTTTCTCGTGAATGATGGCGCTGTTGCCCGTTCGGTCCTCCACTACGAGCGTGAAGGGCAACCTTCCTTCCCGGGCCTCGCGCAATTTGTTTAGGAAATTTTCCTTCGCTTCGCCTTCTAGGGCGGCACAAACTTCTTCTACACGCTCGAGGATCCCTTCCACGTTCGTGACGAACCCCTCGCTCGAAGGACCCGGCGTTATCTCGACGCCGAGCTCGGGTATGGTCACCTTGGCGAAGCTCGACTTGATCACCTTCGCGTAGAGGTCCCTCGGTCCCTCCACTTTCAGCACGTACCTGCACGGCTCCCTCTCCCCGAGGACCATGACGTCGGAATGCTTATACCCGCAGGGACATTTTACGCACGTCAGCATGAGTCTCCCGAAGAAGGGCACGTCGTACTCCGTTTCCCAGAACTCCATGGTATTCTTGCCGCAGCTCGGACACGTGAGCCCCCTCATCCGGACGACTTCGCTTATCCGCTCCAGCCCCTCCATCAAGACACTATGAGCCGAGGGCAAAAACGCGTCGACCTTGCCAAATACTACCGCCTCCTGCCCACGTTTCCGAGATCGACAGCCTTTATCGCCTTCGGGACGTTCGCTATTTCGCTCGTGGGCTCGTACGCTTCTTTGTTC
>CAYNNH010000004.1:0-6531 GCA_964398605.1 uncultured Nitrososphaerota archaeon | reverse complement strand
CTTGCAGATTCGCCCCTTCCCCCTCGCTTGGAAAGTGAGCCTCCCCTTCCTAACCGCCCCCTTTCTAGATCGGCTCATTTTGCGAAGGGACAGGATCCTCGACCTGAGGCGTTGCTTCTGCGTTTCCCTCTTTTGTGCCCTCCTATTGCCCCCAAGCTTGCTCGTGGGCGGTTGGATCCTAACGCTTCTAGGGGAGGATCCATCGCTTTCCGTTGCAACTGCTCTTTCCTTCCTATTTTCGACGAGACTCGTCATATTCTCGTCCGTTTCTAGCGAGCACGCTTTTCGGGGAATGCTCGCTTCCGCGACCCTTCCCGTCCTCGCCTTCCTCGCCTCCGGAGTAAACGCTTATCTCCCTTTTTCCGCATCCCTCGTCGCTTCCCTCGCCCTAGTCGACCTAGGCCTCTTGTGGGGGAATAAGGTGATCCTGTCGGAGACTTCGGTTCCGGGAAGCCGCCTCACAAAGGCCTTCGCCCTCAACTGGGTCGTGGACGAGTGGTCCCCTTTGGATTCCCTTCTCCACGAGCTGGGCGAGGACGTGGAGGTTGAGGCTGACGTGATCACGCTTCACACCGAGAAGGGCGAACGGGCCATCGTGATCCCCTACTTCCATCCCGGTCCCTTCAAGAACGTGGGCAGTAGCGACATGTCCGCGAAAATCGTGGAGGCTTTCGAAGAGCGGGGGGTTCCCGCCGTGGTTTTGCACGGCGCTTCCGAGCACGATTTCGACCTTGCCTCGAGAAAGGAAACCGTCCGGGTTGCCGAGGCAATAGCGGAGGGACGAGGAGGAGAACCCTTAGAGGGCTTCGCGGGACCCCTCGTCCTCGAAGAAAAGGGGAGGATCATCGAGGCTTTTTCCATAGGCGACTTCCCCGTCTTCGTGCTGAGCAAGGAAAAGGGGATGGAAGATATCCCGGTCAGTTTCAAGCGAGACCTTGAAGCTTCCTTCGGGGATTGCGCCGTAGTCGACGCCCACAACGGATTGGGGGATCCTCCCTCCGAGGAAGACCTCGCTTGGTTCAAGGAAAAGGCCGGGTTCCTTCTCAAACGGCTGAGGTCCTCCCCTAGGAAACCCTTCAAGTTCGGCGTGGGACGCCTGCATTACAGGGACGCGGAGATAGGAAGCGCGGGAGTCATCGCGTTCATCATCGAAGTTGGTGGAGAGAAGTGCGGCTTCGTCGTCTTTGACTCCAACAACGCGGTTCCCGAGCTCTCCAAGGAAATCGAATCGAAACTGGGCGCTCGGCTGCTCACGACTGATACGCACGAGCTCGTGGCTAGCCTTCCCGGTGGGATGGGCTACGTCCCCTTGGGACAACGCAACGACTGGGGAACCGTACTACAAATGGCAGAGGACGCCCTGCGCTTAGCCGAAGAGGACCTGTCTTCCGTGAAACGCGCCTACCGTTCGAGGCTAAGGATCAGAGCGAAGGTGGCCGGGAAGTGGCTCACGGAAACGGCGGAGAAGGTTCCCTGTTTGTTCAGGAAAGTCGTCTCAACGATCTTAGCTTCGATAGCCGCGGCGGGGATCCTCTCGATAGTCTTCTTGCTCCTAGCCTAAGGGAAAGGCAAGGGGAGGTGTAGCCTCCCCATGTACTGCAATCGGAGGATGATGGAGAGAATGATGAAGGCGACGGTAAAACCTATGATGATTTCGGGCCTAAACCTGATGCCCTGAGTTTCCTCTTCGAAGAAACGCAGAAGTCCCGCCGAAGCGGCGGGCATGGGAGCTTCCCTGCGCCTCCTGCGCCTGCTCATCGGTAAAGGAGAAATGACGTAATTTAAGCGTTCTAATAACGTGATGTCGGAGCGGACTCCCGAATGGTACTATGAGAGGGTGTTCGAGCTTTTGCGCAAGCACCACGAGTGGTTCTCGAAGTGCATACCCCTCATAGCCTCCGAGAACATCCCGTCGCCGGCCGTGAGGGAAGCCATCATCTCCGATTTCGGCAACCGATACGCCGAAGGTTGGCCCGGAGAACGCGTCTACGCGGGTTGTATATACATTGACCAGGTCGAACTGCTCGCCATAGAGCTCGCCAAGAAGCTTTTCAACGCCGAGTTCGCCGACGTGAGGCCCATATCGGGCGTAGTCGCGAACTTAGTCGCCTACACGGCTTTCTCGGATCCCGGGGACTGGATGATGGCCTTGCCCATTCCCAAAGGAGGGCACATTAGCATGGGGAAGAAGAAGCTCTGGGGGACCGCGGGGAAGGTCCACGGGCTCGTGGTGAAGGGCTTCCCCTACGACGAGAAGGAGCTCAACATCGACGTCGACAAGACGAGGAAGAGGGTGAAAAAGTTCCTCGAGAAAGGGAAGAAAATCAAGATATTCCTCCTCGGGGCGAGCGTCTTCCCCTTCCCCCACCCGGTCAAGGAAATACGCGAGATCGCGGACGAGCTGGGCGATTCATACGTCGTCTACGACGCCGCCCACGTGGCCGGGCTCATCGCGGGCAAGCAGTTCCAGGATCCCCTCCGGGAAGGGGCCGACTGCGTGACCATGAGTACCCACAAGACCCTCCCGGGCCCGCAAGGAGGAATGGTCCTCTCGTGGGAGAAGTACGCGGAAGTCCTCAAGAAAGCCGCCTTCCCGGCGATGCTCTCCAACCACCACCTCCACCACGTCGCGGGAAAGGCGGTCGTCCTCGCCGAGATGCTCAAGTTCGGGGAGGAGTACGCGAAGCAGATCATTAGGAACGCGAAGGCCCTTGCCCAAGCCCTCTACGAGCGGGGGTTCAAGGTCCTCGCCGAGCACAAGGGCTTCACGGAGTCGCACGTCATATGGATCGACGTTACGGAGACCCCCATGAAGGATGGGAGGACCGTCGAGAAAGCCCTCGAGCAAGCGAACATCATCATCAACCGCAACCTCCTGCCTTGGGACATCCGAATGGGAAGACACTTCATGGCCCCCGGAGGAATTCGGCTCGGGACGAGCGAGGTCACGCGTCTGGGGATGAGGGAAAGCGAGATGCAGGACATCGCCGAGTTCATCGCGAGGGTCGTGCTCAAAGGGGAGGATCCGAAGCGCGTGGCGGAGGACGTCGCCGAGTTCAGGAAAGAGTTCCAGAAGGTTCACTACTGCTTCGAGAGCGCCCGGGAAGCGTACGAGTACATCCGCATAAGGTAGATTTCTGAACTTAGGTTCTCTTAAACGAAAAGCCGACTTAATTGAAATGCCCCAGAGAAGTGTGCTCTGCTATTTGGCGCTCCTTCTGCTGGCAATTCCCGGAACGCCCGTCGCTTCGCAGGGAACTACTTACCGGACGATAAACGGGAACTGGACGGTATCGGGCACCGAGGTACTTTACCACGAGGTCGTCTTCCTTAACGGGAGCCTCTACGTTTACGGCAACCTAACCCTCATCAACTCCACGATCATTCTGGAAGGAAGCAGGCGTTCGGTAACGGTGAGCGGGAAGCTGGTCATGAGGGAAAGCTCGAAGATCACCTCCGCCGAGGACTACCAATTCCGATCTACGGGCTTTGTGCGAGTAGAGTGCTCCTCTTTAGAACGCATCGAAGGCAACATTAGAGCGCCCGCTTCTTTCTTCAATTCTCGAATTTCTGGCAACATCATAATTCAGGCCAGCGGCGTTACTTTCCGATCTTCCCGTCTTAAGGGCATGTTTTTCTTGCGACAATCTCGGAATTGTTCTTTCGTCGATTGTTTCTTCGAAGAAGGCGGACTTGCAGTAAGAGGATCTTCTCTGGAGAATTTCCTCCACGAGATCGTTAATTGCTCCTATGAAGGCTCTAGGATCCTCTACGTCGTTGGGGAGCACCATAGGACGATCGTCGCAGAGGGTCCGGTTATGCTAGTTAACTGCTCCCAGATCCGAGTTTGCGGATCCTTCCCGAATTGTTGTCAACCTATTACGGTGGCCTTCTCCCATCAGGTTTGGGTGAGCGACTCGCATTTCGTGAGCCCTTCTTATTGGACTGATTACCGGTCCGCCGGCGTGTATGCGTCGAACTCGGAACTCGTCGTGCTGAACTCTTCTTTCCAAGAATGCGATCACTCGATCGAGGTTTACAGATCCAATTTGGTCGTGGTGAATTGTTCTTTCTTCGATTGCAACATGGGAATTTTGGGGATGTCTTCTAACGTCACGATTGCCGATTCGATTTTCCGCAATTGCTGGTACGGGATTTCACACCGCTGGGGGGGTTGCCTCGAAGTTTACAATTGCGAAATAACGGGTTCTCACCACGCCGTCAAGTCCCGTAGCGAGGGCTCAACCTTGGGAGACCGCGTCGTCATTGAGGGTTGCTACATTAACTGCACAAGTCCTTTAAACAGGTCGAACACGCTTTACATGACGAACGTACGCAGAACTCTCGTTACGCGCTCTACATTCGCCTTCTACTCGAACCTAAGCTATACCGCAGCGGGAACCGCGTACTTCAACCATAAGAACGACTTCGTAATCTGCGCCTGCAACTTCGTGAGCGTTGAAGGGACGAGGGGGATTTCCGTCGTCGACGAACCGGACGGGAGGAATTACATCATAGGGTGCAACTTAACGGGCTGGACGATGGATGCTATTGCATTCCATTATGTGCCCGCTGATCGCGTGCTCGAGGTTCACTATTGTAACATCGATGGGAACGGCAACGACATCCTCTCGGACGCCGTCGTGAATGCCAGCCACTGTTATCCTGGAGAAGATGGCATTCTAAAATATCGGGCTAGGTGGGAAGGGTCCGTGGCGTGTGAGCCGTTGCTTTCCAAGCCTTACAAGGCTCCTAAGGTTCGAATATCGCCATCAAGATCCACGTTCGCGAGCGGAAATTTGACCGTGGAAGCGTGGGCGGAGGGGGCGTACGAGACTTTGGTCCTCGCGTACTACCCCGCCAACAGGCCCTACGAGGAGGAACACGTGGACTTCGGCCCGGTGAGTTCCTTCCGGTACACTCTTCCTTCCGCCAATTGGTCAGGCCCGTACGTGATAAAGGCGTGCGCGATGAACAGGACGCTCCCCTTCGCCGTCAACTACTCAGTGCTCGTGATATTCGACAATTCTCCCCCTCACGCCGAAATACTGCGTCCCGAGAACGGATCCTACGTGAGGGGGAAGATCCCGATCGTCTTCAAAGCGTGGGACGTTTCTCCCATACGCGTGCGCCTGATGGTCAACGGGTCGGCCCTAGCGACATCGAACTACTCGTCCGCCTCGTGGGACACTACGGCAAGTCCGGACGGTTCGTACGCGGTCGTATTGGAAGTGAGGGACCTCTTTGGGAGGACCTCCAAGAGCTCCGTTTCCGTGGTGGTCGACAACACCCCGCCGAGGGCGAGCATATCCGCCCCCACCTTCGCGAAGGGGACCGTAGGGCTGGAGCTGGTAGCGTGGGACCGCAACTTGGACTCCTTGACCCTAATAATTAACGGGACTCCCCGCGAAGTCCCGCCGAAGAACCAAACCTTCTTCTGGGATACGACCAGCTGGCCGGACGGATTGTGCGAGCTTGAATTGCTGGCCGTGGACAAGGCGGGCAACGTGGGCGAAACCACTTGCCGAGTCGTGGTGGACAACGCTCCTCCCGCCCTCGAACTCGAGGCTCCCGAGCTCGCCTGCGGGGTGGTTAGAGTCTCCGCTTCTATCGACGAGCCGTACCTCGAGAACGCCACCCTCTTCGTCGACGGACGGGCGGTCGCGGTTTGGATTATTCCCGGCGGTCACGAGTTCGCGTGGGACACGACCAACTACTCGGACGGGAAGCACGTCCTCGTCCTCCGAGCCATCGACAGAGCGGGGAACGAGCGTAGTTACGTCCTATCCGTTTCCGTCGACAACTCCCCTCCCGCTGTGGAAATACGGTGTCCCGGGAGCGCCGAAGCGGGCACGCTCAACGTTACGGTCATCGTGCGGGATCCGCATTTCGAGGGCGCGAAGGTGATATTGGACGGCGATGAAATCGCTCGCCTGGCGGAACCGGGAGAGCACGTCCTGAGCCTCAACATCTCCCAAGCCGGAAAACACGAGCTAGAGGTGATCGCGTGGGACTCCCTCGGACACTCCTCTTCCTCGAAGGCGGAAATCGAGATTTACGCCCCCGAAGGACAAGCCGTGGAAGGGGGAGTATTCTACTTCCCTTGGGGCTTCGCCCTTCCCGTGACCATCATCGTGCCCTTCCTGTACTTGAGGCGTCGAGGGAAGCCCCCCAAGGGCTGGGTTCCTCCACCTCCCGAGGAAATCCTCGGCAAGCCCGGGATGGGGAAGGCGACGACTACTTCGGTGAGCAAGGGAGTGGTTCTGTCGGTGCGGGTAAAGAAAAAATAGGCTAGCTAGCTTTTCGCCATCGGGAGATCGCGAGAGCCAGCAGTATTGCGACGTCGAGGATTAGGATGAGCGCCTGCATGTACGTCAGCTCCCCCAGCAGTCCCTTCGCGACCTCCGGCCTCACGACCCTCGTGATGACCCCTCCCCTTGTGACGACGACCCACGTGGCATCCTGGCAGACGTGCCCAGCGCTGTCGTAACCCCTCACCTCGATGAAGTGGACTCCCTCGGGGAGGACGCC
>CAYNNH010000003.1:0-34030 GCA_964398605.1 uncultured Nitrososphaerota archaeon | reverse complement strand
GGCTTGCGAAGGAGGGGCTACCCTCTTCCCTTTGGAGTACTTCGGCAGGCGAGCGTACCTAACGCAAAGCGCCCAACTTTACGAAGAAGCGGCAATAACCTCGCTGGGCAAAGTTTACACCATCGCCCCGAGCTTCAGGGCGGAAAAGTCGCGTACGAGGGCTCACCTGACGGAGTTCTGGCAGATCGAGTGCGAAGTGGCGTTCGCCACCCACGAGGACATCATGAAGATCGAGGAGGAACTCGTCAAGTACATCTGCGACAAGGTAGTGGAGAGGCGTTCCGATTGCCTCAAGACCCTAGGTCGGGAATTCCGTCCGCCGAAGCTCCCCTTTGAGCGCATAACATACGACGAAGCCCTCGAAATCCTCGAATCGAAGGGGATGCACGTGGAGTGGGGAGAGGATTTTGGGGCGGACGAGATAAGGACCCTCTCCCTCTCCTTCGACAACCCCTTCTTCATCACCCGCTTCCCTCTTTCGGCGAGGAGCTTTTACCACATGCCCGAAGAGGACGATCCCCGCGTCAGCAAGTCCTCCGATATGATCGCCCCCGAGGGCTACGGCGAGATATCCACGGGCGGGCAGAGGATCCACGACTACGATCTGCTCGTAAAGCGGATAAAGGAACAGGACCTCCCCCTCGAGAGCTACAAGTGGTACTTAGACCTACGCAAGTACGGGACGGTCCCCCATTCGGGCTTCGGCATAGGAGTCGAGAGACTCGTGCGCTGGATATGCGGACTTTACCATATACGCGAAGCCTGCCTGTTCCCCCGAACCCCGACGAGGGTATATCCTTAACCGCACGCCTTTAAAGGGAAGCGTTTTCTTACTCGATGTCCGAGCGAATGGAATTGCTTGGGAAGGACGTTATCGACGCTAATGGGCGCGTCGTCGGGAAAGTCGCCGACGCTTCGGTGGGCGAGAGGCTGACTATCCTCACCAAGCGGAAGCTGAGGGTCATCCGAACCGCCATATCTCCCGAGAAAATGCCCGTTTCTAGGCTTAGGGATGAGATAATCCGAATACTCGCCACCGAAGTCGGTCCTTCCATTTCCTACGCCCGTAGCAGGTTGCAGAGGGAGATCTCGACGGCTCTAGGCGTTTCTCCCGAGGAAGCCTTCAAGGACGAGGTTTTCGCCCGCTTCTTGCACGATACGGACGCTGGCAGGAAGTACATGCGATTGCTCAAGGAGAGCATAGAGGAGAAGGGCGAAGTTTTCGAGTTGGAAGAGCGGGTAGACTTGTCTTGGGATGTCGTGAAAGCCGCTGGGGATGTTGTCTTGCTCAACATTCCTATGGAGCTCGAGAAGGAGGTCGTGATAAGGATAGAAGCCGCCCTCTGCCCTCACTGCGAAACTCTACTCCCCCTATCAAAGATGGAGATGTCCTTCTGTCCCTTCTGCGGCAAGACCCTAAAGCCCGAAGGCTTCGTTAAATGCCCAAATTGCGGTCAGCTTAACAAACCGGAGAACGAATACTGCATAAGGTGCGGGGAATCCCTGCGTTAAGGCCTCCACTCGAGTCCCACGTACTCTATTTTTCCGTTCACCAAAGCGAATACGGCTTTCTTCCTGACCGATGTGGCGAGCCTCCCGAAGGATATAACATCTTCCGCCGTTAAATTGCCCTCTTTCTTCAAAACTCGAACGAGGAAAGGAGCGTGTTCCAACCCCGGTCCCCTTTCGTAAACGATGAAATCGGCCCCATACTTTATCCCTGGGAGGACCACGAATCCCCTCTTCCTCAAGTCGCGATAGACCGCGTACTTCTCGTCGAAATGTTGGACCTTCTCTCTCCCTACTTTCAGCAATTCCTCCAAGCCGATCTTCCTCTCGCCGTCGAAGACCTCTATCTTCCCCTCTTCCAAGAGGTAAGCTCCCTCGAGCAAGTCCAAAACGAGGGGGGCATTGAACTTCTTTTTCGGCTTTTCAATCCCCAAGGGAGCACCAAAAAAGCCGCTCCAATAGAGCCTATTCGCCTCTTCCACGTTCCACACTACGAGCTTGTCGCCGTGTAGCTGGGCCTTAAAGGAGGACGAAGCCAAGGATCCTCAGGATGTCCGCGATGTCCTCCGCCTTATCCGCGACGCTTTCCATGAGCCAGCCTATGTCCCTCAAGAGCAGTAAGCTGGGCAAGTCCAGTTTGCTTTTCATGACGAGGAGGTCGAAATTCCGGTACAATTCGTCGACCTTGTTCTCCATGGTGGAAATCCTCTTCTGCTCCCTTTCTAGGCTCTCCCTGTCGGAGAGGAGAGCGTGCATCATGTTCTTAACCCTGTCGACAGTCCTCAGGGAATTCGTCCCCAACTCGCTGAGGCTCTCCCTTACCTTCTTGGGCACCTTGCACTTCATGTCGTTCATCTCCTTTATCCTGTGGGCTATCCCGACCGCGTAATCGGCTATCTCGCTGAGGGAGGATATGAGGCGGTAAAAGTCCTCCTTCTGCATGAGCAGGAGAGCGCTACTCAAGTGCCTAGCAATGTCGTTCTTCATTTGGATGACTTTTTCCCTCTCGTTCAAGACGTTCTGGAATTCCAAGTCGAGCTTTTTCTTTGAAGCCCCGTTCAAGAAGGCATCCACGACCCGCATGGCCGCCCTCACGGTCCTTATGGTCTTCCTAGCATGGTCCTGACACAATGAAATTGTCATCTTTAGAAGCTCCTCTTCGCGTGATATCATTCTTTAAATAGATGTTTCAAAAGCTAAAAACCTAGTATGTTTCACGAAGGACGCGACTTCCTCCCTCGATGGCGCCCTCCCCTCGCTTATGTAGAAGCCAGCAACAGCGGATGCCGTTATTAGCCTTTCTCTCGACTCCATTCCCGCCAAATACCCGAAGATGTCGCCAGCATTCCAAGCATCTCCCGCACCCGTCACCCTCTTGACTTTCACGTCGAAGCATGGTACGCGGAAGACTCCTTCTTCGGTTACGCTTATGCAGTATTTCGGAGTGTGAAGATCCACCGTAGCGCCCGATACCTCGTGGAGAGCCCTTGCCATGTCTTCTTCGCTCCCTTTTCTCGGCGACAAGTACCTCAGCTCGTTCTCGTTGAGGCTTATCACGTCGATCAATCCCCTTCTGAGGACTTCCCTCAAGTTGGGAATGTCCCATTCTTTGACGGAAGGGTCTCCCGGGTCGAAAAACGTTCTTCCTTTGCCCTTTTCTTTCACGAACTCGAAGACCTTTTCCGTCAACTCGGTTCCCTTCTTGTTTTGGTTCCAGTTGAGGACGCACACCACATCCGCTTTTTTCAGCAACTCTAAATCGCTCTCGTCGAGGGAATCGAAGCCGAATTCCGCCACGGAGCCGCTGTCGCTTATCATGATGTTGACGGCTCTCCCTCTGTAGAAGAGTTCCACGGCGACGGTAGCGGACAGCTTCCCGTCCTTCTTCACGTGAGAAAGGTCCACCTTCCCTCCCAAGAAGCGGGACAGCAAAACGTAGCCCGTCAAATTAGTCCTCAAGATCAGGTGACAACTCACCCCCAACTCCGCTAAGGCGGCCGCCGTGTTGGACGCGTTCCCGCCGTGCCAAACTTCCTGTTCCACGGGGGCTATGTTCCCCCCGCCCCTCTCGGCGACTTCCCTCATCCGGCGGAAGAACTCGTCTAGGTCTTGCCCGAAGTAGACGAAGTGATCGAGGAAGAAGTCGGGCATTAAGACAACTGATCCTTCCGCTCCCTTGGCTACCTTCTCGGCTACTCTCTCCGCTAGCTCACGCAGCAATCGTCCTTATCGTAACCTCCTCGACGTGAAGCCTCTTGGACGCGGCGGGCCTCACGCGCATGATGACGGCGTGGTTGAAGTTCGGGCTTATGATGATGCTCTCCCCTTTGCCGAGCCCCGTGAGGGATTCCCAGAGCTCCCTGCCTACCCCTCCGGTCGACTCCTCCAGGGCCCTTATGTTCGCGACGGAGCTCGTCTTGTGTATGATCCTCGTGTTGCAGAGCTCGAATATCTCCTCTGGCAAGTGAGAGGGTTGCTGGGAAACGAAGCAAAGGCAGACTCCCCTCTTCCTCCCCCTCCTCGCCAACTCGTTTATCATGGTCACGGTGGCGACCATGCGGTCCCTCTTCTCGCGGCTCACGAACGTGTGCGCCTCTTCCATGACGATCATTATCTTCGCACTCTCGGGGTTCCGGATCTTGTATTCGAAAATCTTGTCGAGGTAGTGGGCCATGACGATGTTCCTTACGTCGTCCGTCGCCTCGCTTATGTCGATGACGGTGAGCCTTCCGGGGACGAGTATGTCCTCGACATCGATCTCTTCCGCCTCGTCGAAAATCCCCTGATCCCTGAGGGAGTAGAGCTTGATGAGGATCCTCATGTACTCCTCCCTCGTGGGCTGGGGCATGTCGGGGTTGAGGAGGGGGTCCAGCTTCTGCTCGATCCTCGAAATGACTTCCCTAAGCGATACCTCTCTCGCCAAAGCCTCCACCCTCTCCCCTCCGACGAGCACTCCCTTTTCGAGCTCGTTAATGACATCGAGCAACAACATTCTTTGCATGACATTCACGCCTAGGATTTCGCACAAGACGCGCTTGTCCATGTTCTTGAAGAGAACGCCGAACTCCTTCGCGTCTGGCCTAGCGCTACCGCAACCTTTCGGGACGTAAACGCGAATGTCCTTTACGCCTTCTGGCTCTCTCCCGAACTCCTTGAGAATCTGGACGAGCTTGTCGGTGGGTTGGTCCATGTAGACGTACTCGCCTTCCACGTCGAAGACGAGGATGGCGAAGCCCTGCTTTAGGGCCTCTTCCATGATGACTTGCATGGTATTGCTCTTGCCCGAGCCCGTCGTCCCGAACACGGCTAGGTGCTTGTTCAAAACGTCGCTCGAAAGTTGCACGGGAACGTTAAACTGAGCCGCCAACCTCCCTAGGTACAAGTCTCCCTTTGCCCCGATGTACTCCTGCACGAGCTCCGCTTTCGCTGGCATGACGGGAGAACCGGGCGCGGGCCTATTGTAGACGCCGCCTAACCTCCCTTCCTTAAGGGTGCCCACGAGCTCCACGTCGTAGACCGTGTAGAACTCGGGCATATTTCCGTTCTCCATCTCGACCACGGCCTTCTCAAAACTCTCCGTTATGTTGAAGGGCCCTGCAGCTATCTTGCCTATGTAGGTCACGTCCCCGTCGGTTATCTCGACGTACGAGCCCCTGTTGAGTTCCTTCCTCGCCTCAGGCCTCACAAGTATCCTACAGTAATTGCTCCTCCCCTCGCTAGAAGGATCCACGCACGTAATCCCAACGGCTCCTTCCGGAATCTCAAGCTTGGGGGCTTTTTTGGCTTTTCTCGCTTTTTTGGCCTTCTTTTTCTTAGTTGTGGTACGCTTTCTGGGCATCAGAAAAATAGGAAAGCGGAATTTATCCTTACTGAGCCTGCTTTATCTTGGCTATTTCCTCCGCTACGTCCTCCAAACCAAGTTCTCTGAGCTTTTCGGGCGTGGGGACGCCTTCCTCGTCCCATCCCCTCAGCTCGTAGTATTTCTTGACCATTTCCTTGAACTTCTCTTCGTCGAGCTTCGCTCCCTTATAGGGCCCGGAAGGCGTGGGCTCCTCGAAAACCCTCCTCGGCAACCAATCTTGGTTCCTGAGCCCCCTCCTAACGCTTATCGCCCTCGTCAAGTTCCAGATCATTTCCGAACGCTTCAGGAGTTCTTCGAGGGTGGTTTCGACCCCCGTCACGGCCGTGTAGAACTTCGCGTAATACTCGGCGCCGAGGCCTAGCTCGACCCACTGGAGCCTACACGTCCCTAGGGCGTCGAAGAGAGGCCTTATGTGCTGGAGGTAGATGACCCACTTCACCTTGTCCTCCGTGTACTCGAGCCTCCCGACCTTGATGTCGTACGTGATCGCCCACGCCCGGTTGTGATGCGCCCCTATGTCGCAAGTGGCGTAGGCCAGAGCCATGGCGGGAGCCGCTCTGTGCTCGTAGGCGCTTATTTCAAGTCCCTTGACGTGCATGGCGATCTTTTCGGCTCCCTTTCCTATTTTCTCGGCTGCCTTCTTCACACCCTCGGCCAAGAGATCTCCTATTCCCTCCCTCATGGCGATCATTTCGAGCAACTTGAACACGCATTCGGGCTCGCCGAACTTCAGCTTCAGACCTCCCGTGTCCTTCTCGTCTATGAGGCCTTTCTCGAAGCACTCGATGGCGAAGGCGATTACCCCACCTGCCGAAATGCTGTCGAGGCCCAAGTCGTCGCATAGGTAATTCGCGTATATCACGTCTTCAGGCGTTGGAAGAGCGCAGTTCCCGCCCAACATGCCAAGGGTCTCGTACTCAGGTCCTTCAACGACCACGCCTTTGTGGGGCCCGTGCTTGATCATGGTGACTATCCCGCAACTCATGGGGCAAGCGAAGCAGGCCTTGTCGGCGATCTTGTTCTTCCGCTCGATGACATCCCCGCTTATGTCCTTGTACTTTTCGTAGACGCTCGCGGAGAAGTTCCTCGTGGGGAAGCAAGCGTTTTCATTCGCCCACACGACGACCTGGGAAGTCCCCTGCCTGATCCAGATGTCGAGGTCTTTGTGCTTGAGCAGGTAATCCATGGTTTCGTCGAAAAGCTCCTTCAGCTTCTCCGGGTACGCAACGGGTATGTCCTTATCCCCCCTAACGGCGACCGCCTTGACCTTCTTGGATCCCATGACCGCTCCAACTCCCGCTCTCCCCGCTTGCCTGCCGAAGTCGCTCGTCACGCACGCTATCTTCACGAGGTTCTCGCCAGCGGGGCCTATGGCGGCGACTTTTACGGCGTAATCGCCGAGCTCCTTCTTGATTTCTTCCTCGGTTTCTATCGCTCCTTTCCCCCACAGGTGGGAAGCGTCCTTTATTTCAACATCCCCGTTGTCTATCCACACGTAGACGGGCTCCTTGGCGGCTCCTTCGAGGACGACCCCGTCAAACCCCGCTTGCTTGAGCTCGACTCCGAACATCCCTCCGACGTTGCTGTCGCCGTATATGCCCGTGTGGGGGCTGATGAAGACGAAGTGGGTTTTCCCGGCCCCGGGAACAGCTGTTCCCGTGAGGGGTCCCGTCATGATGTAGAGGTTGTTGCGCGGCCCTAACGGGTCGGCGTCGGGCGGCACTTCGTCCCAAAGCATCCTCGCCCCCCATCCCCTCCCTCCTATGTACTTGACCGCGAAGGACGGATCGATGCGCTGGACTTTCCAAGAGTTGTTCGTCAGGTCGACCCTCAGGACTCTGAGCCAGTAACCTCCCCTTATCTGCATGCTACCCCCTCCTCGCGAGTTGGGCGAACTTCAGGTGCTTCTCTTGGTGTCCCGAGCTTTTCGCCCGGAAGGTTATCGCTCCCGTTGGGCACTTCTCCACGCACTTGGGATCTCCTCCGCAGAGGTCGCACTTGATGGGGTGCTTGATGTCGGGGTGCATGAATATCGCCCCGAAGGGACAAGCTTGGGCGCAAGCCCCACAGCCTATGCATTTCTCGTAATCGATATGGACGATCCCGTCTTTCCTGTAAATGGCGTGGACGGGGCAAGCCTCGGCGCACTTGGGAACGGCGCATTGTTTGCACACGACGGGGTAGTTTATCGCTGGCTCGGGGAAGAGGGAGAGGATCCTTATCGCCGACTTCTTCGGGTTGAAGACGCCGAAATGCTCGTAGGAACAGACGAGCTCGCAGATTCGGCACCCGCTACACTTCTCGGGAATTACGAATAAGCTCTTCATCGAATTCCGTGAAGGATCAGCTAATATTGTTATCTGAACTCGATCCCCAGCGTTAGGTTCTTGACCCTCTTCGCGAGTATGTGCTCTCCCACTACGTTGTAAGAACTTATGAGACCAGGCTTCTTCCTTATCTCCCCTTCTACCTCAATCCGGTCGTTTTTTCTCACGTAAATGAAGGAGTAAAGTTTGGGAGCGACGACCAGATACTCCTTGGGCGCCCCCTCGGGCAGCCCCTCCTCCACGATCATGGTGAACGCCGTAACGTAACCGAACCCCGTCGAGGACATGGCCATGGGTTCCCCCGAAACCGTACCCCTAAATATCGGCATCAGAGAATTACGGGACGAAATTAATAGTTGATGCCGATGCGCGTGTACAGCTCCTTCGGGGCCTTGACCTCGGATACGAGGTTCACAAAATCCGCCCTATCTATGAGTTCCGGCGGGGAGTACCTACCCGTTATGACGACATCTGTTTCTTCGGGAATTTCCTCGAGGACTTTCAGGACTTCCCCAACGTCCACGAGCCCCACATACGCGGCCAAGGCGAGCTCGTCCAAGACGAGCAAGTGGGGCTTCTTCTCCTTCATCACCTTCCGGGCGAATTCAAGACCTTCTCTCGCCAATCGCTTGTCCTCTTCGCTCGGGTTTTTCAAGTCGATCCACTCTTCCCTCCCGAACTGGTAGATCTCGTAGTAAGGCTCCAGCATCTTCTGCACTTTCACTTCCCCTATGTCCTTCCTCCCCTTCATGAACTGAACGATGACGCACGTGAGTCCGTGTCCCGCGCACCTGAGGGCAAGCCCCAAAGCGTTCGTCGTCTTGCCCGCTCCCGTCCCTATGTAGAGGAAGATCTTCCCCATTTCCTAGCACCTACGTAGAGGACTTGTTCTCCCTTGCTACCGTACCGGTAAACGGTGATCCCCTTGCACTTCAGCCTCCACGCCAAGAGAAAGGCCTTCCTCACTTCCTCGGGCGAGGCCTCGAAGCGTAGGTTCACCGTCTTCGAAACGGCGTTATCCGTGAAAGCTTGGAAAGCGGCTTGCATCTTCACGTGCCACTCGACATCTATGTCCAAAGCGGTGGCGTATATCCTTCTGATGTCCTCCGGGAGCTCGGGCACCGCCCTAGCGGATCCCGTCCTCGCTATCTTTTCCATGAGCTCGTCCTTCCACAAGCCCCTACGCTTCAACTCTTCCTGGAAGACTTCGCTCACCTCCACGAGTTCCTCTCCTCCCAGAACCTTCCTCACGAAGGCGAGGGCGAAGAGGGGTTCTATGCCGCTCGACGTTCCCGCTATGATGCTAATCGTGCCCGTCGGTGCTATGGTCGTCGTGGTGGCGTTCCTTATTCCGTGCTCTTTGACTCCTTCTCTCACCTTCTCCCAGTCCAAAGTGAGCTCCTTATCCTCCCCTTCCGCCTCAAAGGGCATTCTGGGCCTATCCGAGTCGAATATGGAGCCTTTGAAAGCAGGAAATGGCCCCCTCTGCTTCGAGAGTTCGATGGATTGGAGCTTGCTGTGGTAGTTGATATATTCCATGATCTTCTTCGCGAGGGCGACGGCCTCCTCCGAATCGTAGGGTATCCTCAGCTTGAAGAGCAACTCCGCCCAGCCCATGACGCCCAGCCCTATTTTGCGGGTGCGGAGGGTCGCTTCTTCTATTTGGGGCAAGGGGTAGTTGTTCGCGTCTATGACGTTGTCCAAGAAGTGGGTGGCTATCTTCACCACTTCTCTCAGCTTCTTCCAGTCTATTTCGTAGCCGCCGTCCTTCTCCTTTACCATGAGCGAGAGGTTTATCGAGCCTAAGTTGCACGACTCGAAGGGCAAAAGGGGGACCTCACCGCAAGGGTTCGTCGCTTCAATGCGCCCCAAATGGGGCGTGGGATTGTGTCTGTTTACTTCGTCGAGGAAAATCAAGCCCGGATCCCCTGTCCTCCACGCGTTGTAAACGATCATGTCGAAGAGGTATTTCGCGTTGATCTTGCCGACTCGCTCGCCGTTCCTCGGGTTTACGAGGAATATCTCCCTCCCCTCTTCCGCCGCCCTCATGAAGTCGTCCGTCACGCCCACGGATATGTTGAAGTTGGAGAGTCCTCCCTTCGCTTTCGCGTATACGAAATCCATGATGTCGGGGTGATCCACCCTCAGCACTCCCATGTTCGCGCCCCTGCGCTTCCCCCCTTGCTTGATGGTTTCCGTCGCCATGTCGAAGACTTTCATGAAACTCACGGGACCTGAAGCAACGCCCTTCGTCGATTTAACGACATCTCCTTTCGGTCTGAGCCTAGAGAAGCTGAAGCCCGTTCCCCCTCCTGATTTGTGTATCATGGCCGCCCACTTCACCGCGTCGAAGATTCCCTCTATGGAGTCCTCAACGGGGAGGACGAAGCAAGCCGACAATTGCCCGAGCGGAGCCCCAGCGTTCATCAGGGTTGGGGAGTTGGGCAGGAAGTACCGGTTCATCATGACTTGGAAGAAGACCTCGATGACGTTCTCGTAAAGCTCATCCCACTTCTCGTCCAAGAACTTCAAGAGCTCCTCGAAGGAAACTTTCATCTTCCCTTCCCTTCCGAGCCTGTTGTAGAGCCTCTTCAACATTTCGAGCTCGTAAGCGTTCAGGTTCGCCTTCTTGAACTCGTAGGAAACTTCTTCTGCCTCCCTCTTGGGCTGTTTGCCTTCTTTATCGTAGACCTCCGGGTAGTAGCAAATGTCGACAAGGCCGATGTACCTCGCCACGCGCATGAGCATTTGCTTGGGGGTTTCGATTATCCTCCCTTCTTCGTCCCTTAAGAGGTAGCGGGCTTTCAGGACGGTGATCGCCCTCACGCTCAGCTTGAGGTCGTCGGTGACGCCGAGCATGCGCTTTATTTCCCTTACCTCCGTCCTCTTCTGCCGGTAGAGGATGTACGCTTTCGCGACTTTCGGGTAGCCTTCCCTCATGAGGACTTCCTCGACGATGTCCTGAACGTCTTCCACGCTCGGAATTCCTTCACCGAACCTTTCGTGGACTATTCTGACGACTTCCGAGGCTAGCTTCTTCACTACTTCCCCATCCTTTTCCCCAACCGCCTTGAAGGCCTTTGAGATGGCTCGCTCTATCCTGCTGGGGTCGAAGGGAACTATTCTCCCGTCACGCTTCTTGATTTTCGTGACCACTCAATACTACTCTGACCCCTTTTAGTCCGTGGACTGCGCTCGATCCTCATTCGAGCTGGCCTCACCTTCACGTGCCACTCTAGAACGGCTTTCCTCACCAAGTCGGCGGATTTGTAGAGGGATCCCGCTACATCCCTCATGCCGTAGGAGTCGAGGGCGACGGATATTATCTTCAGTTCCCGGTCCTCCCCTTCGAAAACCAAGTTAACCTGGACGGCGACCCCTCGCTCGTAGTACATGTAGTAAAGGTTGACGAAGCCGAAGATCTTCCTCCCATTTTCCTCGCGGTAAAAATGCCTCACGTAAACGGGCAAGAGGCTATCCCCCATGGGGCCTGGCACCAACGTGGGCTTGAACCTCCAGCGGAGGTACTTGACGAGCTCCTTGAACTCCTTCTCGTTTACGCGGACGGGAACCTCCACCGCTATGAACCTCTTCCTCTTGAGCTCCTTCTTGAGGCTCTTCGTTAAATCGGGGTACCACTTCCTCCTCAGCGAAGGCGTGACGGTGAGCATGGCCTTCCTAGCCGCTGGGAAGCTACACGCCGCGCACAGGAGAGTGGGGAAAAACAGGCCGACGACGAGCGCCTTGAGGGAGATCCTCCAGCAGAGAAAATAGGCGAGGGAAATATACGCCAATGCGCCCAAGGAAGCCCCTAGAAATCCTATGAGCATCCCCTCAGTCACGACCATGCCCGCGCTCGCCTTGAAGTTCAGGCCGAAAGTCGTCATGATCGCCGCGTCCTTCTTCATTCGCTCTACGATCCCCACCATTCCCGCCACGATCTGCGCCCCCACTACGGCGAGGCACGGCAAGAGAATTTCGAAGGGGAAGAGCAACTCCGCGAACGTCATGATGGCCACAGTTACGACCATTCCCCACGGCTCTGCGTACCGCAAGAAGTTCCTGAGGCCGAGCTTCAGGGAGAACTTAAGGGTTTCTTGCCAAGAAACGCCAACCCCGTAAGTCCCCGTCAGCCTCCTGTACTCGAGAGAAAGACTTTCTTTTTCCTCTTCGTACTCTTTTAAAGGCTCAGCTTTTCCCACTCTTCAAGGACTCGAGGAATTCCTTGACTTTTTTCCTCGTCTTACTTTCTATTTCCTTCTTTCTAGCGGGGTTCTTTATGAGGAAGGTGAGCTCTAGGTCGGCTTTTTCGTGATCGATGTGCGTGATGTGCACTTCCGGCCTCTCCGCTTCCTCCATTTCCCTCCCTATCCTCAGCAACCCCCTCTCCAGTTCGTCCAATCGATACCTAGAATAGTCGATCCCCTTCAGGGGGACGCTTATGCGTACCCTGCCCGCCATGCTCATGTTGACGACGGGCTCCTTCACGAAGAGGTGGTTCGGGATGATGATCGTCTCGTTATCCGCCCCTACGAGGACGGTGTTCATGCGGTTCATCTCGACGACCCTTCCATAGTAATTCCCGATCTTAATCCAATCGCCGAGCTTGAACATCTTATAGGAACTCACCAATGCGCTACCGACCAAGTTGGGGAGCACATCCCGAGCAGCGACTATCATGGCGAGACCCAGCAGGACGACTACGGCC
Source organism: uncultured Nitrososphaerota archaeon (assembly GCA_964398605.1). Taxonomy (GTDB): domain Archaea; phylum Thermoproteota; class CAYNNH01; order CAYNNH01; family CAYNNH01; genus CAYNNH01. The sequence continues at coordinate 21,624 of CAYNNH010000003.1, read as the reverse complement.
ACCCACATGTTCACGTTCAAACCGTAGGGCGTGAGGGCAAAGAGGATGCCCGCCGACCATATGATGATCTCTCCCCACCTCTGGATGCTACTCGCCATGGGCCCTACAACCATTCGCTTAACTGCCGACTTGAAAAGGCGAACGACGACCCACGTGACGACGAGGATGATGGCGGAAACCGCAACTTTGGTCAAGAGCTCTGCTGTAAATACGGACTGCATGACCTCCACGATGGTCATCACAATTAGGAATCCGCCCGCTTTATTCGGTTTCGGTCAGAATGTGTGCGAACTCGTCGACGTCTTCGAAGGAGCCAACTAGGTAGAAGTAATCCTTCGCGTGGACGCGTATATAATCATGGGGTACGAGAATCCTATCCCCGCGGGCTATAACGCCTATATTCGCCTTCTCCGGCTTCGGGATTTCCGACAGTCTTTTCCCTATGACCTTCGCGTTTAAGGGGATCCTGACCCTCACGACTTTGCACCTCCTCTCGCGGTCAACGTGCACCGTCCTTATGTGGGGTTTTTCGACCGCTTCCTCGAAAGCTTGGTAGGTTTGTTCCACGGGGCAGATTACGTAATCGGCGCCTGCCTCTTCCATCATCCTTTTGTGCTTAGGGCTGTTGGAGAGAACCACCACGTAGGGAACGCCGAACTTGGTCTTTGCCAACTTACAGATTTTCGCGTTGGCGTAGTCGTCGTCGGTAACGGCGACCAAAACGTCGGCTTCTTCGGTTTCCGCCATTCTAAGCACTTCTTCATTTGTTCCGTCCCCAACGTAGATGTGGGCGTCGTAATTGTCGGCTATATACTGGCATTTCCGTTCGCTTTTATCGATAACCACCACGGTCACTCCCCTTTCGGACAAATACTCCACGAGGTGCGTTCCTATGTGCCCAGCTCCCACGACGACCACGAACACTTGAATAAAAACCGCTAAGTCTTATTTTTGGCAGCCAAAGGATAAGATGGGAGAAAAATGGTCTGCTCTCCTTGTGGGGCTACTGCTCGCCTTAATGGTCTTGTTTTCGTATAACTCCGTTTTTTTCGGCATTGTTGGACGCGAGATTTACTACTACGCCGCTTTCAACAAGGCCGGATTGCTTCCTTTCGGTTGGCTTTCTTCTTGGTATTTCGGGACCCCCGCGGGGCGATTTCTGCCCCCTCTACTCCTCTTAATCGTTCGAGCAGGGCCGGAGCAGTTTTTTACGCAGTATGCTTCGCTTCTCGCCCTATCGTCCATATTCGCGGCATCTTGTTTGCTATATGCCGTCCTGAGGAAATTAGGCGCATCTAGAGCCTCCTCCTTTGCTGGGGCAGTTCTATTTGCTTCGTGCCCCACCGTGATCGCGTCCGTTCTCTTTGACGGCCATATTCCCTTTGCCCTCTCCTCTCCTTTCCTAGCCCTGTTCGCGTACCTCCTCTTAACCCCCCTCAGGCGCAAAATGCGGATAGCCGTCCTTTCTTGCGCATTATTCTCACTGCTTGTGATAGACCCGACTTCCTTCACCGTCGCAATCCTCTTTTCCGCTGTTTTATACGGGGTGGCTTTCGTCCGAGGGCTTCCTTCCGAAGTCCCCCATTTCGACGAGTTCTTTTACAGCGCGTGGATTGGGGGGATAGGGGCATGTTTCTGGCTCATTCCCGCAAGCCTATCGCCTAGAATAATCGTTTCTCCGTCCATGTTGCTCGGAAAGGTTCCCCGTCCAGACGCCATGCTCGTCCTTTACGCGAGCCCTTGGGAGGCGAGGTTCTGGTTGGGCTATGCCCTCGTTTTCGCGTGCTTCTTCTCCCTCGCTAAGCTGGTCAAGAAGGAGTTTTGGTCTACTTGTTTCTTGATCTCCGCGATCTTCTGCGTAATTCTCGCGTACGCTCCTTTCCTAGGCATAACGGGCGTGGATCCCCTCTCCGCCTTTAGATGTTCGGCCTTCTTCCTCTCTCTTCTAGGAGGCTTGGGCTGTTCCTCCCTCGAGGAGGCGGCGAGGCGCGCATTCAAGGGGAAGTACTTGGCTGTCGCGCTGGTTTCGTCGGTGGTGATCTTGTCGGCTTTGCAAGCCTACAACCAAACGTTTTTCTCCTACAAGCTCTCTCCGAGCGAACGATCCGTCGCTCTCTGGATATCTTCTAATGCCGGAGAATCGGAGAGAGTTTACGCGGATCCTCCCCTTTCCCAATGCCTCAACGCATATGGGAATGTCCCACAAGTTGACGGCGGGATGCCCTCCCTTATTTCCGATTACTCGATTTATCGCTCCTTCTACGAGGACTTCGAGAACGCTTCCTCGCCCGACCAAGCGCTTCAATTGGCCGAGCGCTACGGGATCAAGTACTTCGCCCTCCGCCGATCCACGTACGCCTCCAAGAGGGACGCTTTCTCAGAACCCTATTTCCACATTGTTTACAAATCGGGGCCTTACATCGTGCTCGAGGTAAACGATTCCTACGCCTCGGTATCGTACGTTGAAGCGACCCCGGATTCCGTCTTAGCGTGGGTGGAGAAGCGCCCCAACGAGATAGTTTTGCACGTCTACGACGTTCCGGGCGAATGTTACTTGCTCGTCAAGGAGTCCTATTACCCCACGTGGAAGGTTTACCCTAGCTCTGGGGAAGCGAGCGTGGAGCGTAGCGAAGAAGGCTTCCTACTCATATGTCTCAAAGCTGAGGGGGATGTGGATGTGTTCCTCAGAAACGAGTTAACTGCCCTAGATTACGGTAGCACGGCATCCATCCCCCTCGCCCTCGCCATTTATGCCTTCACCATCTTACCGAAGAAACCGAAGCCGAAGCCATCAAGGGGGTACAAGTATTGAAGGTCCTCATCGTCGCGCCCAAGGGTTTCCCCGACATTAGGGTTGAGCACGAGGCAACCACCCTCGCGCAAGAAGGACACGAAGTCACCGTGTTGGCGAACGCCCGTTTCTCAAAGCCTTCCAAAGCTCCCTTCCCCATCAAATACTTCTGGTTGGCGTCCCCCATCCAAGTACTCGCTCTCATCCCCCTTTTCTTGAAGGAATTCCGCGAGGCTGACGTGATACACGTTTGCGATACCTTGCTCGCCCTCCTAGCCGTGCCCCTAGCGAAGTTGCTGGGGAAGAAAGCCATCTTGGACTTCTTCGAAATCCGCTCCCTCGTCTTCGCCTACGATTGGCGTTTTCATCCTTTCCTGAAGGCGTTCGGGATACTCGCCACTTTCTTGGGAGAGCTTGTCGGCTCCCACCTCGCCGATTTCTGCGTGGTCGTGACCGAATACGCCCTACGGGCCTTGCCCAAGAGGTACAGGGCGAACCGCTCGAAGTTCGTGGTCGTGGGGAACGCCGTGGATCCTTCGAAAGTCCCCCGCGTCAAGCCTTCCGACGAATTCGTCCTTTGCTACTTCGGAAATCTGAACAGCGGCCTCCTCCTCTTGGGCTCCCTCATAAGTTCCCTGCGGCACGTTCGAGACATCCCCGTGAAGCTCCGCATCGTGGGCGATGGCATGCTACGCGAGCCTGCTAGGAAGTTGGCCGAGAAGCTGGGGGTTCTCGACAAGGTCGAGTTCACGGGCTTCGTACCTGACGAAAAATTGCCCGATGTCCTCCCCGCATCCCTTTACATCGACCCCTACTGGGCTTGTGAGCCTAGGAAGCACGTGATATCGTGGAAGTTCTCCATTTACATGGCGTTGGGGAGGCCCTCCATAGCCCCAAAGGTGGGGGATTTCGCCCTCAAATTCGCGGACGTGGTCGTCTTCTGGGACCCCCAAACTCCCGAAAAACTGGCGGAAATTCTGCGTTGGGCTTATCAGAATCCAAAATCACTTGAATCACTTGGTAAGAAGGCGAGAGAGAAATTCTTGTCGGAATATAACTGGAACAAGGAGTCCTTGAAGCTCAAAGCTCTATACAAAGCCTTATCGAGGCTCTAGAAACTCTTATATTGCCCTCATGACATGTCATTAAGATGTCGAAAGAAGAAAAAGAGAAGGAAGAGGCCAAGAAAGAACGTCGCTTCACTACTATTTCGATCCCTACGCCCCTCTACAACAAGATCAAGGAACGTATCAAGGGCACGGGCTTCACTTCGGTCAGTAGCTACGTTACCTTCGTCTTAAGGGAAGTCCTCGCCGAAGTCGAGAAGGAAGAAGAGCCCTTCTCCAAGGAGGACGAGGAAAAAGTAAAAGCCCGCCTTAGGGCTTTAGGCTACCTCGATTAGCGATGGTCCTGCCCCACGGAGGCAAATTAGTCGAGCGGCTAGACTTCCGGGAAGAACGGCGGGAAGAGGCCTTCGAACTCCCTAGGAAGAACATTTCTCTCGACGAAGCGAGGGATCTCGCCAACATCGGTCACGGGGTTTTCTCGCCCCTAGAGGGCTACATGTTGCGCGAGGACTTCGAGAACGTGCTCTACGAGGGGAGGCTGTCGAACGACCTCCCTTGGACAATTCCCATCGTCATGGACATAAGCCGCAAGGAGATAAAGGAGATTATCGAAGGCGACCAAATCGCCCTGTTCTACAAGGACGAGCCGATGGGGTTGCTCGAAATCGAGGAAATTTACCGCTACGACAAGAAGCTCTACGCCGAAAAGGTGTTCAAGACGACCGACGTGAGCCACCCAGGCGTGGCCGAGCTCATGAAGAAAGAGGACTTCCTCGTCGGGGGGAAGATCACGCTGTTAAAAGATCCGCCAAGCGACTTCGAGCGTTATCGTTTGTGGCCGAAGGAAACGCGGATTCTTTTCAAGGAGAAGGGCTGGAAGACCGTCGTCGGCTTCCAAACTAGGAACGCCCCTCACTTGGGACATGAATACGTTCAGAAAGCGGCCCTAACGTTCGTGGATGGCTTGTTCATAAACCCTCTGATAGGGAAGAAGAAGCCGGGGGACTTCAAGGACGAGGTCATCATTCGGGCTTACGAAGTCCTGCTGGATCATTATTACCCCAAGAATTCCGTCGTCCTCGCCGTTCTCGAAACCGAGATGCGTTACGCAGGGCCTAGGGAAGCCATATTCCATGCCATCATCAGGAAGAACTTCGGTTGCACGCACTTCATCGTCGGGCGGGATCACGCGGGAGTGGGCAACTTCTACGGCCCCTACGAGGCGTGGGACATCTTCCGCGAATACCCCGACCTAGGCATAACTCCTCTCTTCTTCCGCTCCTTCTTCTACTGCAAGCGGTGCGGGGGGATCGTGAACGAGAAAATATGCCCCCACGGAAACGAGTATCGCGTCGACTTCTCCGGCACGAAGATTAGGAAGATGTTCCTTAGGGGCGAAAAGCCGCCCGAAACCATGATGAGGCCCGAAGTGGCGGAAGTAATCGCCCAATTCGAAGAGCCTTTCGTGAAATGAAGAAGCTCTTCATCATCGGACTAGATTGCGCCGAGCCGTCGCTCGTCTTCGACGAGTTCAAGGACGAGTTGCCCAATTTGCGCTTCCTCTACGAGAACGGTCTGAGCGGGCGATTGTACTCGACCATCCCGCCGATCACGATCCCCGCGTGGATGGTCATGGCGACGGGCAAAGACCCCGGCCAGCTGGGGCTTTACGGCTTCAGGCACAGGAAGGCGTATTCGTACACCGAGATATGGATCGCGAACTCGCTCAAGGTCGAGGAACCGACCGTGTGGGACTTGCTGGGCGAACGTGGAGCGAAGAGCATCATAGTGGGCGTTCCCCCGAGTTACCCGCCGAAGCCGGTGAAGGGGTGCATGGTCTCGGGCTTCATAACGCCCGACGTGAATTCGAAGTGGACGTACCCCGAGCACCTTAAGGAGCGGATACTCGCCCACACGGGAGGCGATTACCGCTTCGACATCCTCTACCGCTCCGAGGAGAAGGACAGAATTAAAAGGGAGCTCTTCGAAATGACGGAGCAGCATTTTAAGGCGATCGACTTCTTGCTCGGGCAATACAAGGACTGGTCCCTCTTCTGGTTCGTCGAAATAGGCGTCGATCGCGTTCACCACGCCTTCTGGAGGTACATGGATCCCGAGCACCACCTCCACGAGGAGAACAGCCCGTACGCCGACGTGATCCTCGAATACTACAAGTTCGTCGATCGATGGATCGGGGAGCTCTTAGAACGCGTGGGGGAAGATGCCGCCGTTCTGGTGGTTTCCGATCACGGCGCCAAGCGCATGAAGGGTTGCTTCTGCATCAACGAGTGGCTCATCGAGCAGGGGTACCTCAAGCTGAAGGGGCGACCGAAAGGGGTGGTCGACCTGAAGGACGCGGAGGTCGATTGGGAGCGCACCGTCGCTTGGGGGTGGGGAGGGTACTACGCGAGGGTCTTCATCAACGTCAAAGGGAGGGAAATGAAGGGCGTCGTCGAGCCCGAGGAGTATGAGGATGTTCGAAACGAACTCGCGAGGGAGCTTGAGAAAGTCCGCGGTCCCAACGGCGAGAAATGGGAGAACAAAGTCGTCAAACCTGAGGACGTGTACGCCACGATAAAAGGGGATCCTCCCGACCTGATGGCTTTCTTCGACGACCTTTCCTACCGCTCCGCTGGCACGATCGGGTGGGAAACCTTCTACCTCGACAGGAACGACAAAGGTCCCGATGACGCCGTCCACGATTGGGACGGGCTCTTCATATTCTACGACCCCGAAGGCGGGAAGGAGGGCCGCGTGGACGCGAGGATAGAGGACATCGCCCCAACGATCCTCGAATTCTTCGAGTTGCCCATTCCCGAGGGCGTGAGGGGGAGGTCCATAATTTGAAGGAAACGGAAGGAGTGACCGTTTGGTTCACGGGACTTCCGTGTAGCGGCAAGTCAACGGTGGCCGATCGAGTTGCCGAGATCTTGCGGAAGATGAACTACCGCGCCGAGAGGCTCGACGGCGACATGTTGCGGAAGAGCCCCATTTCTAGGGACTTGGGCTTCTCGAAGGAAGATAGGCGCAAGAACCTCCACAGGGCGGCCTTCATATGCAAGTTGCTTTCGAGGAACGGAGTCATAGTCCTCGCCACCTTCGTCTCGCCCTACAACGACGTGAGGCGCGAGATAAGGGAGATCATAGGACCCGAGAAGTTCCTCCTCGTCTGGACGAAGTGCCCCGTCGAGGTGTGCATGGAGAGGGACGTGAAGGGGATGTACGCGAAGGCCTTGAGGGGGGAAATAAAGGACTTCACGGGCGTCAGCGACGTGTACGAAGAGCCCACTGATCCCCCGGCCGACTTAATTCTGGAAACGGACAAGGAAACGGTGGAAGAGAGCGTCCGAAAAGTCCTCGATTTCCTCAGGGAAAGGGGGATAATCCGCTAGCTTTTTTGGAGCAGGAAGCGTAGCTTCGATAGGCGTTTCTTGAACTCGGTCCATTCCGTCATCCTTATCAAAAAGAGAGCAATCACGGCAAGCCACAAGCCTAAGGAAGCGATCGTAGCGTTCCTTTCCTCGTCCGTTCGCCCAACGGATATGTGGATGGTATACTCGCCCGCGGGAACGTAGAGGGCGCACAAGTCAAGCTCCGTCGGTATAACCTTTCCTTCCGAGGATCGAATGCCCGCGTAGTAAGTGAGGGGGATCCCTACGATGGCCGGTTGAGTTAAGTTCACGCGAAGCACGTAGTTCGTCGCGTCCAGAGGTTCGAAAACCCCTTCTCCTTTTACGCCCCTTACCAGCAATTTCCTCAGGAAAAGCACTTCTTCGGCGTTCTCGTGGTAGGTCGCGTGGTAGGGCAAGTTGTAGCCCACGAAGATGATTTTCCCGTTCTTCAGCTCCCGCTCGACGACCACGCTGTAATTTTCCACCCGTAACAACGTCCTCCCCCCTTCGAAGTACGCGAAGTTCCACGGCCCTCCTTCCCAAATCGCCGGCGAGAAGCGGGAATAGTCCACCCCAGCTACGGATCCGGAGTAGCTCACCTCGCCGTACAGCTTGCCCAAGTGGACGGTCACGCCGAAAAGCTCGCTCTCGTACAGGCAGGTAGTTCCGTCGACGCAGAGGATCACCGTCTTTCCTTCCTCCGCCAATTCGAGAACCCGCTCCCTTATGGTGTCGTAGTCGGGGCATATGCCGACAGGACTGTCTACTCCATGGAGTATAACGACCTCGTAGGATCGTAGACTTTCGGGCTCGATGAGGTCGAGCCTTTCTTCGACCACTACGAGCGGCTTTTCGAGGAAGACGGGAAGGAACAGATCCGCGTGATACTTATCCCCTACGAAGGCCGTGGGGAGCAAAGCGGAGCACATGTTCAACTTGCCCACGTGCTCGAAGAGCACATAGCCTTTGCCCACCTCTCCATCGGCGACGTAGCGCCCTGAGGAGTTGATGAGGCGGAAGCGCACATCCCCTTTCTTGGCCACGTAGTACCTGACGCCGAGGAACTCCATGAAACGCGCGTAGTCCTGCGGGGTGGCGAGGTTCGACTTCTCGTAGCTCAAGACGAAGCTGACCAAGCCCCAAGGGGAGTCGACGATGTCCCACCCATTAAGAGTACTTCCCTCAACGCGGGAGGGGAGCACACTCGATAAGGTCCAATCATATTCCGGTCCATAGACCCGGTACTTCCAGTCGGGGGACAAGAATTCTTGGATTTCCGGGGAGCGGAGCGGATGCTGGGAAAGCACGGGATACGTGTACGCGTGGTACATTCCCTCGGCAATTACGAGCGCGATCAGGGCAAAGAGAATGAATTCTCGACCTCTTAGCGAAAACTTACCGCTGGAGAGCACTTTCTTAGCCGCGTAGCTTCCTAGGATGCTGAGCCCGAGGGTTCCGAGGGGCAGGGCGTATGTGAAGGGAAGCTGAACCAAGAAGGGGGTTACGAGAGCCTCGGGGGCCGTGACTTTCAGCAACGCGAATATCAAGGCTCCCAAAGCGACCAAAGCAGGCTTTCTGTTCCAATAGTACCTCAGGCCGACAAAGGCGAGCGCAAGGGGAACCATCCCGAACCACTTTTCGTAGTCCGCGAGGTTGGGCATGCGTAGAGTAGCGCCCGGTTGGACGGGGGCGGCCATTTGGAAGAGCTTGGGGTACACGATGACTTCCACCCACCAGAAGGCGGCGAGCCCAACGCCCAACAACGCTCCCGCCAAAGCCGCCCAAATGAATTTCCAAGTCCCTTTCCTGAACACTTCGGGGAACCACCAGAGGACGCCGAGTACGAAACCCAGAATAGCCTCCGTTACGTTGGAAAGCAAGAGCCCCGCCACGACTACCGACAAGACCAGTACCCTTTCTAGGCTCACCTCTTCCTGTAGCTTGGCCAGAGAGTAAAGCAACAGCCAGAGGAATATGGACGAGAAAAGCTTCGGGTAATTCCCAATTCCCATTATGACTAGCCTGTTGTGGGCGGCTATCCACACGGCCGCTCCTAAGAGGGCGGGCTTCCAATCCCCAACTAAGTGCCTTAAGGTGAGGAAGGCGAGGAAGCCGCTTAGGATTATTGAGAGGAGGCACATGACCTTCGTCGTCGCGAACGGGTCTCGGCTTAGGGAGTAGAACACGCCCCCGATGAAGTAGGGGAAGGGCGGGTAGAGCCCCGGGAAGGGCTTTCCCGTGTACCAATACGGAAACCAGTTCGGCGGTATTCCCGGGAAGTATTCCGCGTAATACCAAGCCGAAGTGGCGTGGTTCGGCATGTCTATGAAGATGTGATCGCCCCAGAGAGTCCCCCTCCAGTAAAGCGCCAAAGTTAAAGCCGAGATAACGCCTAATCCTATGATAACTAACTCAAGCTTGTTATTTCCTCTCATCGGTTAATTTCTTGGCCAATTTCTTTATTTGAATGACCTCCTTGTAGGCTCTTGTGTCGACGTAAGTCGCTTTTTTATCATAGACGCTCCCCTTCTCGAAAATCGGCAGAATCCTTCCGTCTAGGTCGTTAGGCAGAGGCAGGTCGAACATATGTAGGAGGGTTGGCAAAACGTCGTAAATGCAAGCACTGGTTATTTCGCCGCGCTTTATCCCCTCCCCGTAGGCGATCAGAACTCCGTTCTCGTCATGGTAGCCCTGTAGCTTCGATTTCGCGAACAAGCTCCCCCTCAAGCTGGGAGATACCAAGAAACCGTCGGGCAGGAAGAGAACGTGCGGCGCTTGCTCTACGTAGGGCCCTGAATAAACTTCTTCCCTCAACTTCACCGTCCTGAACACGCGTCTGCCCTTGTAAGTCATTTTTCGCAAGAGAAGGGCGATTTCGCGCGCCGTGGACTTGCGCACGTAGACGCCGAGGGCTTCCATCGTGGGGACGAAAACCGAGTTCTCGTAGTCGATGCTGGGGATGGCTTGTCCAAGCATGCTTCGAACCAGGGAAATTCCCTCGAAGACGAGCTTGGCCGCCACCCTGCTACGCAATCGCCTCGTGAGCGCGCATTCGAAAGATCTCTCCGAGATCGCCTTTTCCGCTCCTTTCCTTACCTCCAAAAGCCCCAGAGCCTTGAACAAAGCGTTCAGCCTCACCTCGTAGGGGACGTATTGGAAGCCGTGATCCGACGCCACGAAGATGGCGGAATCGTCTCCGAACTTCCTCAAGATCCACCGGAGGAACGCGTCCACGTAGCGATAAGTCTGGCAAGCTTTCCGCCCTACCTTGCTCCCTTCAACCATTTCTTTCCAAAACGGGTGCGACAAAGTGTCCGTTTCCCCGATCCAGACGAAGAAGAAGTCCCATTCCTCCTCAAGCAGGAGAGTTTTCGCTAAATCCAGTCTCCTCCGAAGGGTTTCGAGGGCCTCTCCTATGAGCGATATCCCCCTCTTTGTCGTGTCGGCGACGGGCTTGTAGCCGCTACGCTTCAGGTAATGGGACTTCGAGCTCGGGAAGACGCTTATGCGGGGATAGAGGAAGTCCGAAAACATGATGCCGTTGAAAAGGCCTTTCGGGGGGTAAGAAAGGGGGAGCCCGATAACTACGCAACGCCTCCCCAAGAGAGCTAAATATTCGAAGAGCGTGCTCGTCTTAACGTCCGTCGATTTGTGCAAGCGCAAGCCATGCGGGGTCGGGTAAACGAAGTCAAAAATTCCGTGCTTCCCCGGGTTTTTCCCGGTAAACATGGAAACCCAAGCAGGGGCGCTCACCGGGGGCATGGTGGACTTGAGGACCCCCCACGCCCCCTCGGACGCGAGCATCCCAAACCCCCTTAATTCCCCAAGCTCCATTAGGGGCCTAATTACTTCCCAAGAGGCCCCGTCCACACCTACGAAAATCACCTTCGTTTCTTCCACTCGCTAATAGCGTGCGTCAAAATAAAAACTAGCTCAAATTCTCAGCTTTCCTTCCTTCAATAGCCTGAAGAAGAGCCAAACGACCCCCGCGAGCATCCAAGCCGAATCTTTCCATATCTTAACGCGGGACCTCCTCGCGCCGAACTTCGCCTTCCGCGTCCACCTGATGGGAACTTCCACCACGTTGAACCCCTCCACCTTGCTCCTCACGATGAGCTCCGTGTCCCAGAAAAACCAGCTTTTCCTCGTCTTCGGCACGATTCGGCGATTCACCTCCTTGACCCACGCCTTGAGGCCGCACTGGTGGTCGCTTATCCCGTCGCGGAATAAAATTCTGACCAAAGTATTATAGACTAAGCTCAAGAGGGCGCGCTTCGCCCCCCTTATGATCGCTCCCTTCGCCAGACGAGAGCCCACGGCGACCCCGTTAACCTCCCTCGCTTTCCTGATGATTACCGGCAAGAAAGCAGGATCCGGCGACAAGTCCACATCTATGAACGCCACGACGTTCCCGGAAGCTACCATGCTCGCTTCCTTGATCGCCGTGCCCTTCCCCACGCGGACATTCTTGTGGAAGACCTTTATCCTCGGGTTCGACTGCGCCAGCTTCAGGGCTATTTCGTAGCTCCCATCGGTGCTTCCATCTTCGGCTATAATCAGCTCGTAGTCGTCGGTTAGCTTCCTGACGAACTTTTCAATCTCCTTCACCGATTTCTCGAGGATACTAGCTTCGTTATGGACGGGAACGATTACGCTTACCTCGACGGATTTCTTTCCCACATTATTTTGCTCGCGAGCCGTTTTGAGGTTAGGCTAAAGCCTCGTAAATTTTCATGTGCTTCCTAATGCACTCTTCCCAGCTATAGTAGCGCTTGAGGACTTCTTTGGTTTTTTCCAGCAAACTCCTCCTCAATTTCTCGTCTAAGTATGCCGAAAGCACTTTTTCAGCTACTTCCTCCACATCCAAGCTCTCTATCTGGAGGATAACTTGGTCCGTGGGCTCGTCCCCCCTCATCCCGACCACGACCCTCCCCATGGCTAAGGCCTCGAGAACGGCTAAACCGCCAGTCAAATACGGAGCGACGAAGACCCTCGCCCTTCTCACATATTCTCTAACCTTTCTTCTCGGCAGTTGGCCTGCGAACACGATCCTTTTTCCCACGCCGAGCTCCTTGCACAAACGCTTCAGCTCTCCGAGCAAGGGACCTCCGCCCACCACGTAGAACTTCGCCGGGATCTCCTTCGCTATCTTGGCGGCCGCTCGAACGAAGACATCCGGGTGCTTGTAATCGACGAGTCTGCCGACGAACACGACGTCCTCTCCCTCGGGGAGGAACCGCACCTCCACGCCGTGCCTAATTAGCTCTACGCGCTTAGGCTCGAAGAATTCCTCCAAATACCGCCTCACTTTTTCGGTAACCGCTATGCACGCTTCGGCGGACGCCACGGTCTTCCTGATCTCCTTGTCGAGGATCTTGCGCACCTGCCTCACGATGGCGTGCTCCATGAGCATCGTCCTCGGACTGTGGACCGTGAGCACGTACGGCTTGTGGGAAAGAGAGCACGCCCTCCTCGCCACGAACGAGGTGGGGTAGTGGTGGCCGTGCACGTGGACCACGTCGCATTCTTCTTGGGCTACTTTGGCGAGCATGCCGAATGGGAAAGGGTAGCGCACCTTGGGCTTAATGGGCAATGCTACGGCATCGACGGAGCTGAAGTACTCGACTTCGGCGCCCCAAGGGAGCACGAGATTTTTGCCGGGCTTGGAAGCCAATATCTTGACATCGCACAAACGCGCTAGCCTCTTCGTTAGCTCGAAAAGGTGGGCCTCAATTCCGCCTGACGGGTAGAAGTAAGGGGCTACGTGGACGACCCGCAACCTCGAACGCCTTTCGCCGACCATCCGTCCCACAAAATCTTGCTTCCCCGCCTTATGACTTAGAGCCGTTTCGACCGCTTTATTGCTGGTTCGGTATTCATACGTGGTCGAGATTTGCGTCGTGATCCCCACGTACAACGAGAGAGAGAATGTCGCCCGCCTCATACCAGCGTTGGAAAGAGTTTTGCCGGAAAACTCCTGGATCCTCATCGTTGATGATTCGAGCCCCGATGGGACAGCAGAAATTGCTCGAGAATTAGGCCGTAGGTACGGGAACATTGATGTTCTAATTCGCCCAGGCAAGTTGGGCCTCGGTAGCGCGTATAAAGACGGTTTTTCTAGGGCTTTGGAGGCGGGCGCCTCCGTAATTGTTGAGATGGACGCCGATTTTTCCCACAGACCGGAGGACCTGCCCCGCTTATTAGGGGCTATTGAGGAAGGTTACGATGTCGCCGTTGGTTCTCGCTACGTACAGGGAGGAAAAATCGTCAATTGGCCCTTAAAGAGGCGAATCATAAGCAAGGGCGCCAACGCCATTGCCCGCCATTTATTAGGGTTACCTGTGAAGGATTGCACGAGCGGGTACAGAGCTTATTCTGCCCAAGCTCTCGAAAAAGCTGGCTTTCAAAGAGTTTCTTCCGATGGTTATGCTTTTCAGGTGGAAATGCTCTACCGTTGTTATTCGTGCGGTTTGAGGATAAAAGAAGTTCCAATAACTTTCGTGGAAAGAAAAAGAGGTCGCTCTAAGCTGGGATTGGGCGAGGTATTGGGCTTCGTGAGGGATATTTTGCGATTAAAGTGCTTAAAAATATATTGAAAAAACCGTCCTTTCTTGATGAGGCGCTCGAAAGTAATTACCGCCATTTGCCTCGCGATCTTAGCGGTGCCCGTTATTATCGCGGCTTTTGAGCTCTTGCCCGCTTTCAGCAAGTTACTGACGAGCACCTCGCCCGAGACTTCCACGCGCACTTATCGGCAAGTCGCCAATCCCTTTGCTGGCGAAGTCCGCGAAATCGAGCAGAAGTTGCGGTGGTACGAACATATTGGAGTCGTATCGAAGCACGCTTCTTCGGAAGGCCTAGTGGAGCTCAAAGAGTACCGCAGGCCGCGCGTAGTTTTCGATGCAGAACGCGGAATATACCGCCTCGCCGAACCGCCTCCTAGCCTCTCACGCTACGACAAGAACCTTAACAAGATAGACGACATCCTCGAGAAAGGCGAGTTCGTGCACCCGCCTTACGCTCCCAATTTGGCCCGCGTCATGGTGTGGTACGACCGCCCCGTGACGGAGGAGGACATCGCCCTAATAGAAACCCTCGGCGGGAACGTCGTTTACAAGTTCGTCATGGCCGACGCTGTCCTAGCTGACGTCCCTCCGAGCATCATACACCTGCTTCCATCGCTTGATGGAGTCGCCTTTGTCTATGGGGATCGGAAAATCCCGCTCTGCATGAGGTGGTCGAGGGAGTGGACAGGGGCGAACAAGATACTGCCTCCGCACGGACACATGTTACGCAGGAGCTGGGGGGCCACCAAATCGGACATATTGAAGTACGCCTTAGGCTTCACGGGCAAGAAGTACCCGGGAATTCCGGCCCCAAGGTATAAGGGCGTCGTCATCTCTGTAGTCGACACGGGCTTTGATCCGTATCAAGAAGAGCTAGGCCGCTGGAATGGGACGTGGAACGACCGGCTTGTTGCGTGGGTTGATTGGCAGATGTTCAAGGAGTTTCCGTACGATGTTGATTACCACGGGACAATGTGTACGGGAGCTGCTGTGGGTTCAGGGAAGGCGAGCGAATACTTCCACATAGGAATGGCTCCTAACGCCACGGTTATCTCGCACATGATCAGCATCATAGGGACTGCTTATGTCTCCGGAGCCTCTGGTATGGCCGCTTGGGACTGGTTAGTTACCCACCGCGACAAATACAACGTAACCTGTGCGAGCAATAGTTGGGGGAGCATAGGCCCCTCGAGCGGAGACGATCCAGAATGTATTATGGCTGATTTGGCCTGCATGAACGGCGTATTAATCGTGGTTGCTGCGGGGAACTTCTATCCCGAGCCCATAGGCTCTCCCGCTGCTTCAAGGCTTGCCTTAACAATAGGTGCTGTCGATGTTTGGAACTTTCCGCAGATCGTGTGGTACTCTTCGGGAGGTCCTACGGCGGACGGTCGAATAAAACCGGATGTTTGCGCCCCCATTGAAGTCGCGGCGGCCAACGCAAGTCTGGTAGCTGACTACGAGCTCGCCACCAGATTGCTTAACAACACTTGGGAATGGTCCAAATCTCTCTGGGTCGTCGGAGGCACTTCTCTAGCCACCCCGCAAGTCGCTGGCCTGACCGCCCTCATGGTCGAGGCTTGGGGGCCCGATCAATTCTACACGCTACCGCCTTTCGACCGCGCCATGTACCTCAAGTGGATCATCAAGAACACCGCCATGGACGCTGGCCCATCCGGTCCCGATAACCGCTACGGCTGGGGAGTCATCGATGCTTACGCCGCCACCGTAATGGCCATGTTGCACATGCCTGGGAACTGGACGGACGAATCGGGCGCCCAGAAATGGTTCATGGGCCGCGTTGCAAATGGCAAGTTCTCCACCATCAACTTGCACGTTGATCAACCGGGCGAGGTCAAAGTGTGCATCCATTACTTCGCGGGATTGAGAACGGCCCTCGGGGTCAACGACCTCGATTTCTTCGTCTTCGATCCGGAGGGAGACCTCATCTATGCCGATGATTCCTCCGAGTACCGCAAGCTCAACGTCATCGAGTTCAACGCGACGGAGCCCGGCATATACAAGCTCAAGATATACGGCAGGTTCGTCCAAGAAGAAACCCTCCGCTACTTCGGGAACTCTTCCGTCCCGATGAGCTTCGACGACCAAGAGCCTCCCGATATAAAAATCCTAGTCTCGCCCGGCAAACTGCCCGAACAACTTTACGTGCGCGCCTACATAGACGACTTCTACACGGGAAGCGGTAGCGGCGTCTGGAAGGTGGGCTTCAAGTTTAACAGCACCGAATACATGCCGCGCAAGTGGCACGCCATGTACCGCGAGGGCGACTCCTGCTACTGGGGCAGGGCGTTCCTCACGAGGGAAATTTTCAACGGTAAATACAAGATGTGGATTTACGCCTACGACTACGCTGGACATAACGTAACGAAGTGCGTCGACGTAACCATAGATAATCCGGCCCTCGAAGAGCAATTGATCTACAGCTCCTATGTAGTGCCCCGCAAGGAGCGAGGCCGTAGGTACGGTTTCGCCATCATGTTCCTCCAGATGAACCGATCCGAGACCGAAGCTCCCGGCTATCCCGTCCGCATAAGGGTTTCCGTTTCGGGCGGAGCCACCGGGTACATTATATTCGTCGCCCCCAACTACCGATACCTATTCTTTGACATATTGGAGCCCGACGTGCCATACGAGGTCGTGCTAAAAGGCGGCATTTACCTCCTAGAGTTCTACTGGCCAGACTTGTCCCAGCCTATATCATTCAAGGTGTGGTCCCCCTACACATACTACTCGCTTAAAAACTACACGCAACTCGAAAACTTGACGAGCATCTGCAGCTCGATGACCCGCTCGGGAGGCAACGTCCTCAAGTTCAAGATATACAACAACTACTCGTTCACCTACCTGCGCTTCTACATGAACTGGTACAAGGAAGCCCGAGGGCAGTGGCAACCCGACCGCTCCCACCACTACGTGGCCTTCTTGACCTCGTGCCTCTACGACACGGCGTATAACGAGAGCATACCCGAATCGCAGTTGGACGAATTGCAGATGGCGTTGGGCTGGACGACTTCCATCTTCCGGGCGAAGGGCACGGGGAGCAGGAGCTATCCCGTGCGGAGTAGCGCTTTCGCTTGGAGGGAAGTCCTCTACGCCAAGCTCACGAAGAAAGGCGTGTATTGGCTGTACGTGGCGTGGGACGAAGATCACAACGAAGCGGAGAACATGCGTCAGCTCTACAACATATCCCTCATCGCCTGCAACTTGCCTTTCGAGCTGGTGAACGGGTTCCACCTGAAGCCCGAGTCTTCGAGGACGACGAGTCAACAAGCTGTCCAGTCACCCGTTGAGTTCTTCCTCGACTATGTGAAGCTAGGAGCGCTAACCTTGGATGAAATTCGCTGAGAGAAAGATCAAAACCCTTTTTCTTTTTTTGTCTTTTCCCTTCTTCTTCCTCCTAGCTTATGTGTGCGCCCACAACGCTTACTTATCCTTTCTCTTGGTCAGGTATGCGAGGAGCGCCAACTCCAGCTACTTCTGGATTGACCTCTTCTACTGCGGCGGCCCGTTCTCCCAGATCTTCCCGCTTTCATATTACGCAAGTCTGCTCTTCCCTTGCGTTCCCTCCCAAATATCGCTTGCCTTAACGGAAGCTCTCGCCCTATCCCTCTCTTTGCCCCTACTGGTGGCCCTTTACCAACGCCTCATGCCCCACCCGGATTCTAGGATCCTCATTTTGTCGGCAATTTTGTTCTACCTCAGCCCGCTCATGCTTTCCATATACTACGACGGCTTGCTCCCGCTACTCCTCTCCCTTCCTCCCGCCCTCTTTGCCCTTCGCTTAGTGGAAGAACCGTCCACGCGCAACATCGCGTTACTGACCTCCTCTCTCGCCTTAACCCTCCTCTGCGCGCCTCCGGCTTTCCTTTCCTTAACCTTCTTCGCCTTTATCTACCTAGCCGTTCGTTCCCTCCTAAACCACCTCAAGCACGAGCCAATACACCTCTCGACCCCTCTGCTTTCCTTGATCTTCTCCTCCTTCCTCTCCTTTACCCTCACTTCTTTCTGGCTCTTCCCTTTCCTTGCTTACTTTAGCAAAGTCCACCACGCTTTTCCGGGAGCGAGCTGGGGCTCCCTACTTTTCCCGTCGAGCACGTCTTATGCCTCCTCCTCATACATCGGCTTCTTTTACGTAGCGCCCGTTGCGCTGGGGCTCCTGCTCCGCGACTACCGTTCCGACGGGAAAATCCAGCTCCTCCTTTTCGTTTTCTTGGCCGCTGTTTTGCTCTCCCCTCTGCTGAAGCCTTTGCTCATTTGGGCCTCTCTGATCCTCGCCAGGCTTGTAGCCGAAGCCGTTTACAGGACTTACTCCGTCCTCAACACGCGCTATTTTTCCATACGCTACCATTTCATCCCAAGCCTGAGCCTTTCGGAGAGACTTCGCGCTTATTCAATAAAGGGAGGCGCCATCTTGCTCGCGTTCCTGCTCATTGCTTTGCCCTTCACGGACTCCGCCCTCTTCCTCTGGAAATTGCCCCGCGAGAGGAGCCCGTCTTTATCCGTCAACGGCAGGACGTGGGTCGCCGATCCTTCTCTGGATCCTGTGTACTTCGCTTCCTTCTCGGGCGCTAATATCGTCGAAGGACCTCAATCGCCTTCTTTCGGCTCCCGTCGATTAGGGGAATTCCTCTCCGAGAAACTCCCTTCCTCTAGGTCGACCTACGTTCTTTCCGTCTTGCGCTATTCCTCGGTGGATTGGGTTGTTTCGAGGAAGGACTCGCCTTACGCGGACAAGGTGAAGTCCCTAGGCTACGCTCGCGAAGAAGACTCCTTCTTGCTCGTCCGAATCTCGAGCGAGTACGTGCGCCCGTATTCAAAAGCCGTTTATTGCGTGGGGGATGCCCTCCCGATCGTGCCTATTACGGAGAAGAAGGGGATCCTCCCTCTGAAGCTCGGGGATTACGTGGAACTTTCTCTCCGAAATAGAGAGGAGCCCGTCCTCTTGCTAAACTTCAAGCGCTTCGGAGTGCTCAGCTCCGAGGAGCGATTGGCGGAGCTTCTGGAAAAAGGCTTCCCCATCGTCGTGTTCACTGATCAGGAGGGCCTCTACCCTGGCAAGTTCCTCAACGTTACCGTGTCCGTTGGGTACTTCTACGGCCCCAAGAACGCGTCCGCCTTGATAGGGGGTCGCCTCGTGAACTTCACCCTCTCCTTCCCTGAGGAGGGCTGGAGGTACACGTATTTCCCCTACAACCTCACTCCCCTCCTCTCCGTGGGAGGGAGGACGGTCATCGGGTACATGAATTACGGGAAGGGGCTCGCCTACTTCGTCGGGATGAACGCCCTCGAATACTTGTGGAGGTACGGGAATCCCTACGTGGAAGAAGTCCTCGCCTCCGTGGTAGACGCGATCTCGGTGGGATACGGTAATTTAACGGCCTCCGTAGTTTCCATCGAGAAGAAGCCCGGCTTCGTGAAGTTCAAAGTCCGCTCCTCTTCGACCTCCCCCTTCTGGATCATCGTTTGCGAGTCCTATGACGAATGTTGGAAAGCCAGCGGTGGACGGGAAATCGTGGAAGCGGTTCCGAACTTCATGGCGCTAAGATTGGAAGGCTCGGAGGAATACGAGGTCGTTTTGAAGGCTGGCCCCGTAGATGCCCACTTTACGGGAGCTTTTCTTTCTATTTTGGGCTGTTTGGCCGTCCTCTTCTTGTACTGGTACGGCGAGAAGGCCATTAAGCGGCTTAAAAGGATATAAAAG
Organism: uncultured Nitrososphaerota archaeon; assembly: GCA_964398605.1. GTDB lineage: Archaea > Thermoproteota > CAYNNH01 > CAYNNH01 > CAYNNH01 > CAYNNH01. Next base: position 2,086 of record CAYNNH010000003.1, on the reverse strand, counting down.
TAGGACTCTCCTTTCTGCGGAAGTGCGCAAGGCAATAGAGGCGAGGCGGTGGATCGAGGCGAACGGAGGAGACCCCGATCCACCTATGCTAGCCTTTAAAGAGAAGCCCGACTGGTTGGGAGTTGCTGTCGGCCTCGCCTGCACGCTCATTTTCTGCTTCGTCATCAACACGAGACTTACGTCGAGCGTGATCGCCTACTCCCTTTCCGAATTGCTCTCCTTCGGAGGGATTCCGAACTACGTGGAGATGAGCTGGCCTCAATTAGTGACGTACTTCCCCGATGTCCGTCCCTTCGTCCTCCCCATCGACTGGAGGTATTCCGGTTTCGCCGTCTTGCTCGTTTTCTGCGTCCTGATGAGCTTCACCGCTTTCGCCCTCCGAGGTCCCATTTGGTACAAAGTCGTCTGGCTCGTGAGCGGTTGCTTCCTCCTCTTCGCGTGGAACTTGGTAAGGCTCGCTTTCTCCCTCGTCCTCGGCTATTACTACGGCCTAACGGTCTTTAGGGCGAGCTACTTCTTCTTCGGCCCCCTCATCGACTTCGTCTGGGTCACGGCCATTTGGTCCTTCGGCATGTCCTACTTCCGCCTCGTGAGGGGTGAGGTAATTGCTTCCTGACATCGTCTTCATCTTCCTCGTTTGCGTGATGCTCGCTTACCTCGTTAGGCACATGCTCTTCTCCTACTCGACCATCTTCAAGAGGAAAGTCCGCAGGACGTACTTGCGGCACGCGGGCACGTACTTCCCATCGGTGACGATACTCATCCCAGCGAGGAACGAAGAAGCCGTCATAGGCCGCCTCCTCTCTAGGATAACCGAGCTCACGTATCCCAAGGACAGGCTCCAAGTCATCGCCATCGACGACGGATCCACCGACCTCACGGGTTTCATCATGGACGTTTTCGCCCGCGCCTACCCCTACATCGAGGTGATCCACCGAGAGCCCGGAGCGAGGCCGGGAGGCAAGCCCGCCGCCCTCAACGCCGCCCTTCCCTATGCTAGGGGGGAGATAATCGTCGTGTTCGACGCCGATTACTTCCCCCAAGTCGACATCATCGAGAAGCTCGTCGCCCCCTTCATCGACCCAGAAGTCGGGCTCGTCCAAGGCCGCGTCACCGTTCTCAACGAGCCCGACACCATCGTCACGAGAACCGTTTCCCTCGAGCGAATTGGGGGCTATGTTGTCGACCAAACGGCGAGGGATCACCTCGCCTTCGTCCCTCAGTACGGCGGGACGGTGGGGGCCATAAGGAAGGATCTACTCATGGAGCTGGGCGGCTGGGATCCCACCATCCTCGCCGAGGACACGGACATCACGTTCGAGGCGATCATACGGGGCTACAAAGTCCGCTACCTGCTCGACGCGGAGTGCTACGAGGAAGCCGTTCGTAGTTGGCGGGACTACATGCGGCAGAGGTACCGCTGGGCGAAGGGACATATGCAGTGCATGTTCAAGCACTTCGTCAACCTTTGGAGGAGTCCCTTCACCACGCTGAGGGAGAAGATCGACGGGACGTTGCTCCTTTTCCTCTACTTCGTCCCCGTCTGCGTGGGCATCGGCTGGATCCTCGGCCTCTACATGCTCTTCTTCCAGCCTCCCTTCTGGATCTACTGGGCGTGGCCCGCCGCCTTTACCTTCGCCTACTCCATAACGGGTAACTTCGCCCCCTTCTTCGAGGCAGGATGTGGCCTCCACTTGGACAGGCGAACGCGCTCGTTCTGGCTCCTCCCCCTCATGATCATCCCCTTCACCATCAACGTCTTCCTCGCCACGAAGGCCTTCTTCGATCTCCTCGTCGAGAGGTTGAAGGGAAAAGTCCCCGAATGGAAGCCAACGGTGCACGTCGCCGCTGGGACTTTGCCTCCTTCGGGCTCCTCTCCGCATAGTTAATATGGCGGGAGGTGAAAATTAACGTGGTACTAATCTGGCTCCTGCTCGCGGCGGTTGGCTTCTTCGGGCTATTCGTTCTATTGCCCGCTCTTATTGAGTGGAAACTTCCCGCCGATTCGGGCCCGCGCAGGTTCCCCGAGAAGACCATCGCCCCTCAGCCCATTCCCTCCCTCGAGATCGAGAGGCGTCCCATGACC
>CAYNNH010000002.1:0-39345 GCA_964398605.1 uncultured Nitrososphaerota archaeon | reverse complement strand
CCCCCCGGGCTTCTCCAAGAAAGACCACGTCATAAAGGTCGTCTACGAAGAACTCATCAATCTCTTGGGCAGGAAGCCCTATAGAATTCCCTTAAAGCCGGGTAAGACGAACGTCATCATGCTTGTCGGCATTCAAGGATCCGGGAAGACGACGAGTTGCGCGAAGCTCGCCCTCTTTTACTCAAAGAGAGGGTTCAAGACCGCCATCGTGTGCGCCGATACCTACCGCCCCGCCGCTAAGGAGCAGCTGGAGCAACTAGTCGCGGAAACTGGAATCCCCGTTTTCGCTTGCAAAAAGGATCCCGTCAAGGAGACGAAGCGCATTCTCGACGAGATACGGGGGAAGTACGAAGTTGTCCTCATCGACACGGCTGGCAGGCACAAGGACGAGAAGTCCCTCATGGACGAGATGCGCTCCCTTTACGCGAAGATAAAGCCCGATCACGTGATGCTCGTCGTAGACGCGACCATAGGCCAGCAAGCCTATTCGCAGGCGAAGGCTTTCCACGAGGCGACGGGGATAGGCTCCATATTCGTCGCCAAGCTGGACGGATCGGCGAAGGGAGGCGGAGCCTTATCGGCGGTGGCTTCCACGGGAGCGCCCATTTCCTTCATAGGGACGGGGGAGAAGTTGGGCGACATCGAGGAATTCAACCCGGGCAAATTCGTGTCGAGACTCCTCGGGATGGGGGACGTGGAAGCCCTCGTCAAGAGGTTCGAAGAAGCCGCCAGAATCTCCAAGGAAAGGGCTCAGAGGATCATGAAGGGGAGGATGACCCTAGAGGACTTCTACGAACAGCTGGAAGCCGTGAGCAAGATGGGTTCTCTGGCGAAGGTCCTCAGCTTGTTCCCCGGCTTGGGCTACAAGATCCCAAGGGAGCAACTCGAAGTGGCGGAGGATAAGATGAGGAAGTGGAAGTGCATCATTCAGTCCATGACCGTCGAGGAGCGGAGGAATCCCTCCATCCTCAACGCGTCGAGGATCCGCCGAATAGCGAGGGGGGCTGGCGTAACCGAACGGGATGTCCGCGAGCTTATTAAGCAGTACAACCTAATGAGGAAAATGATGAAGAGCTTGCCCAAGCGGAAGCTGAGATTGTTGGGGATGAGGTGGTCGTGATGGTGAAGCGCACTCACGGTTATCGTTATAAATCGAGGCACATCCTCCGCAAGCACCCTAGGGAGAGAGGGATGCCCCCTCTGGGTTGCCTTTTAAGGCAATACGCCGTAGGTGAGAAAGTGGCGATAGTGATCAATCCTTCGGTTCACAAGGGGATGCCCCACCGCAGGTTCCACGGAAAAGTAGGGGAAGTGGTGGAAAAGCGAGGGAGGGCTTACGTCGTGAAAGTGAGAGACGGAGGCAAGGAGAAGTTCCTCACCGTACGCCCCGAACACCTGAAGCCCTTGAAGTGAAAGCATGAGGGTTATCGAGGAAAAACCCGTTACCCTTTCAACCGTGAGAGATCTCCTCAGGAAGCGTAAGAAGGAAGCGGAAGAAGTTGGGGAAACCCTCGAGCCCTATCAGCTGAGAGCGCTCGAATACGCGGAGGAATTCGCGAAAGTGAAGGATTCGAAAAAAGCGGAAGAGATGGTGGAGCGATTGGTGAAGGAAGCGAAGCTCAAGAGGGAAGTTGCCGTTCAATTGGTCAATTGTTTGCCCGAGCACGAGGAGGAACTGAAGCCCTTCCTTTCGAGGGAAGAACTTTTGTTCGCTCCGGATAGGGAGGAGCGCATTAAGAAGATACTCGAAATCCTGAGGGAAGGACATGAGGCCTAGGCGGTTCGAGGAATACGTTTACGTGCTCGACGTGTTCCCCTACGGGAAGCCAGGCAAACCTTTCAAGGGCCCCATAGCCCAAGTGGTCGGGGAAACGTACTTCGTCCTGCTCGAGGTCTGCTTGCGTAGGGATGTTTCCGTCAACATAGGCGAGCGCCTCTACGTGGGGAAGACGGGGAGGGACAAGGTGAACTTCGTCGTGGGGAAGATACGCTACGAGGACCTCAGCGGCGTCGCGAAGAGGGAACTCGAGCGGATAGTGGAGGAGCTCGTGAAGAAGAGGGAGGCGGAGTTCGTCGACTTCTTCAACCGAGCCACGGCAGTCACGCCGAGACTTCACGCTTTGCAGCTTCTTCCGGGAGTCGGCAAGAAATACGTGCGCAAAATACTGAGCGAGCGTTCGAAGAAGCCCTTCGAGAGCTTTGAGGACATAAAGAACAGGACGGGATTGCCGAATCCCGCGAAGATAATCGCCAAGCGAATCTTGGAAGAGATCATGGGTCCCTCGGACAACTACCGCCTTTTCGTGCCGTGCTGACCCGTCGAGAAATCCGTCACCTCCTGAAGAAATATCGCGTACGCCTCAGGAAAGCTATAGGCCAGCACTTCATGGTCGATTACGGTTTTGCCATACGCATGGCAGAACTCGCCCGCCTGAGCCCTTCCGATACGGTTCTCGAAATAGGGTCGGGAATTGGAAACCTCACCGAGATATTGTCGGAAAGAGCGAAGCTCGTTTACGCGATCGAAATAGACCCCCTCCTCGTCCACATAGCCTCTAGGAGGCTACAGAAGCGGAACGTCCGCTTCATAAGGGGAGATTTCCTCAAGATCGACCTGCCCCCCTTCGACAAGGTGGTTTGCAACCCGCCCTACTGCATAATTTCCAAGATTATCGAGAGACTCTCCCAGCTCGACTTCGAGGTTTCCGTCATGACGGTCCAAAAGGAACTCGCCTCGAGGATGGTAGCGGAGCCTGGCACCAAAGAATACGGGCGCTTCACCGTCCTCTGCTACCTGAACTTCGACATCGAGTTGTTTGACGAAGTCCCTCCCTCTGCTTTCTATCCCGAGCCCGAGGTGACTTCCGTCATCGTCCGCATGACCCCCTTAAAGGACAAGCCCTCCCCGCTGAACGAGGAGTTCTTCCAGTGGTTCTTGAGGCAAGTGTTTTCTCAAAGAAACAAGAAGATGCGGAACTCCCTCCTCAAAGCCCTCGTGAGGGAAAAGGGACTCAGCAAGGAGGAGGCGAGCAAGCTACTCTCCAATTCCCTCTTCCAAGAACGTCCCTTCAGGCTGAGCCCCGAGGAACTCATCGAAGCATCTAACCTTATTTGGGAGAGGCTCTCAGTATAGTGTCGGGCCATGCGATCGAGACACTACTCGCTACTGAAGGATCGCCCCTATACTAGACTCGAGTATATTCACAGCAAGCCCCAGAGCAAGATCACGAAGTTCACCATGGGGAACCCCGACCAGAAGTACGAGTACGAAGTCCGCCTCATCGCCCAAGAAGATTGCCAGATAAGCGACCACGCCCTCGAGGCCTCCAGAATTGCGGCAAACCGCTATCTGGAGAAGAAGTTGGGCAAGGACTACCTGTTCAGGATACTCGTCTACCCCCACCACCTCCTCCGCGAGCACCGGATGCTCTACGGGGCCGGAGCTGACCGGCTCCAAAAGGGGATGAAGCTCGCCTTCGGGAAGCCCTTCGCGAGAGCCGCTAGGGTGAGGAGGGATCAGACCATTTCGGTGGTTTACGTCAACAAGCGCGGCCTAGAAGTCGCCATAGAAGCCCTCAGGCGTGCCAAGCACAAGTACCCCGTCAAGTGCCGGATCGAAGTGAAGAAAATAGTTGAGGACTAACCTTTCCATAGATCTCTCATTTCTAAAACGCGAAATCGAGCGAAGGAAACCGAAGAAAGTCCTCGTCCAACTTCCAGAAGGACTAAAACCGAAGGCCAAGCAACTTAAGGAATTCCTGGAATCCTTGGGGATCCTCCCGTTCTTCTCGGCGAGCCCTTGCTACGGAGGTTGCGACGTGGGCTTCTGGGAAGCGACCTCGATAGGCGCCGACCTCATCGTCCACGTGGGGCACGGTCCCCTCGTTGAGAAAAGTCCCTTGCCCGTCGTGTACGTCCCCCTCAAAATCGAAACGGACTTTTCCGTCGCCGACGAATTGGCGAAATTGCCCCACTCAAGGATAGGCCTCTTGTCCATCGACTACTTCCTCGACTTACTGCCCAAAACCGCCCAACTCCTGAGGGAATTGGGCAAAGAAACCCTCGTGGGGAAACCTTTCCACAAGCTCTTGAAGGATGGGCAAGTGCTCGGGTGCGATTACGGATCCGCCCTTTCGGTGCAGGATGGAGTGGAGGCCTTCCTCCTCCTCTCATCGGGGGAGTTTCATGCGAGGGGCCTCTTATTGCACGTAACGAAGCCCATCTTCCAGCTGGACTTTTTCGAGGGGAGGCTCAAGGAATACGGGCCCAACGCTCGGAAGCGCCTGCTCATGGAGCGTTACGCGAAGATCGCGAAGGCATCGGAAGCGTCTTGCGTGGGCATCATAGCGGGCATTAAGCCCGGCCAGAAGAACCTCCCCCTCGCCGAGAGCTTGTACTCGAAGGCGAAGGAAGCCGGCGTGAATTCCATCCTTCTATCGGCCGACATAGTCCTCAGCGAACCCCTCCTCGATTTCGGGTGCGACGCGTACGTGAGCGTGGCGTGCCCGCGCCTCGCGATAGATGGGCTTCCCATCAATAAGCCCATATTGACGCCCGAGGAATTCTTAGTTGTCCTAGGTGAGCTCGAATGGGAGTCCCTCTACCCTCAGTGAAGAAATGCGTGACTCCGGGCGAGAAGATAGGCGTTGTGGAGGAGTACGAGGTAGGTCCCGGGGCCTTCGTCGATGGGGGATCGATATACTCCTCCTTCTGGGGGCGGACCCTCGTCGACCTCGAGCAGAGGAGGGTGATCGTCCAGCCCACCAAGGCCATCGTCCTGCCGAGGAAGGGGGACAGGGCCGTAGCCCTCGTCCTGTCCGTGAGCACGAGCATGGCTGAGACGAAAATTCTCTTCCTCAACGAGCAGGTGCCCCGCTCTACCTTCACGGCTTTTCTGAGAGCGTCGGAAGTCCCGACGAGGAACATGTACGATGTGCTGAAGCCTGGCGAGATCATCAAGGCGGTGGTGAAATCGAGCAAAATACCCGTACAGCTTTCTTGGAAGAACTGCTCGGAATGCGGGGTTCTGCTTTCCTACTGCAACGAGTGCGGTGAAATACTGGAAGCGCTGGGGAAGAAGCTTCGGTGCCCGAGGTGTGGTAAGGAATTTAAGAAACCCATCTCACCCAACTACGGTGAGATCCCTGTCGGGGAAATCTAAGAAGTCCAAGAAGAAGGAGAAAATTATGCGCTTACGACTCCCTTTGGACGAAGAACAGGGATACACGATCCCCGAACTCCTACAGGACTATTTGCTGAGGAATCCGGAGGTAGAGTTCGCTGGCTACCGCATACGGCACCCCCTCACGCCCGTCCCCACCATTTTCGTCAGATCCAAAGATCCGCAGAAAGCCCTATCGGAGGCCCTATCGCAGATAGAAACGGATCTTTCGGCGTTCAAGAAGGCCTTCGAGGAAGCCGTGAAATCTTATAAAGCCAAGAAAAGGAAGCGGAGGACTTAAATACCTAAACCTTGCTTTTCATACCGTATGAAATTCTGCCCGAAGTGCGGGTCAGTCCTCCTCACCAACAAAGAAGGAAAACTCTACTGTCCCAACTGCAAAACCGAGCTGAAGAGAGCGAAGAAGAGGATTTCGATAACCATGCACCACAGCCCCAAGGAAACGACCATCGTGGTGGGCGAGAAGGAGAGCCAGATCAAGACCATGCCCACCATCAAAGTCGTGTGCCCTAGGTGTGGCAACGACGAAGCCTATTGGTGGTTCGCCCAGACGAGGAGCATAGACGAATCCACGACTCAGTTCTTCAGGTGTACTAAGTGCGGGTACACGTGGAGGGAATACAGCTAAGGTTGAAAAATAGTTGAGAAGTAAATGAGAGATGTCCGAAGAAGTCCCCCCTAGCTTCGTAATATCGAACGCTCGGTTCTTCAGAAATCTCCTCCAAACCATTAGGGTTATCACGGACGAAGCGACGTTCAAGCTGTCGCCTGATGGCCTCGAATTGAGGATGCTCGACCAGTCGAGGGTCGCGATGGTCGACTTCAAGCTCGAGAAGGAGGCCTTCACCGAGCTGAACTGCCCCCAAGAAGTGAAGCTCACCGTCTCGTTGGACGACGTGCTCAGCCTCCTGAAGAAGGCAAAAACGTCGGACTCCCTCTCGTTCGCCCTCGAAAAGGATTACGTTGCGCTGAAGCTCATGGGGAGGTACCGAGTCACGTACCGCTTGCGCCCGCTAGAGCCCTCCGTCGAAGAAGAGCTCCGCCGCCCGAAGGTCGAGTTCAACGCGAAGGCAACGCTCCAAGTAAGTAGCCTCAAGGACGCTCTGGCGAGCGTGTCCGCTGTCGGGGACGCGGCCACCTTATACGCTTCCCCGAACGAGTTCAAGATATCATCCGAGAGCAAGCTTGCCAACGTGGAGATAAGTTTCAAGCCAGGAGACGAAGCTCTGTTGAGCCTAGAAGCGAAAGAAACGTGCAAGGCTTCCTATAACGTCAAGTACCTCCTCGACATGGTAAAGGCGGCTTCCGCCGTTTCCGACGAAGTCACCCTTCACTTCTCCACCAACATGCCCATCAAGCTCGACTTCGTCCTCCCCCAGCCGGGCACCCTCACGTACTACCTTGCGCCGAGAGCCACTGAATGATAGACCTGCGTTGGTCGAAGTACCCCTTTCTCTTCTTCTCGAAGGAACGCCTTAAGCGGGAAGGCATAGGCGAAGCGGACATACTCTCCTCCATCGTCGTCGAGAAAGCGAGGGAACGACTTCTCTCCGCCATTAAGTACGGCAGGGTAGGCTGGGACGAGCTCGAGGATCCTAGGGAAGTGTTCCTCTCCTACGTGCTATCGGTCTTCCTCGTGAGGTGCGTCGACGACGAGTTCCTTAGGCGCAGATTTGCCCTAGCGGAAGCGAAGAAAGTCTCGAATTTGCTCGAAGGGGAGGACGTGAGCACCCTCATTTGGTTCTCGAAGGCGGTTGGGGTGGACATATCCGTGGGAGAAAAAGAGGAGGTTTTCGTGCCCTTCCACCAATACCTCAGCTACGCTCCCCGAATCGGTAGCGGGCGTTGGAAGCTCGTCAACAGGCAACTGTTCCGCGGTAAGGTAAGCCTGAGCCGCAAGGAGATAGCGAGATTCCTCCAGGAACCCTCGTACGATATCGTCCTCTCCCAAGTTAAAGGGAAGGAAACCCCTCCCCCGGAGCTCTCCCAACTCGTCGAGGAAATTAAGGAAGTCCTCGCGAAGGAAGCGAAGCGGCCCGAATTTTCCCCAATAGGGGAAATCAGGGAGGAAGCGTTCCCTCCCTGCATGAAAGACATATGGGAGAAGCTGAAGGACGGCAAGCACGTCCCCCACTTCGGCAGGTTTTCCTTCACCGCCTTCCTGTTGAAAGTGGGCACGTCCATTGACGAGGTGGTTTCGTTTTTCTCCAAATTGCCCGATTTCAACGAAAGGCTCTGTAGGTATCAGGTGGAGCACATCGCGGGGATGAGGGGGTCCGGGACGAAGTACATGTGTCCTTCTTGCGACAAGATGAGGACCAACGGTTTGTGCGTGAACCCTGACGACCTCTGCCGAGTCGTGAAGAATCCCCTCCAGTACTACCGTAAGAAGCTATCCATGCTGAAATGAACGAGAGGAGCCTCTCCTTCGTCTTTTCGAGGTTCGCCCGCTATTACCGCGAGCACAGCGTGATCCCGCCGAAAGACATCCCCCACAGAGAGTTCGCTTTCATGCCCTTCTCGGGCGGAATGGTGCGGCACCGATCTTTCTCGACGCTGGACGAACTCATGGCCTACATAAGGAGGGAAGTTCCCGCCCACGTGTACTACTCCTCCGCCTACTACGAGCGCCCTACCCTCCCCATGGAAGAGAAAGGCTGGCGGGGAGCTGAGCTCGTCTTCGACATAGACGCCGACCACATCGCCACATCCTGCAAGGAGCTCCACGACAAGTGGACGTGCTTGGCGTGCGGGAAGAGCGGGAAGGGTGCGGCCCCGAAAGAGTGCCCTTCCTGCGGGTCTAAGACGCTGAAGGAGCAGAAGTGGATATGCGATGAATGCTTGGCCGCAGCCAAGGAGGAAACTACGCGCCTGTTAGAAGTTCTGGAGTGGGATTTCGGCTTCTCCTCGAAGGAAATAAAGGTTTACTTCTCGGGGAGGAGGGGGTATCACATCCACGTAGATTCAAAGGCTGTCCTCCAGCTGGACGGGAGGGCGAGGGCGGAAATCGCCGATTATTTCACCGGCGTTGGCTACGAAATCCGGAGGTGGCCCCGCCTAGAGGACGGGGGTTGGAACAGGAGGTTGGTGGAGGCCCTTCTCTCCATCGTGGAGGATCCCTCCCAAATCCCCGACCCAACCCTCGCGGAAGAAGTTAGGAAACGCCAAGAAGACCTCATAGAGAGGATACTCGCTGGCCAATCCGTGTACGTGAAGAGGTCCATCAAGAAGAAGGACGTCAAATACCTGCTCGAATTGGCGAAAGAGAAGGCATCCATACACATAGATACCCTCGTCACGACGGACACTGCCCGCCTCATAAGGTTGCCCGGTTCCCTGCACGGAGGAACCGGTTTGCTGGTGTGCCCCGTCGAAAACATCGATACGTTCGACCCGCTCAAGGAGTCCCCCGTCTTGCCCCACTCCGAAACCGTGACCGTTTCGGTAACGTCCTCCCCGGAAGTGAGGTTGAGGGATGAGCGCTTCGGCCCCTTCGAAAACGAAGTGGTGGAACTGCCCGAAGATGTCGCGGTTTTCCTCATATGCTCGGGGGTCGCGGAAGTTGTACGATGAGCTGAGGAAGCTGACCGACCAAGAGAGGGCCTCGAAAGAACTCATCACGCTTTCTAGGGATTTTTACAAGAGGCTAGCGGAGTACTTCAAGGAGCTTCAGGAAAAGAAGAAACTCCTCGATAGGAGCTCGATCCAATACCGCTTGCTCGAGGAGGAGCTGAAAAGAGCCCGCTTCATGGCGAGGGAACTCATATCGACGAGGCTGAGGAAGATCCTGCAGAAAGTTTGTGAAGGAGGTACGGTACCCACGGTTTGCCTCACCGAAGAAGAGTTCGTCATATACGACCTGCTCGTTTCCGCTAGGCCCATAAGCGAGTCCATCATTAGCAGGATTCTGCACGGCTTCTCGGGGGACATCGGGGAGATGATCCGCAAAGGGAAGGTCTCTGTTCGCTTCCTCGAAGATGTCCCCGCCTTCTTGGGGACCGACTCGAAGGTCTACGGGCCTTATAAGAAGGGCGACGTAGCTTCGATCCCCGTGAGGAATGCCGATTCGCTTATAAGGAGCGGCAAGGCGAGGATAATTGAGCTTTGAAGTTCCCGAAAACCATCCGGACTTACTGCCCCCGGTGTAGGAAGCACACGGTCCACAAGGTCAGCATATACAAGAGGGGCAAGGAGAGGGCTCTCGCCAAGGGAGCGAGGCACCACGCGATGGAAAAGAAGGGATACGGCGGCCAGAAGTTCCCGAAGCTGAGAAGGACGGCGAAAACGACGAAGAAGGTCGTGCTGAAGCTTAAGTGCTCGGAGTGCGGCCATATCCTCCACCGCAAGGGCATAAGGCTGAGCAGGGCGGAGGTGGTTAGGTGAGCGAGTGGGAGAAACTCATTCCCCAACCTAGGTCGCGCTTCATACGGGTGAAGTGCAACAAGTGCGGAAACGAGCAAATCATATTCGACAGAGCATCCACCGTCGTCCGTTGCTTACGCTGTAATGAAGTGCTTGCCGTCCCGACTGGAGGGAAGGCCGAGCTCGTTGGTTGTAAGAAAATAGCGGAGTTGGGATGATGTCGGAGGAAGAGGAAGCTTGGCCCGAAGTGGGCGAGCTCGTCGTCGCTAGGGTCACCCGCATAGAGGACTACGGGGCTTACGTGTACCTCGAGGAATACGACAAGGAAGGCCTCGTGCACATATCCGAGCTCTCGCCCACGTGGGTTAGGAGGGTCGAGGATGTCGTCCAAGAAGGCCAGCGTCTCGTCCTCAAAGTCCTGAGGGTCAACAAGAAGAGGGGGCACATCGACTTATCCCTCAAGCGGGTGAGCAAGAAGGAGCAACAGGAAAAGTTGCAAAGCTGGAAGAGGGAGAAGACCGCCATCACCGTCATAGCGAGAGCGGCCGAGAAGCTCAAGGTGGACGAGGAAGAACTCTCCGACGCCATATTGAGCGCCTTCAACTCCCTTTACCAAGGCCTAGAGGTGCTCCTTAGAAACCCGTCCCGCTTCACTAGGAAAGTGAAGTTGGATCCTAAAGTGGTAGAGGGCCTCAGAGCGATCGCCCGCCACTACATAAAGCTCCCCGAAGCGAAGATCAAAGGCTACTTCGTCATGAGGAGCTTTGAGCCCAACGGAGTGGATATCATCAAAGAAGCGTTCAAGAAAGCTCTCAAGGCGAAGTTGCCGAAGGAAGTGTCGCTCAAAATCTACGCGGATGGGGCCCCCAAGTACGCGCTGGAGATCACCGCGAGCGATTACAAGAGGGCGGAAAAAGCCCTCCAAATAGTGGTTTCTACCGTCGAACGTGCGATGAAGGGGAAGGGAACTGTTTCTTTCCAGAGATTGAAGCATGCCTAAGCTCCTTAGGAAGTGTCCCAAGTGTGGCCGCTACACGCTGAAGGATACCTGCCCTTCCTGTGGCGAGAAGACGATTTCGCCTTATCCCCCGAAGTTCAGGATGGACGATAAATACGGCAAATATCGGCGTATGTGGAAGATAAGAGAATGGAGACGTGGATCAACGAGCTGAAGAAAGTCTCCTTCAAAAACCCGATTTTGATAAGCGGGCTTCCTGGAGTGGGGTACGTGGGCAAGCTCGCTGTCGAATACCTCATAAGCTCCCTAAAAGCGGAGAAATTCGCCGAGCTCATCTCGTATCACCTCCCCTATTACGTGCTCGTCGACGAAGAAGGAATGGTGCACCTCCTCAAGTGCTACTTCTACCACGCGAAAGGAGGGGGCCGAGACCTCATTTTGCTCACCGGGGATAGCCAAGCGGAGAGCTTGGAGGGACATTACTCCATATCGGAGGAGATCATTAAATTCGCGAAGAAGTTGGGGGTTTCCGAACTCATCGTGTTGGCGGGCTTCAGAGCTCCTTGCAGGGAGAAGGAGCGTAGGGTCTTCGCTGCGTACATAGGGCGGCGGGGAGAGGAAAAAGTGAAGGCCTTGGGCATTACCCCAGCTTCCGCGACGCCCATAGTCGGGATGGCGGGAATTCTGGTGGCTCTGGCTCAGTTTTACGGAATAGACGGGCTCGTCCTCTTGGGGGAAACGAGGGGATACGCCGAGGATTTCAGCGCCGCAAAGGCGGTTCTCAAAATCCTCGAGAAGCTCTTAGGACTAAAGATAGACTACTCGAAGCTCGACGATGACATAAAGAAAGCAGAAATCGCAAGGAAGAAGTTCGTCGAAGATTTCAGGGAGAGGATCAAGGAGTTTAAAGAGCGGATGCCCAGCTATATTAGCTAATTATTCCCTCTGCCCTCGCTTTCTCATAATTCACCTCGAATATGCCTACCATGTTGTTCGAGGAAACGAAGACGAGGTCGAAGAACTCGGGGGCATCTTCTTTATAGATGTCCTTGTACCTAGAGCACCTCCCCGTCGCCTTGTCGTAGTACGCCGTGTAGATAATGAGCTTCGTGATAACGAACTCCTTCCTCGGCAGGTAGAGATTCTGCTTCCGCAGGTCGGGGTCGACGAGAACCGTCGTGTTCCTGCCCGTCATGCCCGATATCTGGGCCATCCACGGCCACTTCGCTTCATCCCCATACATCATGTTCTTGCCCAATGTCGTGAAGACGAGGACATAGTCTGCATCATATCGATGCAGTATTTTCACAGCTACCCTTTCCTCAGAGAGGAACATGCGGGCTATGTTGGCTATCTGCGTTGTGTTTATTGTCGCGTTGTCGGCGAGGGAAGTTCTATTGCCCGGTATTGAGACCCAATATCCGTAGTCCCACCAGCACGCCACTACCGCGTCCTTGGGCAAGTTCTCCCTAATCCAAGCAACAGCCTCTAGCCAGTCGGTGTACTCACCTTGGTAATTCCTGCCCACGGGGACGCTGGCACATATGATGGTCGCCGGGGTATATGCGGTCAAGATCCCCCTCCAGAGAGTGGGAAGGAGGAGGACGAATAATGCCACAATGCCTAGCCACCCTAACTCAGAAGGCATCCGTTTCAGAAGCTTCCTCGCTGGTAGCTTTCCTTTCCTCGCTATTTGCCTGAAAGAGCGCACCAAGTAGACGAGTCCTATCGAAGACAACACGCAAATCGCTGGGGCCAGCACCAAAGTCAGCCTCGCCATGGAGCTCGCGAAATATAACGCCGTGATCCCGTAAAGCGTCATGAACAGGTCGACGTTGGTCAGCCTTCTAAGCAAAATTATGCAACCGAAACACGCTAAGATGAGCAGGATTCCGTAATCGTAGAAGAGGGATGCCCACGTCATGGGTCTGTGTTCCGCTACCGAGCTCACAATGGGGGATCGCATGGCTGGGTTTATCGCGCCCAAGAGCTTTCCTTTCGGCATTAAGATGAACCCAAACACCACGCTAGTCAAAACTAATACGACCAAAGTGCCCGTAATGCCCCCGATTACTTTTATTTTCGTCCTTCGATCCTCGATCCTTCGACTTAGTTCGCATACGCAAGCGATGAGGAAAGCGAGGATGATGAGGACGGATTCGATTCCCTTCATCCTCCCGAGAGTTCTTGGTGTGAACAACATGATGGTGTAGTCGGCGCCTACGAAGGAGGCGTAGGCGAGTAAAATTCTCCTGTCGTATCTTCCTATCAAGCAAAGCGCCATGACGAAGAGGGCTATGAGGTCGAGGGTATACAAGTAGGCTGTCCAGCTAACGCTCAGATATCCTTGCGTCAAGCCCGCCAAAACGGCGTATGTGATCGTTTGCTTGAAACTCCTTCGCTCGTCGAGCGCCCTCAAGAAAAGGAAAGCCACGAGCACAATGAGGAGAATGCCCAGCGACTCGTGCTTGAAGAAGCCTAGGTAAGTCCTCGTGATATATCCGGAATTAACGGCGAGGAAGAGGGAGGAGAATATCCCCACGGCCTTCCCGTAGTGATCCCTCGCGAAGAAATATACGGCAACGCACGTCAAAGCGGCCATAAAAGGCGGGAAGTATACGCACACATCGTAAAGGGTTACGTTCGCCCCTAGGGATCGCAGGAACAGGTAGATGACCGCGGCGGTGAGAGGAAGTCCAGGCGGCGTGGTGGGAAGCACCTGCCTCCCGTAGGGGTACCACATGTTGTAAATCCTCCACGTCGTGATCTCCCACACCTTCGGCCAACGTTCCGCGAAAAACTCCGCGACATAGTAGTGGTAGTATGGGTCGAACTCGGAGAGTTCCGCGCCCCACCTTAAGGGCAATAACCTCACCAACAGGGCGACCAAAGCGGCGAGGGTCACGGCGAAAACCTCCAAAACTGTCCTAAGACGCATTTTCGGCACGTTCTTACGCATGGTGGAGAAGGCGGCCGCTATTTTCTTCTTACTAAACACCTTCTTGAGGGCGCTCACCCATAAGCTAGCCTTGACCTTTATTTACGGTATTTCCTTCTCTCTAGCTTGCGATGGTGGTTCCGCTAATCCCGAAGAAATATGACCCCAAGGAATACGAACCACGCATTCTCCGCTATTGGGAAGAGAAGAAGATTGTCCGCAAACTCATGCAGAGAGAAGGGAAGAAGTTCTACTTCCTCGACGGTCCCCCGTACGTGACGAATCCCATCCACGTGGGAACCGCTTGGAACAAGATCCTCAAGGACTGCGTTTTGCGCTACAAGTGGCTCCGCGGGCATCGGGTGAGGTGCCAGCCGGGCTTCGACACGCACGGCCTCCCCATCGAGGTCGCCGTTGAGTCGTCGTTGGGGATTAAGAGCAAGAAGGAAATTGAGCGCATAGGGATCGCCAAGTTCGTCGAGGAGTGCAAGAAACTCGTCGAGAAGAACCTTTCCTTGCTCACTAATCAGTTTAAGGAGCTTGGCGTCTGGATGGACTGGGATTCGCCCTACTTGACGCTGAGGGACGAGTGGATCGAGTCCGAGTGGTGGCTCGTGAAGAAGGCCCACGAGAAAGGGCTCTTGCGGCGAATGGAAAAGGCGGTTTGGTGGTGCCCTAGGTGCGAAACCGTCCTCTCCCACGCGGAAGTAGCTCAAGAATACCGCGAAGTCGAAGATCCCTCCATCGTCGTGAAGTTCCCCGTCGAGGGGAGGGAGCGGGAGTACATCCTCATTTGGACGACCACTCCTTGGACCATACCCGCGAACGTCGCCGTGATGGTCCACCCGGACGCGGAATACTGTCGCATCCAAGTGGGGGACGAAGTCTACATACTCGCGAGCGCGAGGTGCTACGAGACCCTCGCCCCCCTCGGGAAGGCGTGGAAAGTCCTCGAAACGTTCGCGGGCAGGGAGCTGGAAGGCCTCAAGTACCGCCATCCGCTTTCGGAAGAAGTCCCCGTCCATCGAGAACTCGAGAACGCCCACGTGGTCGTGCTCAGCGAGGAGTTCGTGACCATGGAGGAAGGGACGGGCTGCGTGCACACGGCCCCCGGTCACGGCGAAGAAGACTGGCTCGTCGGGATAAAGTACGGCTTGCCCGTCCTGTCCCCGGTAGGCCCCGACGGGCGTTTTACCGAGGAAGCGGGCAAATACGCGGGCATGAACGTTTTCGAGGCAAACCCCGTCATCGTAGAAGACCTGAAGAAGAAAGGTTTGCTCCTGACGGAGGGCTCCCTCTACCACCGATATCCCCACTGCTGGAGGTGCAAGTCGAGGCTCATCGTACGCGCCACCCAGCAATGGTTCATCAAGGTCGACCCCCGCCAACTCCTCGAGAAGTATCGCGAAACTGAGTGGATCCCGCCCTGGATGGGAGATGCTCGGTTCAAGGATTGGCTGGAGAACGCTAGGGATTGGGTCATAAGCCGTCAGAGGTTTTGGGGGGCTCCCATGCCCGTCTGGATCTGCGAGAAGTGCGGCAAAATCTACGTGGTGGGCTCCAAGAAGGAGCTTTCCGAACTTTGCGGGAGGGACCTCTCCGACCTAGAGCTCCACAGGCCTTTCGTCGACGAGATAACTTTCCCTTGCTCGTGCGGGGGGACAGCTAGGAGAGTTCCCGACGTCTTGGACGTTTGGATGGATTCCGGAATAGCTTCTTGGGCTTGCTTGAGGTTCCCGCAGGAAAGGGAGGAATTTGAGCGGTGGTGGCCTCCCGACCTCATCATAGAGGGCCACGACCAAACGAGGGGCTGGTTCTACACCCTCCTCCTCTCGGGGATCATAGGCTTCGACAGGCCAGCCTACAAGAAGGTTCTCGTGCACGGATTCGCCCTCGACCCGAAGGGGATGCCCATGCACAAATCACTCGGGAACGTCATCTATCCTGAAGAAGTCATCGAGAAGTATAGCCGGGACGCTCTGCGCTTTTACGAACTGCAGTGCACGGCTTGGGACGACATGAGCTTCGACTGGACGGCGGTGGAGAGGGCGTGGAGGGACCTCCAAATCCTATGGAACACCTGCTACTTCGCGAGCCTCTACATGTCGCTGGACAAGTTCGATCCCGGTTCTTACTCGATGGATTACGCCCTCGAGCACGCCTTTCCCGAGGATCGCTGGTTGCTAGCGAGGTTCGAATCGTTGAAGCGGGAGGTAACGGAAGCACTGGACGCATATAGGATCCACGATGCGGCGAGGACTTTGCGCGAGTTCTTCGTCGAGGAATTGAGCAGGTGGTACGTCCGCCTCATAAGACGCAGGGTTTGGGAGGAGCGGCACGTCCCCCACAAGATCGCCTGCTACGTGGTCCTGTACAAGGTGTTGAAGGAGTTGCTGATCATGCTTTCGCCCTTTGTCCCGTTCATAGCTGAGGAGCTCTATCAGCGCTTCGTGAGGCCTACTGAAGGAGGTCCCGATTCCGTGGGGATGCTCTCTTGGCCCGAAGCAGACCCATCTTTGGTGGACGAAAAAATCCTCTCCGCCATGGAGAAGACCAAAGCAGTAGTGAGCGCCGTCCTCTCATTGAGAAAGGAGCACGGGATTAAGGCACGCCAACCCCTCCGCGAAATAGTCCTCGCGGGGGATGTCGGAGACGTGGTGGAGCTTTTCTCGTCCATCCTCTTAAGCGCTTGCAACGTGAAGAACGTGCGAACCTGCCCGCCCGAGGAGGCTAAGTCCTTGCCGGGGGAGGGATACGCCATCAAGGAATTACCTTTCTGCGTCGTTTGCTTAGACGTGCAACTCACCGAGGACTTGCTCGCCGAAGGCTTCGTCAAAGATGTCGTGCGCAGAATTCAAGAAATGAGGAAGAGAGCCGACCTTCCCGTGGAGGCTTACGTAGACTTATGGATCGTCCTCCCTTCCGAGAAAGAACGCTCTTGGTTGCGCGCGAATCTGGAGTACGTCAAGACTGAGACGCGGGCGAAGGAAATTTCCCTATTGCTCGCGGGCGAGGAAACCCCGCCGAGTCGCTTCGAGAAGAAGTGGCGCATAGGCGAAAAGGAAGTCCTCATAGGGATGAATTGGGCCGATTAGGCCTCATCGTAAACCCCATAGCGGGAATGGGAGGATCGGTAGGCCTTAAGGGAACGGATGGGGAGGAAATCCTCAGAAAAGCCATCGAGCTGGGAGCAAAGCCCGTTTCTCCCGCTAGGACCATCCGCTTTCTGAAGGCCCTCAAGAAGCTGGGGATGGACGACATTTCCGTCACCACCGCGGCCCGCCCCATGGGGGAGGAAGAGTGCTTCTCTTGTGGAATTGAAGCTCAGATCATAGGGGAACCGAAGGAGAAGACGACCGCCGAGGACACGAAGGAAGCCGCCCGGGCCATGAAAGAGAAGGTGGACTTGATCGTATTCGCGGGAGGAGACGGAACCGCTAGGGACATTTTGGACGCCGTGGGGGAAGACGTCCCGGTCTTGGGCATACCGACGGGAGTAAAAATGCATAGTTCCGTTTTCGCCGAAAGTCCCGAAGCGGCCGCTACCATAGTGAGGCGATTCTTCGATGGCGAGCTCTCGGTCGAGTACGCGGAAGTCATGGACGTGGACGAGGAGGCCTTCAGGGAAGGGAGGCTTTCCGCCAAGCTCTACGGCTACGTAAAAACTCCTTACGAGCCGCAACTCATCCAAGGCACGAAGATGGCGAGTCCCTTCACGCCCGACGAAAGGGAAGCGAAGAGGGGGATCGCGAAAGAGGTCGTCGAGAGGATGGAGAAGGATGTGCTGTACATCATAGGGCCGGGGACGACGACGAAGGCCATCGCTGACGCCCTGAACCAACCGAAAACCTTGCTAGGGGTTGACGTATATTTAAACGGGAAACTGGTCGCGAGGGACGTAAACGAGAAGCAAATACTTTCCTTGCTGAGGAAGCATTCCAAAGCTCGCATCATAGTCACGCCCATAGGAAGACAAGGTTTCATCTTTGGGAGAGGGAATCAGCAAATAAGCGCCGAAGTCCTGAAACAGGTAGGCATCGAGAACGTAACCGTCGTGGCTACCCCCTACAAAATTGCCAACACTCCTTTCTTGAGGGTGGACACGGGAGATCCCGATCTGGACGCCCAATTCCCCAAGTATATGCGTGTGATAAGCGGCTACAAGGAGGAAATCGTCGTCCCTATTCGAAGATTAGAATCCTAAGGTAATCCTTCGAGATATCCCGTCTGAACCTGAAGACGTAATTGGGGTGAGGTCCAAAGGCAATTCTATAACCTCTTTTTTCGACTTCCACCAAATCCCTAACGCTATCCGGCTCTCTTAAGCCTAGTACAGTGCACAAAGAGCGAACAGCCGTCCTCCCCATGGCTACGATCCTCTCCGGCCTCAGCAACTCGATTTCCATGCGGAGCCATCGCTCGCACTTCTTACGCATGGAGGTTATGTCGGAAGGCTTCGGAGGCCTGCACTTCACCGCCGCCGTTATGAAAATCCCCCTTCTCTTGAGCCACCGCAAGAGCTCTTCCTCTCGCTTCCCCGTTATGAGCCTCATGGATAGCCTCAGTCTATCAAACTGGGCGAGGTTGTAGAAGAAGGAGCGCTTCCTGCCGGGAGGAGGGGATTCGCCTACTGCGAGCACCCTGACCTTTTCTGGTAGCCACTTCCTGTAAGCGCCGTACGTGACGAAGGGCTTGTCGACGAAGGAGCACGCTCGGCAGTTTTTGATAGCTTTTTCTAGGCGGAGAGAACTACGCATAAGGACCGTACAGCTTGATGCGCAGGATGTACATCAGCGTAACGACTGCTACGACGATGAGAACTACGCCTATGATGATGTACATAGTCCCCTTCCGCACGTCGTAGACGTACCTAGTTCCCTCGTAGGCTATCCAACAACCTAAAACGCCTATGCCGAGGAGGACCATGCTGAATATGCTTTCCGTTAGCGTTTGATCGCCCAGCGAATAAAGGGCAACGAAGGAAGGCAACCCGCCTCCGCGGTAGCCCACTAAGGCCCCCGGCCTCTCGGTTATATCGTACAGTCCCCCTCCCGCTATGAACAAGAAGAGGCAAACGAAAGCAATGATGAGGTAAGGCCTCAACCTCTCCTTCCACCCAGGCCTCAACCTAAATAGTCTCTTGAAACGGGATCGAATCCTCCTCAGCCTTCTAGCCATTCTTTTATTTGACCGGTATTCCATTATAGCTTGCTCATCATCAAGTGCTCGAACTGCGGCTACGTGCTGTACAAGGGAACGGAGTTAAAGTCCCCCCGCGATATTGCGAAGAAGTACGATAGGCGTTGTCCGAAATGCAAGGCCAAATTGAGCATACAACTCAAATCCCTCAAAATAGAGGTGAGATCTGCCTCAAGAAGAGGCACTCGTCGAACTCGATGACGAACTCCTCTTTTCTTATTTTTCTGTCCGTGAGCTGAACGCTTAGCCCTCTTACGAGCACGGCAGGTATCCTCTCATCGCTTTCCCCCATGAGAAGCTCCGCCGCCGACGCTATTTGGTCCGCTATCGCTCTCCTCGTTACGCAGAGGACCTTCCCGAAGAGGTCCTTCTCCCCCCTTAAATCCTCGACGGGCTCCATTCCGGCGACTCCTATGGCGATGCCCACGGTTCCCACCCTCGATGGCTGAACGCGGCTATCGGCGATTACGACCCCGACCTTCGCCCCGCACTCGTAGAGGATCCTCCTCCTCAACCACTCGGCGTACGACATGGGGTCTTTCGGATACAAGGCGACGTGCCCCTCGGGGACATTGGAGCGATCTATCCCGCCGTTGGGCAGACAATCCCCCTCTTTGCAAGCTAAAAGGACGCGTGGAACGCCTCCGAGAACCACGTCGACCTCCTCGACGATGAGCTGGGCTACTCTCGGATCTAGGAAATATCTGCGCGCGACTTCCTTGGCCCTATCGGATGGCCTGATGTCCGACAGGGACACCACCCTCCCTTGGACCGTTGAAACGGCCTTGCTCGATACGACGAGGATATCCCCGTCCTCGAACTCGAGGCCCATTTTCGCCATGCTTTCCTTAATAACGCTCAGCAAATCATCTCCCTCGCGGAGAAGCCGCGTTTTTATGGGGAACAAACGCACCTCCTTCATGGGACATGTGATAAACGCTCCTTCTTTTTAAGGAGTGGCGAAGAAGACCCACCTCTACGAATGGCACGTGGAAAGAGCCCGTATGGGGGAGTTCGCGGGTTTCTCGATGCCCCTTTGGTACGAAGGAATAATCCCCGAGCACCTAGCCGTACGGAACGCTGTGGGAGTTTTCGACGTAACCCACATGGGGAGGTGCCTAGTCGAGGGTAAGGACGCCCTACCTTTCCTCAACTACGTGACGACGAACAACGTGCGTCGCCTCAAGGACTTCCAAGTTCAATATACGCTCTTCTGCAACCCCTCTGGGGGGATCAAGGACGACCTGACCATATGTCGCCTTTCAGAGGAGAAGTTCCTCCTCGTGTACAACGCTTCCAACCGCGAAAAAGACTTCAACTGGTTGCGGGAGAACTCGCGCTCGTTCGACGTTCAGCTAAGGGACATTTCCGACGAGGCCCCCATGATCGCGGTTCAAGGGCCCTACGCCGTCAAGGTTTTGGAGAAAGCCCTGAAAAAAGACCTAGCAACTGTCAGACGCTTTAGAGGCCTTCTCTTCAAGCACGAGGGACGCGAAGTTCTCGTTACGCGGACTGGCTACACGGGGGAGGACGGCTTCGAGTTGATACTCTTCGACGTTCCGCTCGAGGAGCCCGATCCCGTCCTCCAATTGTGGAATTCCATGCTGGAAGCTGGGAAAGAATTTGGGATAAAGCCCTGCGGATTGGGAGCGAGGGACTCCCTGCGCCTAGAAGCGGGCATGTGCCTTTACGGCAACGACATCACGGAGGAAACCAATCCCATCGAGGCCGACCTGAAGTTCGTCGTGAAGCTGAAGAAGGGCGACTTCATCGGGAGGGACGCCATACTGAAGGTTCTCGAGGAGGGCATCAAGCGGAAGAGAGTAGGCATCGAGATGGTGGACAAGGGCATACCCCGCCACGGACAAGCCATATGGTCGGACGGGGAAGAAATCGGCTTCGTCACGAGTGGAACATATTCCCCCATACTCCGAAAGGGGATTGGGATGGGCTACGTTTCGATAGAATACGCAAAGGAAGGGCAGGATGTCTACGTTGCGATGAAAAACCGGAAGGCGAAAGCCAAAGTCGTCCGATGGCCCTTCTACGACGAGTCGAGATACGGCTGGAAGAGGACAACCGAATAAATTCGGAGCGTAAATTCTCAGCATGAAGGTGGATGGTTACGAGGTGAGGGAAGACCTCCTTTACACGAGGGAGCACGAGTGGGCGAAAATAGAACCCAACGGCCTCGTTAGGATCGGCATAACCGACTACGCCCAGAAGATGTTGCACGAGATAGTCTACGTAAGCCTCCCGGAAGTGGGCGCTAAGGCGGAGCACATGAAGCCCCTCGGGACAGTCGAGAGCGTGAAGGTGGCCAGCGACGTTTACGCCCCAGTTTCGGGGGAAGTCGTGGAGGTGAACAAGAAACTGGAAGACGCTCCGGAACTCGTAAACCAAGACCCCTATGGCGAGGGCTGGATCTGCG
This sequence comes from uncultured Nitrososphaerota archaeon, assembly GCA_964398605.1. Lineage (GTDB taxonomy): Archaea > Thermoproteota > CAYNNH01 > CAYNNH01 > CAYNNH01 > CAYNNH01. The sequence continues at coordinate 18,275 of CAYNNH010000002.1, read as the reverse complement.
TCATCAGGCCCTCGAATCTGGAGGAGGAAAAGGGCAAGCTTCTAACTCCCCAGCAGTACGCGGAATTGCTGAAGGAACTCTTGGGCTAATTACCAAGGCTTTTCTTTTATCTTGAGCAAGTAGGCGATTACGTTGGTTAGCACGTGAAGTGGGGGTGTTATGGACAGGATCAAGAGAAACGTGATAAGACTGAAGGGTTCCACCAAGTAGGAAAGAGCGACGGCTCCGAGGACGAAATCGAGCTGGTCTAAAAGGGGGAGCGGGTCTCCCGGCTTAATACCCTTCCTCCTTTTGATGAAGGATCCAGCGAGGTCCCCTAACATGGCCCCCAAGCCCTGCAGAATTCCTGAGCAGATTCTCAAAATGGGGCCTAAAGTCGCGGCTTGAACGAAACCGACAAGGCTCCCGAAGAGTACGCCCACACCGAAGCCCCTCACCGTCTTGTGGGAACCGAAAACTGGTCGACCATCGCCCATTTTCTTCCCTCCATCAATAGGAACGCCACCTCCGAGGATAGTAGGCATGGCGTTCGCTATGTAGGCGGGAAGGACGTACCAAATCGCCCAGCCTAGGGCGATGAGGAAGTCAATCACGCTTCCCACGTTAGTTCTTCCAGACTCAGCCGTACGAAGGTCTTGTACGGCTTCTCGACGCTTATCTCGATGACCCTACGTAACTTCTCGATTTTGAGGACGAAATCCGACCAGTGCCTTAAAATGCGGTAAGAGGGAGGTTCCACAACTCCTTGAAGGGTCGTGTGTACGTGGCTGGTGACGAAAGCCGGACAAGGCGCTTTCTTCGATATTTCCTTGATCAGAGCCATCTGCCTGTTGAGTTCCTTGCTCAGGTCAAACGGCCCCCTCTCGATCAACTTCTGGGAATACAAAGCGCATATGTCGTCGACTACGAGGGCGGCCAACCTCGCTCCTACGGTCTTTTCAAGAAACCTCGTTTGATCTTCGAAGGTTTCGGGGACTACTATTTGGATGTGCTCGGCATTCCCTCCGCCTAACGCGAAAGCCTCCCACAACGCGCCGGGGTGCACGTTCCTTCCCGGGTCGAGATAAACGACGTTTCCGAGCTTAGACGCATTACAGGCGATTTTCAACGAGAGGATCGTCTTCCCCGTTCCCGCTTTCCCGTACAACAAGTAAACTTTCCCATCTTCTAGTCCTCCCCCTAGGATCCGATCTAAGCCCCCGCAAGACGTCGTTAGCATTCTTTGGTTTTACTCGTTATGTTCAAGATGATAGTGGAACTTACACAAGAAGAATCCCTCGTCGTCCAAGGTCCCGCCCGAGTGCGAGTGGTGAGCGGAGAGGCTTCCGTGTTCGGAGCTCCGCTGGGACCCGGCGAATCCCTTTCCGTGCCCTCCTACAGATCCGTGCCCGTCGAAGCTTCTGGTAGGTGTAAAGTGGATCTCGAGTTCGAAGGAGGGGCTTCCTTCAAGAAATTTGTGGGCTCTCCCATCCCGCAAGAGTGGAGGGATCTTTCCAAGGAATTGCTAGAAGGAGAAGCCAAGAGATTGATGGTCGTTGGAGCTACGGATTCGGGCAAATCGAGCTTATGCCTCTTCCTGTCGAACGCCCTCGTGAGGGAAGGGGAAAGCGTTTCCTTCGTGGATTTAGATGTCGGACAATCGGATTTGGGTCCCCCCACGACCATTGGCGTTAGCCGCATAGATTCTCCCCTCTTCAGCTTGCAGGATAGCAAGCCCTCGATCCTCCAAATGGCGGGTTGGATAAGCCCCTCCGGCGTGGAGGACGTCATCTTACGCAAGCTCGACCAGTTGCTCGCCTTCGCCCAGGAGGAATATACTATTGTCAACACGGATGGCTGGGTTCAGAAAGAGCAAGCCGTGCGGTACAAGCTGTCCCTCGCGGAGAAGCTATCCCCCGATAGGGTGGTGATCCTAGGCGATTTGCCCGAGATGGAAGAATCCCTTTCCAAGGAGTTCTACGTGCAAAAGCTTCCCCCATCCCCTTACGTGAAGGCGAGGAGCCTTTCGGTGCGGCGCGAGATAAGACGCAACCTCTACTTGAGGTACTTCAGGCAAGCGCTGGAAATGGAGGTTTCCATGGAGGAAGTGAAGGTAAAGGGGCTGAGGGAGACGCGCGTCCCGAGGGAAATATCGTCTTTGGTCGAGAAACACGGCTACGAAGTCCTCGCATCGGATCGCGATAGGGGGAGGCCCGTCCTCTTCCTCAACAGGAAGCCCGATCCCGATTTGCTTAAGATGCTGAGGGAGCTGGGGATAGCCGCCCACTCCATTGACGTGCTAGAAAGAGTTCTCGTGGGCCTGTTCACCAAGAAAGGTGGGATGGAGGGGTTAGGCATAATATCGGCGATCGACTCGGAGAAACGGAAGATCCGAGTGATGACGCCCGTCAGGAGGAAGCCCAAGGCTGTGGTGATAGGGAGGACGCGTCTTTCGGCTTCTTTCACGCAAGAAGAAAAGTTGGTTCTCAGTCCGTTTTAAAACCGAAGAACAAGACCAGTTGCTTCGCTATTTCACCTTCCCTATCGGGCAAGACGCGGAAGTTCCTCCTCAACCACTTCGGCAAGTACCTCCTGCAATAGGCTGTTGCGAACCTCGAGTCCAATAAAATGACCGCTCCGCGGTCGTCTAACTTCCTGACAGGCCTTCCAGCTGCTTGCGACGCTTTTCTAAGGGCTGGCATGATGTACCCGTACTCCTTCCCCCTCCCCGGGAATTGCTTCTCGTAGTACCGGATCTGGGCCTTGACGCGTACCGTCGGCTTCGCGTACGGGACGCCGACCACGATACTGGTGCACATGTACTTGCCCGGGTAATCCTCCCCCTCGCTGTTCCTCCCTCCCTGAACCCCCAACAAAACCGCCTTCCTACCTTCGTCGGCGTGCTTCTTGAACTCTTGAATGAGCTTGTCGTTTTCCCTCGACGTCATGTGCTTCCGCTCCACGAGCAGGGGGACATCGATAACGTCCTCGATTCCCGCCTCCAGCAATCCCTCCAACACTTCGTAGGAAGCCGTGAAAATCCCGACGTTCCAAGGCGAGTACTCGACTGCTTCCGCGATCCTCGCCACCATCTTCTTGTACATCTCAGGTTCCCTCCGTTCTAAGCTTGTTGACACGCCCTTACACACTAAGCAAACGATCTGATCCCTCGCGAAAGGCGATGGCAAAGCTTCCGAGTACTTGCTCTTCTTTATGCCGCATATCTCGCAATAAGCATCGATGGGCTGGAGGGTCCCCGAAATGCAGATCAGGCTCCTCACGTCCTCGAAAGCGTCCGCGATCATTCCCCGCGGATCCATGGCGACGACTTCCAGCTTGTAGGATACGCTACCATCTCTCCGCTCGTAAGCCGAAAGCAGGTGAATGTACGCATCGCTGTTCGCCGTTTCCAACCATAGGAACATGAACTTCCCCAATTTGTAGAGGAAGGATCGCGGAAACTTCCCCCCTCGAATGAGTTCCCTTTTGATCTCCTTCCCCGCCGAGAGCGCTTCATCCGCGAGCGAATAGGCATCTATCCTGCACTTCCTTTCGACGTAGTCGACGAAGCCTAACGGATCCACTTCGATGTCCTCGCCTTCCAATCGCCTCGCAACGTTCAACATGAATTCCTCGATGGAGTCGCACAGTCGCTTCAATAGGGGCCTGTCCTTCGCTTCCTTCCTCGCCTTCTCAACGCTTAATAAGGATAACGAATCGCTCCCTACTTCGAGGGCGGCATCGGGCAAATTGTGCGCTTCGTCTAAGACGACGATGAAATCGCTCTTCGGCTTGTCGAAGTACCGTAGGAAGCTCGACCTTATGATGGGGTCGAGCATGTAGAGGTAGCTCATCGAAACGACATCAACGCTCCCCAGAGCCGCCTTCAACACCTCGTAGGGGCAAATTTCGAGGTCTGAGCACACTTGCACGATTTCCGAAGCCATAAGAGGTCTATCCTCAATTAGCCGCAACACGCTTTCGATTCTTTCCCCTCCCCTCGTCAGGTTCTCGTAGTACTTGCACTTTCCCTCCGCCCTCAAGTTCTTGCAGGCGTCCATAACCGACTTGGCATCCCCTCCGTGCTTGAGGATGAGGGGGTGCAGGCAAACCTCCCTTCTCCCCCTAATGGAAACTCCCGTCACCCGATGCCTCTTCCTTATTTCCTTCAGCTCTTCGATCACTCGGTCCATCTGCTTGTGCGTCCTGCTTAGGTAGAGGATCGTGAGCCCTTCCTCCTTCGCGATGGGTAGGAGCGCCGAAAGAACCGCCACCGTTTTCCCAAGCCCGTTAGCCCCCTCGATGACCGCCGTTTCTCCCCTCGAAGCTGCTTCGAAAACGAGGTCCATAAGCCTATCTTGGTAGCGGCGGACAGTTTCGTAAGGGAAAAACTCCATGTACCGCTTCATTTGGCTTTCCTGCCGTAGGGACATAAGTCGTTGAGGAAACACTCCTCGCAGAGGGGCTTCCTCGCCTTACAGTACGTCCTCCCTAGGGCTATGAGGAGCATGTGCGCCTTCAGGAAATCCTTCTCGTCGAACTGGGATTCGAGTTCCTTCCTCATTTTCTCGTAGTCCCTCGATTTGGCGAGCCCCAAGCGCAACGATACCCTTCTAACGTGGGTGTCGATGGGGAATGTCGGGTGCTTCCCGTGAAACGCCAGCAAGACATCGGCCGTCTTCCTTCCAATTCCCGGCAGAGAGATGAGTACTTCCCGTGCTTTTTCTTTCTCCATGGACAAAATGGGCGTAAGATCGCCGTCAAATTCTTCTAATATCCTCTTAGAGACGCTTTTTATCGTCCTAGCTTTTTGCTTATGGAGACCCGCTATCCTGATTAAACTGGCTATTTCTTTCTCGCTTGCCTTCGCCAGAATTTCGGGCTTAATAACCATTTTCCGCTTCAGGTTTTCGAAAGCCCTAATGGCATTTTTATCGGTCGTGTTCTGGGATAGGATCGTCGCTATTAGTCTCTCGAAAGGAGAGAAATTCTTCCCGCCAAATTCGGGCAAGGGGAGGTTCTTCTCCAACCTTTTCAGTATTTCCCGAGCTTTTGTCACGCTCAAAAACTTACGCCAATAGCTAAAAGAATGCTGAAAATATCCTCCAAAAGCGAGAACGGGATCACGATCTCCTTATTGGACATGGAAAACGCGGTCTTCGTGTTCGTGTACTCGGGAAGCCCCCGCTTGGGAACTCTTGCCATGGCCGCGCCGAGCCGCTCGGCTTTCATGCCCCCTTCCTCTTCCATCCTCTTAGGAGATAGGTACACAACAGCAGCCAGCCTCATCGCGGAGAAGGTGAGTCGCCTCACGGGCAAGATCTGCCTCGTGTCCTTTGCGCTGAAAAAAGAAGATAGTTCCGCGCTCCAGAAAATCGATTCTCTCATTTCGGGATTACTTTCGGAGAAATGAGCCTAAGAAGTTTCCTTAACCTGCTCGAGGACGAAGGCCTTCTCATCAAAATCGAGGATGAGCTCTCTCCGATGCTGGAGATACCTTACGTCGCCGCAAAGTTGGACGATCGTCCCATTCTTTTCGAGAAAGTCGAGGGTTTCCCTAATTCTTCCGTCTGTTGCAACGTGTGTTCCCGCCGTTCCCTCGTGGCGAAGGCCTTGGGGGTCCCCGAGCGAGACCTCCACGACCGGATTTCCCGAGCGATGGAAAACCCCGTCCCTCCCAGCGAAGCGTCTTTCGACTTCCCCGTGAAAGAGGAGGAAATCAACCTCCCCGTCCTAAAGCACTTCGAGAAAGACGCGGGCCTCTACATAACTGCGGGAATCGTGACCGCTTCTTACGGCGGGGTGGAAAACGTTTCCATACACCGCTTGTTGGTTTTGGATGGGAAGCATTTGGCCATACGCCTCACGGAAAGACACCTTCACAAACTTTGGACTGAGGCGAAGCGCGAGGGCAAGCTCCTAGACGTGGCCATAGCCATATCCGTCCATCCTGCCGTGCTCGTCGCTGCCGTGTGCCCCGTTCCTTTCGGGGTGAGCGAATACGGGGTTGCGAATTCCCTTTTGGGCGGAGAAATGCGGTTGGCGAGATGTCCCATTACGGAGCTTAGGGTGCCTTCCGACGCTGAGGTGGTCATCGAAGGCCGCTTTTCGGACGAGTGGGCGGAGGAAGGACCTTGCGGGGACGCCCTCAGGCTTTACGATAAGACTAGGAAACAGCCGGTCATCGAAGTCATGGCCGTCTACCGCAAGGATCCATACATTTACCAAGGCTTATTGCCGGGGTTCGGAGATCACATGACGCTTGCATCCCTCCCGGTAGAGGCTTCGCTAAAGAGGGCGCTTTCCGACGAAATTCCCGTAAAAGATGTCCGCCTCACGCCCGGAAGTGGCGGTTGGTTGCACGCCGTCGTTTCGGTGGAAGAACCTCCCTCCGACCTCGAATCCCTCGCTAAAAGAGCCTTCGAAGTTCACCGTAGCCTGAAGGGCATCATCGTGGTCGACGCCGACATCGATGTGGACGACGTGCGCGACATCGAATGGGCACTTGCCACTCGCTTCCAGCCCGACAAGGACTTCTTGGTTCTAGAGGGAATGCGCGGTTCCTCCTTAGACCCCTCCTCGGAAGACGGAGTGACTTCCAAGTGGATTGCGGACGCCACCAGACCCCGCGAGAAGCCAGCTCGATTATTCGAGAGAATCTTGCCGAAGGGGACGGAGAGGGCGGAAAAGGTCCTCAAGAAAATTGTTCCTCACGCCTGAGCAGGAGGAGATGCTGAGCAAGGGGGACGAAAGATCCCTACTATTACGCTTGCTCGTCGACGTTGGGGAGGCTTACGGCGCGCAAGGATTCGTCGGAGTGAAAAGCGCCCACCTCTCCGGGATATCCTACTTCAGCGTGGGGGATGAGGGGCTGGCTTTTCTGGAAGACATGTCCGTGTTGAAGGTGTCGGTCCCCACCACGTGCAACCCCGTAGGTTTCGTGGAAACTCCCTCGGAGCGGGACAAACAACGCAGAATACTCTTTGCGCTCAAGAAAATGGGCATTCGCTTGACCCTCACCTGCACGCCTTACGAGGCTGGGAACAAACCTCAAAGGGGGACCCATGTCGCTTGGGCGGAATCCTCGGCTGCCATATACGCCAATTCGGTCTTAGGGGCATTTACCAACAGGGAGGCTTCTCAAACGGCCCTCGCTAGCGCCGTGTTGGGCGTAACCCCCGCCTACGGCTACCATCTCGAACGCTACCGCCAGCCTAAGTGCTCGGTACGGGTGACGTGCGAGCTGTCGGAGTCCGATTGCGGCTTGCTCGGCTTCTGGATTGGGGAACAAGGTCTTTCGGATCCCGCGTTTGAAGGCCTTCGTCCGCCGCCGTTCGGGCTGAAGCAATTGGGAGCTTCTTTGGGGACATTCTCCGACGCTGGGATATTCTTCTTAGAGCGGGCGAAAGGAAGGGCGGAAAAGGCCGTTTTCGATAGAGAAGAGCTAATACGCTTGAGAGAGGAGTTCTCGCTTCCCCAAACTCCCGACTTGGTGTACTTGGGTTGTCCCCACGCGTCGGCGGAGGAACTTGCCCTCTTGGACTCCCTCCTCAAGGACAAGCCCAAAATCCCCATCCTAGTCACGATCCCCCCGGACGTGGAGGCGAAGCACGGGGAATTAGTGAAGTCGCTGGTTTCCAAAGGAGTGGAAGTGGCGGAAGGGAAGTGCCTAGTCGTTTCCAATAGGGCCAAGAAGTACGAGGCGGTCTTAACCAACTCTTGCAAGGCCGCTCATTACGTGTTTCGCCTGCACGGGGTTAGGACGGGAGTTGCTGACTTGCGCACCTGCGTCCGGGTTGCCGTAGAGGGCCATGTTTGAGTGCAAGGTCGTGGTGAAAGCCGAAGACTTCGTCGAAGGGGAGGTGTTGTACTTGCCGAGGAAGATCTCCCTCCTCGAAGACATATCCCCCGAGGGGGAGCTGAAAGGCAAGCCCGTCAGCGGGAAGATCATCGTTTGCTTGGGCGAAAAAGGTAGCACCGTTGGGGCTTACCGGCTTTACGCCCTATCGAGAAAGGGCAAGAAGCCCAAAGCCTTTCTCGTCAAGGAGCTTCCCGTGGGCTCAAACGTGCTCGTGGTTGCCTGTTCCCTAGCGAGGGTATCTCTGGTCGTCGTTCCTGACCCATCCTTCTGGGACAACATCGGCGCGTTTGAGAAGCTGAAGATCGACTTGGAGCGAGGGGAAGTGATTCCTAGTAAGTGACTCTGGCGGAAGGCGGGATCCCGAAAACTTCGCTGGCCGCTTCTCTCACTCTTTCCCTGTAAGGCGGATACGTGTAGACCCGCACGACGTTCATGTAGCCCCTCAGCGTGCGGACGACGGGGGACAGCTCGCTCAATCTCTCCACTCTTTCGCTGACTATGGGAACCTCCCACTCTCCCCTCACGTATCCCGGGACCGAGGGGGCGGAAGAAACGTCTAGGAATAAGTCGTTTGCGCTGACTCCCGCCTTCTTCGCAATCCCCTCCAAAACTCCCCTCCTCGCTTCTTCCTCAGTCAATAAACTCGCGATCATGGGCGATTCCGAGATTTGAGGGGGACTCTCATACGCCATTTTCACGAGCTCCCTCTTCCTTATCTTCCGCATGAGCTCGTAAGCCTCCCTCAACTTCGGGTCGAGGCTCGACCTCAGCCTGCTCAACTCCCTTATGACGTAGGCGTCGTCCACGTCGAGGAACTCGTCCACCGTCGAGAAGCTCGTGAGTCCTAGCTCCCCATCCGCCAACTCCATCGCCCTTAAGAGCATGACGGCGGCGGCGCGCACCGTGCGGTGGAAGTAAATGGACTTGAACATGAGGTACCGGACGATGAAGTACCCCTCGACAGCCGACAGAGCTCCCTTCTTAATCCCAACCCGCCCGTCCTCAAGCACGCACATAGACTCTATGATCCTGCCCGAATCGAAGCTGTAGCCAGCTCCCGTGAAGTGCGAATCCCTCAACAAGTAATCGATGATGTCGGCGCTCAATTCTCCCGCTATTATGGCGTTGAGCACCCGCTTCTTCGGGTGTTTGCCCACGCAGAGTAATGCTACGTCCTTTTTCGAGTAGCCCAGCTCCTCCAACTTGTCCCCGACTTCGCTCTCCTCGACGATTTTTCGGCTCATGTCTTCGTGGGTTAGCTTCCTCTTTTTGACGAGCAATTCTTCGTAAACGTGGGAAAAAGGCCCATGCCCCACATCGTGTAGGAGGGCAGCAAGCCTTACCTCTTGAATTTCGCTCTCGTCCAACCAGCCTTCGCTGACGAGCTGTTCGGCCATCCTACCGGCCACGTGCATGACCCCCACGGAGTGTATGTACCTGCTGTGGTCCGCGCCGGGGTAGGTGAGGTACGCGCACGCTAATTGCTTGATATACCTCAACCTCTGAACGGGCGTGGTGTCGATGATGTTCTTCTCCGCCTCGCTTATGGAAACGTAACCGTGTACGGGGTCCTTAATTTCCCCCCACTTGATCACTTCCCCCTCACCTTCCTTATTCGCTCGAAGGCGGAAAGCCAAACGTCGAGGTTCTCTCCGATGATCTTGAGGCTTTCCGGATCGCTTTCGCTCTGGGCTTTCCTAGCTAATTCGACGATCTTATCCACGATGATTTGCTCCACTTCGAGGAGCCTGTACGGGAGGGAAACGGCGTAAGCTTCGGCATCGTCCTTCACGATTACGACTCTTTTCTCGCAAATGGGACACCAGATTTCTCCCTTATACTTAACGAGGGGGGCGTCGCAGGCAGGGCAATGCTTGGAAAGCAAAGTGGCTCCTTTTCTCAGCCACTGCGCTATGATCTTCGCTTGATCGGTGGTGCTCAACGTTCTAAATACTTGTCATGTAAGTTCATTAGGGTGATTCTATGTCTCCTCGCAAACGTGCTAGACGTGCGAGAAAAAGGCGTCTTAAGGTTCCCGTTGAAGAAATCGAGAACAAGTTGAACCAGGCAATAGGTTTCTTACAGCAAATCGCCCAAGACGCTTCCACCCCTAAGAATGTCAGGCAAATGGTTCAGGACGCGATAACCGCCCTCAAGAACGAGAAAGCGGATTATAGTCTGAGGATCGCCAACGCCGTTTCCCTCTTGGACGAGGCCGCCCAAGATCCCAACATAGCGGTCCACACCCGCGTCAACATCTGGAACGTGATGGGCTTACTCGAGTCGATAAAAACCCGCTGAGCGGAGCACCTTCAAGCACAATTCTTTATTAAGGCCCGCCACGAACCTCACTCTTTCGTCGTAACTTGCCCTGAAATCGAGGGGTCTGCCATCGAGGGAGAGCAAACAACCCCCCGCCTCCTTCAAGATGAAGCACCCGGCGACTATGTCGACGCCCCGCAGTTTTCCCGCTGTGTCCGCGAGCAAGTCCAACCTCCCGCAAGCCACGTAGCAGAGCTCTAAGGACACGGAGCCCAAGTGGCGGGCAGCCCCCACCATGTCGAATATCTCGACATTCCTCTCTTTCCTAGGATCCGCCGAGAGGACGGGGTCGGTGATTCCGCCCGAGGGGGTTATCTTCTTATCGTTGAGGTACGCTCCTCTGCCTCTTTCGGCGTAGAACAATTCATCCCTAAAGACGTCTAAGACGACCGCGTGGGTCACGTCGCTGAACCGCTCGCTTTTGCCGATGGCTATTGAAACGGAGGCGAAGGGGATCCCCCTGACGAAGTTGGTGGAACCGTCCAGAGGGTCGATGAACACGAACGTGTCCCCTCCCAAGGGGATGGTTCCGCTCTCCTCGCTTATGACCGTGCAGGGAAATCCTCTCTCTTTTAAGTAGCCGATGATCGCTCTTTCGCCCACCAAGTCGATTTCCCTAGTTACGTCCCCTCCCGCCCCCCTTCCCAGTACTTTATAAAAAGAAGGTTTTCCCCTCCACTGGAGCAAGGCTTTTTTGGCGGCTTTCGCGGCACCCTTGATGAGTTCTCCCACGTTCATAACTTGCCCGCCTTCTCGAGCACCTTTTTGACCCCTTCGCAACCTTTCTTTTTCTTGGCGGTCACGATGTCGTACGCGAGTTTCGTATCCACTAGGCTCAACTCCACGTTCGCGCATTTCCTCGCGAGGAACTTCGCCGCCTGGAGCACCATCCCATTCAACTTCGCGTCCATGAAGTCGGCTAAGTGTACGATGAGGGCTTCCAATGTCTTCGGCGTAACAGGCCCTTTGTCGCCGTGATGGGCTGCCACGGCGTGCACCACGTCCATGGGGAACTTCTCCTTGCGTAACTCGGCGATGATGAGCGATACGTGGTCGAGCCTCTCGCCCAAAGGGGAGTAATCATATCCTTCTTCTAGGGCGGAATACGTCGCCGCCTTCATGAGGTCGTGGAGTATGCACGCCGCGATGACCGTGTCCCTATCTACTTTCCAGCCGTACACCTCTTCCGCGATGTCGCAGAGGGATAGCGCGAGCTTCGTCATGGCGTACGTGTGCTGGACTAAGCCTCCGGGATATGCGTGATGCCTCGTTTTCCCTCCCGGGCTTTCCTCAAGGGGGAGCCCGGGGCTCGTGTCGAGCTCCTTTAAGAACTTCAGAACCTTCCTGCGGAGGCTCTTCTTCCTTATTCGGCGGGCGAGCTCTTCTAGCTCTTTGGGCATCCTCTAAATTGGGAAAACCCAATAAAGCCTTACTAAGGGGTAATCGAAGAATATGTGCGGGGGTGCCCGAGCGGTCGAAGGGGCGGGACTCAAGATCCCGTGGGCTTAGGCCCCATCGGGGGTTCGAATCCCTCCCCCCGCACTAATTTTTGAAAAAGCACAAAACTTTCTGGAGTGGCTTATCGCCTCCAAAGGACGAACGGTTTTCTCGCTTAGGAGAAAGGGAAAAATTCGTATATAGTCGAGCGTTGTAGTGCTCCTTGAATGCCCAAGAATAGAAAAACCTATGAGGATTATTCCAACGCCATAAAGGAACGGTTCTCAAACGTAAAACACAAACTGATCATCCTAAGTTGCAAAGGTGGAGTTGGGAAGAGCACGATAGTCGCCAATTTGGCTTGCTCCTTCGCCATGAGGGGTTATCGCGTTGGGGTGTTCGACGCCGACCTGCACGGGCCCTGCATACCGAAAATGCTCGAAGCCGACGCGTCCCGTCCCTCCGTTCTCCCCGACAACACGATAATCCCTCCCGAGGGGGTTCTGTCCATCAGAACCATGTCCATGGCTTACCTACTCCCGGACGAATCCTCCCCCCTCGTGTGGCGTGGCCCCCTCAAGGCCAAATTCCTCATGGAAGTGTTGTCGCTGACCGAGTGGGGGGACCTAGACTTCTTCCTCGTCGACTGTCCGCCTGGCACGGGAGACGAGCCCCTCAGCGTGATGCAACTCATACCTGACATCGATGGGGCGATCGTAGTTACCACGCCCCAAGAGGTATCCGCGTCGGTCGCTAGGAAAGCGGCGATAATGGTCCAGAAATTGGGCGTTCCCTTGCTCGGGATCATCGAGAACATGAGCTACTTCAAGTGCCCGAATTGCGGCTACGTGGCTCAAGTGTTTGGCGAGGGGGGAGGAGAGGCCATCGCGAGGGAATTGGGGACTCTACTACTCGCGAGAATCCCCTTGGTGCCGGAAATAGGCGAGGAAGCCCCCTACGTATACCGCCGCCCTGAGTCAGAAGTCGCCCAACTCTTCTTCAAAATCGTTGATAAAATCGCGGAATTAGTCAAAAGAAAGGATGTACCGTCACCGCCGCCGACGGGGGAGGCCTCCCAAGCCTAGGTTTATAAGGTTCCGTCCGCCGATTTGGGCCATGATCCCCCACTCGATCCCTCCCCCTATCCCACCCGAGTTGCGCCCTATTGAGCTGAGGGCTGACGAGTTGGAAGCCTTGCGCTTGGTCGATCTGGAGGGACTGACGCAAGAAGAAGCTGGCAAGCAGATGGGAGTTTCTAGGGGGACCGTTTGGAGGCTTCTGGAGAGCGGGAGGAAGAAAGTAGTCCGTGCGATAATCGAAGGGAGGCCAATAGTCATAATTCCTCCCCAGCCCGAAGCGCCAGAGGCTTGAATGCTCTACTTCGTCTTCACAACGGGCAGGTGTAATCTCCGTTGCACTTACTGCGGCGGAAGCATCCCGCCGAGCCTCGTTCCTTGGGAAGTGCGCTATTCCGTCGACGCCCTAAAGTCCTTCCTAAGCGACGACCCCGACCCGGTCATCGCCTTCTACGGCGGGGAGCCCCTCCTCAACCCTTCCTTCATCGAAACCGTCATGGATTCGATGGAGGCGAGGTACGTGATTCAGACAAATGGCTTGCTCGTTAAGGAATTGGGCGACGAATACTGGCGCAGAATGGAGGCCGTTCTGCTTTCCATAGATGGAAGGGAGCACGTGAACGATTATTACAGGGGGAGAGGGGTTTACCGGGCAGTCTTAGAAGCGGCGAAATGGCTGAGGAAGGTGGGCTTTCGAGGAGATTTGATCGCTAGAATGACGATTTCAGAGCGGAGCGATGTCTACGAGGACGTTGTCCACCTCCTATTCTTGGGGCTCTTCGACCACGTGCACTGGCAACTGAACGTGATTTGGAGCCCGCCTTGGCTTTCCTTCGACGAATGGGCTTCTTCTTACGTGAGGGGCTTGAGAAGGCTGAGAGACCTGTGGCTTAGAAAAGCGTCCGAAGGAAAAGTCCTCGGCGTGGTCCCGTTCCTAGCGGTGATTTCCGCTCTGCTGGGGCTTAAAACCATAAGCTCCCCTCCTTGCGAATCGGGCATCAACTCGGTAGCCATTTTGACGAACGGCAAAGTGATCGCTTGCCCCATAGCCTTCGACGCTCCTTGGGCTTATTTGGGGGACATCTTCCGCCACAAGCCTAACGATTTGATCGGCAAGGTCAAGATAGGCGAGCCATGCACTTCCTGTTCCTATTTCCCTTACTGCGGGGGCAGGTGTCTGTACGCGTACAAGGAGAGGCTCTGGGGGGAGGAGGGTTTCAGGAAGGTGTGCTCGCTGACGAAGGCCCTCGTGGACGCTTTGAGGGAAGTCGTCCCCGAAGTGAAGAGGCTCTTGAGGCGCGGGATTATACGCGAGGAAGATCTGATCTACCCGCCCTTCAACAACACCACGGAGCTCATTCCTTGATTTTCCACGTCGCCTTCAACTTCTTGAACTCCTCGGGAGTAGCTACCACGACTATGTAGTCCTTCTCCGTCACTTCCTCCCCGAGGGAAGGGTTGATGAGAACCTCGTTGCCCCTGCGAATAGCCAGCGGCAAGACGTTGGTCTTCTCCTTGAATTCCTTCACCAAATCCTCGAACTTCCTCCCGACGAACTCCTTGGGCACTTTCACTTCATAAACGTCGTTCCCAGCACCCGTAGAGCTCAAATCATCGAATATGAACGCCGTCCCTGGCTCCACGACGGATATGGCGAGCAACCGTCCCCCGAAGGTGAGACTGTTTATCACGTGGTTCGCCCCCGCTTGCTTCAGAACTTCGCTGATGTTCCCCCTCGCCTCCGCCGCTATGTGCACGTTCTTGTTCAGCGCCCTCACCTGCAGAACGGTGAGCACGGTCTCGGAATCGTTGCCCGTCGCCACGAGCACGTCGGAAGCCTTGTCGACTCCCGCCCTCTTCAAGACGCTCAGGTCCTTGTAATCGCCCTTCACGAACTCGACGCGAGGATCATCGATGGGCACTCGGTCGAGCTTGTCGTCCACGATGACTATTTGCTTGTCCGTGAGGGCCAGCAACTCCTTGATCGCCGCTTTCACGGTCTCGTTCCAACCGCACACCACCACGTGCCCTTTCGCGTAGGGGTTAAGGAGCCCTAAGACCCTGTTCATCCGCTCGCTCACCATGGACTGGACGATGGATGTTATGACGGTGGCGAAGGAAGCTATTCCCAAAGTGGCGACGAATATAACGAGGATCTTGCCGTAGAGCGTAGCGGGCGTTATGTCGCCAAATCCTATGGTCGACAAAGTCACGAAAGTAAAGTAAACGGAGTCCATCCAGCTCAACTTCTCGATGTAGTGGAAGCCCACAACTCCGATCGCGAAGGTCGAGAGCAAAACCAACGCGACGCCCGACAAGGTCCTTTTGATGCGCTTGAGGATCCTCCATATTTCCATGATAATGGACGGTATCACAGGAACATTCGCGGAGTGTAGATTAAGCTAAACGCTCGCCAAAGAAGGGCAGACTTTCTGAAGAACGTTCTTATCGCTTAGGACTTTCATCAACTTCCTCTCGTGAGCCCTCAAAATCTTCCTAACGGGGTTAGGATAAGCCGCCAGCTTTCCCCCGCAAAGGATGAGGGGGTCGGATGCCGCTTTCTCAAAAGCTCCGTTGCCCCACCTCCACACTTCGTAGAGGGTCAGCCTGTAGCCTACTCTCGTTTGATCCAAGAAGCGGAAGCCACAACAATCCCTGCCGTCCTGAAACTCGTATAAGCCTTCTTTGCAGAGCCCCAGCGAAATGCCCGACTTGGCTAGCTTACCCCTCAGCTCCGCCAATAAGCCGCGCCTATAGGATAGAGTGGGCCTCAGCAAGCCTTCTCCCTTGATGCTGTACGCCTCCCAAATCCCCCTTTCCAATTTCCGCCCTAGTTTGTGGTATATTTCCTCTAGGCCGTGCGGAGTTTCCCGCAAGTACTCGACGATCACGTGCCTGGAGCCGCTATCTCTCACGGCTTCGACGTGTTCGTCTAGGCTTTCCTCAAATATGCCGGGAATTATGGGTTGCATCCTAATGACGCAGGGAACGTGGTCGCTCACTTTCGCTACCGCCTCAAGCCTCTCCTTCCCGCTCACGGCCCTTGGCTCGAGGACCCTCCTAAAGTCTTCCCTCAAGAAAGGCACGGAGACCTGCAAGACGAGAAGCCCATCGGAGGCAAGCTCTTCGAGCATACTTTTCCACGGCTCTTCCAAGAAAAGCGTCGACTTCGTGTTCAGGATGATCGGAATGCGAAACTTCCTCGCCAACCTCAAGATCCTGAGCGAAAGTTTCCAATTCCTCTCGGCAGGCTGGAAGGGGTCGATGAGAGTCGACAGCCTGAAGGGCGGAACTCTTTCCAAATGCGTCATCTTAGACCAGAGCTTCTCGAGCTTGGGCAACAGGCCTTTCTTGGCGCGAAAGGCTTCCTTTTCCCGGTACCACCTAGCGTAGCAATAAGCGCAATCGAAGTAGCACGTGGTGTAAGGCTCTAAGCGAAGCACGGAGTGGCAAAGGCTGCTTATGTAGTTGCTAACGCCTACCTTGATCTCCCCTTCTAAATCAATCACGCTAGGCTCTTTAGGGCCTCGACCACGGCATCCTCGCTATTGTCGGCCCTCATGAAGATGGGGACGTTCGGCAAGCCCGTCGCGTTGTAGCTACAGACGACCCACTCGCCCGTCCCCAACTGGAGAGTGAGGTCCACCACGTTGGAGGGGACATCGAAGCTCCTCTGGAGCTCCAGTCGATCATAAGGTCTGGGCAAGATGCCTAGGAATATCGTGTGCAATTGCTGGAGAGCGCTCGTGTTGAGGCCAGCTATCCTTTGAGAAGCTATGCAAACTCCTAGGCCGTACTTCCTCCCTTGCCTCATGAGGTTCTCCACCGCCAGCGAACAAAGGGATTCCGTCCCCTTCCCCGTCACCTTCGGGATGAAGTTCTGAGCCTCGTCGAAAACGCAGAAGATATAGGGCTTAATGCGGAATTCCCGCTTCCTGCTCATCAGCAACTCCTCGCAGAGCGTCTGGGCGACGCTCTGCATGATGTCGGGTCGCGTGATGTTGAGGATGAAGAGCCTCCTGTCCCCCTTAGTTATTTCCTCCACCAAAGCGTCGACATCCACGCACTTCTCGGGCAGGACGATCTTCTCGCTCTGGGATACCTCCCTGAGCATGTCCAAGAGCTCGCTCAGCTTCCCGCGCTTACCGCCCTCGATTTCCTTGACGGAGCGCTCGACGCTCGCTATCCACTCGTTTATCTCGGGCCCCACGATGGAGGATGTCCCCTTCCCCTGTTCCCTCATGAAGGCCTCGAGGGATTCCCGGACCCTCCTCCTGACCAACAGTCCTTTCTGCCACCTAGCCACGTAGAGCGCGTAGGACTCTATCTCCTTTATCACCTCCCCGTACGTAAGCCTCTTGGTGCGCAAACCAGGCAAGAACTTGTTTACCCTTCCAAGCTCTATGACCTTCGAAATACCCTTCTTTATCGCGTCCGCCCCAACTCTGTCCAAAAGCGTGTCGGGCTTCACGGAGATCTCATACAGTCGCTCGACGGCCTCCTCTTCGTCCTCGGGAATTTCTTCATCGGTCACGAAGAGGGAGGGTATTTCCTCGTTCGAGAGGAGGTCGAGCAGGAGGACGAGGTACTCGGATTGGATGTCGAAGACGACGACCTTCGATTCTTCCACGTGCCACAGGATGCGCCTTACGATGTTCGCGACGAGGTTGCTCTTCCCCCCTCCCGTGAAGGCGAATATTCCGCAGTGGTAGCGTATGAGCTTCTCCAAGGAAACGAGGAATGGGACTTCCTCAAAGGAACGCAAAGTGCCCAACCTGGGGTTGCTCTTCGCTTCCTTCGCAGAAAGCCTCTCGTCCTCGGGCCTCATGCCCATTTTCTTCAAGATGGCGGAGTTGTAGAGGAAGCTCATCCCCTCTCCCGTGAGGAGAAAGACCTTCGCCCCCAAAATGGGCTGGGACCACCCTCGCTCAAACTTCGCTCCCTCTTCGCCAAAGACGAGGTCGTAGTTGATGGGGATGGCCCTTATCTTCAACCTAGTCACGTCAGCCCCTTCCCTTTCCCAGTCCTTTACGGCCTCCTTGTAAAGCGCCTCCCTAAACGGATAATATTCTTTCTCCGCCGTAGTTTTTAGGCCGTAGTGCTCGGGCCAGAAGCCCACGACCTCCATGAGGGTATACCTCCTCTCCCCGCCCCTCGACCGGTAGTTCGGGACGGCGATGAGCATCCCTTCGCTCAAGAAAGCCATGAGCTCCCGATTGTACCTCGCCTCTACGTCGCACTGGTAGACGGAAGCGGCACCCTCGCCCTCCCCCCTCGTCTGCCTCACGTAAGCCAAGTAGCCCTCGAGCTTGCCATCGAGATCGGTTAAATAACGCTTTTCAGCCTCCATACCTCCTCCGCCTCCTCCTATATGATGGAGCGTACAACAAAAACTCTCGTAGATCGGGCTGAATGAGGATGAGCCTTTCGAGGGGGCCCAAAGCTCGCCTCACTTCTTCCGTCCACTTCTTGATGACCCTATCCGCCAAGAAGAGGAGCTTGCTGTAGCCGAGCAACTCGGGGTTCGACGGCTCCATGGTCCTAGCCAAGAACGAGAGGATGGCTTTCTGCAGAGGGCGGTGTTCCCAGTAAATCAGCGG
>CAYNNH010000001.1:13741-39589 GCA_964398605.1 uncultured Nitrososphaerota archaeon | reverse complement strand
TTGTTCGAAACCCCTGAAAACCCTCTTCTTGCCCGACTTGTAAAGCTCTACGCGAAGTTCTTTCACGTTCTTCTTGAGGTATTGAACGAGATCCTCGGCGAAGGAAGAGCCCAGATCCATCGGAACGAAAACCAGACCGCCTTTGCCTAGCCTTCTTACCCACTCGGCCGCCTTTTTCTTAAGGGTGTTTAGTTTCTCCGCGTCAGTTTTAAAGGTTCCCAAGGGCACGAAGACATCGCGGATGTTCCGGACGAGGCCAGCCATGGTTCCTCCGACGACGAAGCCCGTGATCTTGGAGAGCAAACGCACCCTTTTCGTCCTTCTAGCCGTTTGAGTCGCTCCCGAAACGATTATTATCTTGCCTTCCGTGAGCTTCTCCAGAGCGGCTTTCCTGCGTTCCCTCTCCTCAACGAGTTCGGGTCTTCTCGATTTCCTGAGTTCCCTGTCTATTTCGAGGAGCCTTTCCGCGTTCTCCAGAACCTCTCCGAGCTTTTCCCCGAAGAGAGAGGAAAGGACTTTGTCCATCGACTTCGACCTTCGGAGGAAGCTATCCACGTCGTCGACGAACGCGATGTCCACATTGCCGATGTCGAGTCGAAGAACGGAAAGCGAAGTCGTTACCACGATGTCGGCCTTATCGAGCAACCGCTTGTTCTCCTCCTTTTGCTTGGGGGTGAGGTGAGAATGGTAAGCGGCGACCGTGAGCTCCGGGTTCAGCTTCAACTTCGAAACGGCTGCGAGGAGCTTCCTGTGGACTTGATCCGCGAGGGCGGTCGTGGGGACGAGGATTAAAGACCTCTTCTTGGGGTTGCTTAAGGCGGCGTAAATGGCGAGTACGATTTGCATGGTCGTCTTGCCGCTCCCCGTGGGGGCGATCATGGCGAAAGATTCCCCATCCACGAATCTCCTCGCCCAGAAAAGCTGGGCCCCCCACATTTTCGCCCCTACTATTCGCTCGAACAAGCGACAAATGTCCCGTAGCTTGCTCTGTTTCTCCAACCACTCCTTAAGTTCTCCGCTGGGGAGCTCCTTCGCTATTTGCTCGAGGGCGAGCTTGCGTATCTTCTTCAGGGCTTCTGGGGGGAGGCAAGCTTCGCAGGGAAGCCCATCGATTAATCTTTCCGCGCTAATCTTACCCCCGCAGTTCGGACACAACCCGTAGTACTCCGGGTTAATGCCTTCTGGGAAGCCTAGGGGGTTTCCCATTCCTCTAATCCATGCTGAAAAGCTGTTTTATATACTCACTTAGCCGACTTTACTTTCCTCAAAACGCGCACTCCCTCTATGCTCGTCCAAGGATACTGCCCGCTCTCGTCCTTCTCGTACTTCTTGACGATGTCCCATAGGGCGAGCAAAGCGGCGCACACACCCACCAAAGCCTCCATTTCCACCCCCGTCCGCTCGAAGGCCTTTACCTTGACGCAAACTTCTATCCAGTCTTCGCCGAAGGAGTACTCGGTTTCCACCCCCGTGATCTTTATGGGGTGGCAAAGGGGGACGATCTCGGGGGTCTTCTTCACCGCCAAAGAGGCGGCGACTTTGGCAATCTCCAAGGCATCCCCCTTTTCGGCTTTCCTTTCCCGCACAATTTGAACGGTCTGAGGGCGCAGTTTTATCCTCCCAACCGCCACCGCCTCTCTGTAGCAAGGCTCTTTGGAGGTGATGTCCACCATCGACATCAAGTAGTTAGGGCGTCCGAGAAAAGGGCTTCCTCAAGGAAACGGCCTTCTTGAACGCTTCTCTCAGGACTTCGAAATCGGCTCCTTCTCGCAACAAGCCCGCGAAATCCACCAAGTTGTCGTTGCGCATGAGGCAAGGCTTGAGGTAGCCGTCCGGAGTAACCCTCAACCGCCTACAAGCGTAGCAGAAACGGGCATGGAAAGGAGAAATGAGCTCGACGATCACTCTAGGTTGCTTCAAGTGGAGGCGCGTGCGGCTTTGGACCGCCCGACTCTCGACCTTCGAAGCCAAGGGGAGCAAGTATCGCTCGATTGTTTCGACGGGCATGTAGTATTTCCGGAACACTTCCTCGGGGACGAGGGGAGGCCCTATCAGCTCTATGATCTGCAAAATGGCCCCTTTCTCGGAGGCGAACAAGAGCCACTTGGAGACCTCGTGGTCGTTGAGCCCTTTCAGGAGGACGCAGTTCAGCTTGACGGGGTAGAGGCCGACTTTTCCAGCTTCTTCAATTCCCTCGAGGACTTCATCCAACGCGTCCGCTTTCGTGATGGCGAAGAAGGTCCCCTCGTCGAGGGAATCGAGCTTCACGTTTACCCTCTTTAGCCCCGCTTTCTTGAGGTCGAGGGCGAGTTCGGCGAGCTTGCTCCCGTTCGTCACTAGCGAGATGTCCTTGAAGCCTTCCTCCCGAAAAGCTTCCACGATTTCCGCGATGTCCTCCCTCAGCAAGGGCTCCCCTCCCGTCAGCTTCACCGATTTAATTCCGAAAGAAGCGGCAACCTTCGCCAACGTCCGCAATTCCTCGGGCGACATCTCCCCTCTAGAAGGACGCGGAATTCCCTCCATGTGGCAGTAGAAGCACCGGAAGTTGCACTCGCGCGTGACGGAAACCCTCAGGCTGAGGACCGGCCTCCCGTAGGGATCGATCAGTACCAGAAAATCACCTCGACCTCGTCCCCCTCCTGAACGTACTCGATGCCCTCGGGGATGATGGCAATTCCGTCGCTCCCCCGCGCTCCAACGACATCCCAAGAAGGCACGGGCAGGGGATGCGCTTTCCCGCCTTCTATTCTCACGGGCAAAATGTTCGTCTTGCCCGGATCCAGAACTACGTACCCAGCCATGGGAAGCCTTTCCTTCCTCTGGCTTGCGGGAAGATGCCCCATTTTGAGGAGGGCGGGTTCGACGAGAGTTTTGAATACCGCCATGGCGGAGAACGGGTTCCCGGGCAAGGCGAATACGGGCTTGCCGTTCAAATTGGCGAACGAGGTGGGCTTGCCCGGCTTGCACCTCATTCCTCTGAAGAGGAACTCAGCGCCCAATTTTTCCAGCACGTCCAAAACGATGTCCTCTTCGCCGACCGAAGTTCCGGAAGACAATATCGCAACGTCGTAGCGATTCTTGAGCGCTCTCTTCAGGAGTTCCCTTGAATCGGGCAACAAAGCGGCGTCTACTTCGCAACCGCACTTTTCGCAGAAAGCTTTGAGGAAGTACGTGTTCGAGTCGTAGACCTTTCCCTCTTCGGGCGGGCTTCCCGGAGGGATGAGTTCATCGCCCATGGAAATGAGCTTGACCAAGGGCTTCCTGTAAACGGGGACTTCTCCCACCCCCAGACAGGCTAAGGACGCAATGGCTGCGAAATCGAGCAACGAGCCCTTCGGGAGCAACAAATCCCCTTCTCCAACGCTCGAACCCTTCCGGGCGACGTTCGCCCAAGGGGGCACGCTTTTCTTCACGAGGACTTCTCCGTTTCTTCGCTCGCAAAACTCCAAGGGGACGACGCAATCCGCCCCTTCGGGCATGGGGTTTCCCGTGGAAATGGGGCAGCACTCCCCGGACGAGATGGGACCGTCGGGTTTGAGCTTGAGAACCGCGGGCGAGAGCATGGACGCCCCTTCGATGTCCGAAGCCCTCGCCGCGAAGCCATCCATGGTGGACCGGTCGAAGGGAGGGAATGGGCTAGGGGCGCGAACATCCTCCGCCAAAACCCTGAACGCCGCTCCGCTCAATCGAACGCGTTCAACGTCCTCTACGGGCTTTACGGCGGAGAGGATTACCGACTTCGCTTCTTCAAAAGAAATCAATTCACGCAAGGAGCTCCACCTCCACGCGCGTCCCTTTGGGGAGGTACTCGACATCCGGAGAGGTGACGAAAAAGCCGTCGGCGAAGGCAAGAGTTTGTAAGGCGCTAGCCCCCGAAACCTCGATGGGCGAAGCGAAAAGCTTCCCTCCGCTACGGGATAGCTTAACTCTCACGAAGCAGGAATAGCCCACTCTGCCAGCTACTGGGGAGGAGAGTTCGGCGACTGCTCTGCGGCGGGGGATCTTGATGCCCGCAAGGGACTCGATTAGCGGCCTCACGAAAAGATAGAAAGCCGATACGCAGGACACGGGGAAACCGGGTAGGGCGATGAGGGGCTTGCCCCCGTAAGAAGCGACGGTTAGGGGTCTGCCCGGCCTTATGGAAACCCCCCGCACGATCACCTCGCCTAAGGACTTCAGCGAATCGAGGACGGGGTCGTCCTTTCCCGCCGAGGTCCCCCCTATTGAGAGAACTAGGTGACACTCCCGCGACAACTCAACGAACTTGCGGGAAACTTCTCGCGGATCGTCGGGGACTATCCCGCCATCTACGGGGGAAAACCCGTATCGCCTGCAGATTTCCACGAGCATGGGACGGTTCGAATCGGGGATTTCCCTGCCCACTTCGCTTCCGACCGAGAAGACGCCGATTTTCAGCTTCTCGAAGACGGGGACTTCCTTTAGGCCGGAGAGCACGACGAGTCCCATGGCGTAAGGGCTGATCCGTGAGCCCTTCGAGGCTATCAACGCCCCTTCCCGCAACACTTCCCCCTTCCGACAAACGTTCGCCCACTTCGGCAAGGGCTCGTACACGAAAAGGTGGTTCCCGCTCACGCTACACCGCTCGTACATGACCACGGCGTCGGACCCTCTCGGCAAAGGGTTTCCCGTGCAGATCTCAACCGCCTCTCCCGGGGAGATGGCACCTCCCTTCACGATCTTCAGACGCGCTGGCTTCTGCCTAGTGGCGTTGAGGGTGTCCGCGGAACGGACAGCATAACCGTCGAAAGCGGCTCTGTCCCTATCGGGCACGTTGGAGGGGGAAATTACGTCCTCGGCTGCGTACCTCCCCGCCGCCTCGTAGGCGGGCACTTTTTCCTCCTTCAGCGAAATCGATAAAGCGGAAGAGGCCACTCGTAGGGCCTCGTCGAGCGGCGTCAGCTTCTTAAACCCCTCCACAGAAAACAGAATTATTTCCTTTTTAAGGAAAGAGTGGAGCACAAGAAGGAAGCGGAAAGAGCGGAAATCCGCGTGACTTTGTGCACGGTGAGCACTTCTCGCTACGAAAAGGGCGGGGAAGACGTTTCGGGAGACCTCGCCGAGGGCATCTTGACTTCGGCTGGCTTCAAAGTCGTGGAAAGGTTGCTCATCCCCGACGACGAAAAGGAAATTGCCCGCGTCATCGACGGCGCTTCGGGGAATGTCGTCATATTTCTAGGAGGCACGGGGCTCGAGAAGAGCGATATCACCCCCGACGTGGTTAGGAAGAGGGCCTCGAAGGAAATACCGGGCTTCGGAGAGCTGTTCAGGCTCCTCTCCTATAGGGAAATGGGTTCCTCCGCCATGTTGAGCAGAGCGTGCGCCGTCGTTTGCGGCGAAAAAGTCGTCTTTTGCTTACCCGGATCCCCGAAGGCGGTAGAATTAGGGCTGAAGCTGATAATCCCTGAGCTCAAGCACATCGTGTACCACGCCCTCAAGTAATCAGCAAGTGAGGTGGAAGGCGGCCACGACTTTCTTTCCTCGTTTCAGCAGTTCATTGAACGTCTTCCAAGCTTCCCCCGTCTTCTTCACGATGACTTCTATTCCGCGGGCTTCCAAGGCTTTGCGAACGTCGTCCGGGACTTTCATAAGGCCCGAGTAGCCCGTCCCTATGACGAGGACTTCGGGCCCGTAATCGAGGACTTCCTTCAGGTCGTCGAGGCAGAGGCGATGCCCCTCCTTCCTCCACCAGTTCGGCAGGACGCGGTCGGGGAATATGATTACGTCCCTCGTGTAGGTTTTCCCCGCGACGACGATCCTCCCGAAAGAATAGGACTCCACCTCCATCACACGAGTACTGCGAGGGGTTTAAGAGGGGAACGCTATGGAATAGATGGAAAATTTGCTGGACGAATTCAAAACCGTCGGAGCGAGGCTGGCTGAAAAAGGCTTCGTTTCAGGAAGCGGGGGGAATTTGAGCGTGCGGC
Organism: uncultured Nitrososphaerota archaeon; assembly: GCA_964398605.1. Classification (GTDB taxonomy): domain Archaea; phylum Thermoproteota; class CAYNNH01; order CAYNNH01; family CAYNNH01; genus CAYNNH01. The sequence continues at coordinate 33,644 of CAYNNH010000001.1, read as the reverse complement.
TTAACGACGAGATAGTCATCACGAGGCACGGAGCGAGTTTAGGAAGGCTGAAAGCGGGGGATCTCGTCAAGGTCGAGCTCGGAGCTACGTCCGGGGAAGCTTCCGTAGATCTGCCCATCCACAACGCAATCTACGAGAGCGGGGACTTCAAGGCAGTGGTGCACGCGCACCCTCCCTACGCGGTGGTTTGCTCTTTCCTGTTCAACGTGGTCGAGCCCATCGATGTGGAAGGGAAGTACCTGCTCGGCAGGATACCCGTGGTTAGGGGCCCTGTGGGCTCTCGCGAACTGGCGGAAAAAGTGGGGGTTGCCGTCACGGGTAGCAAGGCCGTCATCGTGTACGGGCACGGCACGTACGTCGCGGGATCTTCTTTGGAAGAAGCTTACGAAATAACGTGCGCCGTGGAGCACGCGTGCAAGATCCTTTACTTGAAGTTGCTAATGCGCTAGCCTTTCCGCAATCTCCTTCGCTATATCAATCCCCTTGCTCGTCCCGATGCGGGTCGCCCCCGCCTCGTAGAACTTCAGAGCATCGTCGAGGATCCTTATTCCTCCCGAAGCTTTTATCCCGATCTCCTTGATCGTCCCTTTGATTATCTCGATGTCGCGGAGCGTGACCCCTCTAGGGCCGAAACCCGTGCACGTCTTGACGAAGTCTGCCCCGCATTCCTCACATATCCGCGCTGCTTTGGCGATTTGATCCTCGTTCAGCAAGCTCGTTTCGATGATTACTTTGACCGTCACGCGCCTCCCTAAGCGGTCGGCTTCTTCGCGAGCGATGTGGCACAAACGCGATATTTCTTCCCTCACGTAGCCCTCTTCGCCCGAGAGGAACATGGGGACGTTCATCACGATGTCGAGGTCGTCGGCCCCCTTTCGCAACGATTCCACGACTTCGACTTCTTTCGCTTGGGTTGGGGAATATCCAAAAGGAAATCCGATCACGGAGCACACACGCACATCGCTACCCTCTAAAGCGGATTTCGCGACTTCAACAAAGCAAGGAGCGACGCATATGGCGCCTATCCGCCATTTCGCGGCTTCCTCGCAAGCCTTCCGTATGTCGCTTGCCGTGTGGGTGGGCTTGACCAACGCGTGTTCTATCGCTTTAAGAAGTTCTTCCAGCGACACCATCAAACACCATCCCTTACTAATAGCTTGTTTGCAATCAGTTTGCAAATAGTATTATAAACCGTTTGCAATCGGACTGCAAACGATCGGTTCTAGCTCTTAGCTCGTATGATACGTTTTTCGGTGACTATGATATCCACTTTCTCGTCCGAAGGGGCTGAGGGGATTTCGGGCAAGACTTGAAAGTCGAAGGCGAGGGCCACGCGGGGCACTTCACGAGGAACCCTTTTCAAATACCGGTCGTAGTAGCCCTTCCCCCGCCCTATTCTATGACCTTTCTCGTCGAAAACTACTCCCGGAACGACCACTATGTCGGCCGTTTCCGGCGGAACGGGCTCTTTGTTCTTCGGCTCCAAAATCCCAAAGCGACCCTTAACGAGCTCTTGGACAGAAGAAACTCTCGCGAAGTCCATGTCGGATCCGCGCACGAAAGGGGCGAAGACTTCTTTCCCTTCCTCGAGGCACGTTCTTATGAGGGGCACGGTGTCGACCTCGTCGGCCTTGCTCACGTAGAGGAAGACTTTTTTCGCCTCCCGGAACTCCTCGAGGGAGAAGAGCCTCTCGAGGACTAGGCGGCTGAGCTCGAGCCTCTCCCGAGGATCCAAGGATTTCCTCTTGCGTAAAATCTCCTTTCGAATTTTCTTCTTAAGCTCTCGAGACATTCGTCTTGGCGGCGATGAGGAGATTCTCGAGCATACACGCGACGGTAACCGGGCCCACTCCGCCTGGAACGGGGGTGATTGCCCTCGCTTTCTCCTTCACTTTTTCGAAGTCCACGTCGCCCAAGTAGGTCTTTATCCTCCGCGGGACGCCCTCGATCTCGTACTCCTTCTCGACGACGGTGATCCCCGCGTCCACGACGACCACTCCGTCCTTGACCATGTCCTTCCTCACGAGGAATTCGTCTCTCTTCCCGACCGCCGTGATGAGGATGTCCGCTTCCCTCGTCCGATCTTCTATGTTCTTCGTCTTGTCGTGGCAAATGGTAACGGTTGCCCTCCGATTGAGGAGGAGCACGGCGAGGGGCCGTCCGATGAGGACGCTATCGTTAACGATGACGGCGTGCTGGCCCTCTAGGGGTATTTCGTAGTAATCGAGGAGTTTTACGATGGCCTTCGCCGTGCAGGAGTAGAGCCCGGAAGTCCGGTAGCATATGTTCCCCAAGTTGAGCGGGTTCAGCCCGTCCACGTCCTTCGAGGGATCTATGGCGCTCAAGACCCTCATCCTGTCGATGTGCTGGGGGAGGGGCAACTCCACCATGATTCCGTGGACGGAGGGGTCGTCGTTGAACCTCTTTATTAGCTCGAGAACTTCTTTCTCGCTCGCCGATTCGGGGACTCTGACGGAGAAGCACTCCATGCCCGCTTCCTGACAAGCTCTCGCCTTGATGCGCACGTACGTATCCGATGCGGGGTCCATCCCCACGAGGACGGCGGCAAGCCTCGGCCTTATCCCGTGCTCCTTGAAGAATTTTTCCGCTTCTTCGGCGACTTTGCGCTTTATCTCCTCGGCAACGGGAGCGCCTTCCATGATGACGGGGTCCCGGGGGAGAATTCGAACCACGTCCCTACCGTCGCCTTTCTCTATTTTGAGCCTCCCCTCGAAGAACATGTTCACCACCTTGACCAGCATTTCGTGTTCCTTCTTCTTTATCCTCTCGTGCAGGGTGGCGGGCGTGTCGTCCTCCTCCACGCGGACGGGCTCCTGCCATATAATGGGGCCTTGGTCGACTTCTTCATAAACGAAGTGTATCGTTGCTCCGCTCACCTTTACGCCGTGCCTCAACGCTTTCTTCGGGGCGGCGAGACCCGGGAAGGAAGGCAACAGCGCGGGGTGTAGGTTCATGCACTTCCCGCGGTACCTTTCGACGAACTCCTTCCCCAAGATCCTCATGAAGCCTAAGAGCAGAACCAAGTCAACGTCGCCTATCGCTTCCATGAGGGCCCGGTCGTATTCTTCCCGGCTCCCGTACTTCGAAGGCTCGATAACGATGGTCGGAATACCGTGCTTCCTCGCCCTCTCTAGGGCGTACGCGTTCGGTCTATCGCTGATGACCGCTTTTATGCGGGCGTTTTTAATTTCCCCGCGCTCGATGGCATCGATGAGAGCTTGAAGGTTGCTACCAGAACCCGAAGCGAGGACGACTATTTCGCGTAACTCCCTCATTCAGCTATTTAACGTCGGGCCTTTATTCGCCTATCCGTGAAATGGTAGCCGGGGGGAGATTCGAACTCCCGCCTGCAGGTCCAGAGCCTGCTGTGCTTCCCCTACACCACCCGGCTTCTCTATCGCTACTCGAACCCCCTTTTATTCTTTACACGGACGGTAGAAGCCAGTTCGACGAAAGAAGAAACCAGAGAGATCGTTTCGTGGAAATCTACGTTCCCCAAGCACTCCCTAATCGCGGTCCCTATGGACGGGCACGGGTGATCTTCCCAGCGTTCCGCGAGGCACTCCATCACGTAGCGGCTCGCTTCCAGATCGCTGAAAGAGGCTATGTCCAAAACTCTGCGTTTTACTCCAGCTAGGAAGAAGGGACTTCCGTATAGGGGTTCCCCGAGCGTCGAAAGGTGCTTGCACGCTTCCCTCAAGTACTCGAACTTGTCCGGGAAGTCGCCATCCAAGCGGAGGATCCTCCGGTAGGGGGAGGAGAAGTCCACATCCAGAAGCCTCCTAGATGCGATGCCGAGGTACAACAGCCCCCTCGTCCTGTCGTAAGGGGACCCCAAGAATTCCACTAGGAACCTCGAAGCTTCCCAAGCCCCGAGGATAGCGTGGGCGAGGGCGTCTTCCTCCTTCCCCCGCCTTAAGTAAGCCCGAGAAAAAGCCACGTGCAAGCGAGCCTCCCTCATGAGGTCTTCGAGTCTTAGGCGACGAATTTTGCGCACATCGGCTCTCTTCAGCTTCGCCAATACGCCATATGGATCGTAGAGTATCCCCCCTAGGCAGATTTCCTCCCTCATTTGCAGGGAAAGCGAATCGAGAGGGACGAAGATGGCGTCGATGAAATGTCCATTCTCGTAGAAACGCTCCTCGGACTTCTTGCCGCGGGTTAGAATCAGGAGGTCGAAGTCGCTGTGCTCCGTGTGGATCCCCTTGCTCCTGCTCCCAACTAGGGCAATTCCGAGGATGCTTGCCTCCTTAGATAAGCGCCTAACCACTCTTGCGAGCAAACTTTCGCCTCCACAGCTCGTAAATGGAGATAGACGCGACGACGATGACGGACACGATGATCCACTCGTGGTATTTGTAGATGAAGAGCCAACCCGTCGTGTAAGAAGGGGGCGACTTCCCGCTCTCGTCGATGGCGCTCATCCAGAGGCTTACGGTCGCGTTCCCCGCCAGCTGGAGGCAGTCAGTGGTTGCGGCGATTATGAACGTGTCCCAGCCGTACTTCACGAGGTGTTCGACGAGCTCCTCGTAATACCGTAAGGAGCGGTTCGCCACTTCGATAGCGTAGGCGGTGGCGTTCTCGACTTGTACGGGCTCGGATAGCTCTATTTGGAAGGAATCGAAGTTCCTCTCGACAACGTCCGCGTAGTAGTTGTAGATTTCGAGGGTTTCTTTAGCGGAGGCGTTCGTGTTGAGGGGGTTCGCTAGGTCGCTGATGTAGCACAAGATCACGCCCGCGCAGTAGGCGGCGACCCTCCAGTTCTCGTCGGTGAGGTTTTTCACCATGAAGGAATACCACTTCTGAACGGCGTAGGGGCCCAAGCCCTCCCCCGTTTCGGGGTGGTAGTAGTGGTACTCGGCCCTCTTGAACACCCTCGTGGGGGCGATGACCCCGTCCCTGACCTCCTCGATGTAATAGATGAAGAATCGACGCCAATCGACGGGGAGCTTTGCAATGCACAAATCCAAGAGTTTTTCGTGCGTTTTCTCCGACCAAGCAGAACAGCTAGGCGTGGTGAAGGGCAGGATCACCAGAATGGCGAGGAACGCGATGGCCGCCCTCCGCACAATGTCAAACGTGTCCTATATAAGATGGCTTAAAGGAAAGACTTATATATTGAAAGCTCGGTTGAAGAATTTGGGGAGCTATAGGTGAATATGTGATGATCGAAGTGAAAAATCATCGCCTTTTGAAGGCGAAGTGGAGCAAGTACTCGGCAATACCTAGCTCGGTCTATGCCCTGAGCAAAGGGTTCTTGGCGTTGAACGGCAAGTTTTCCTATATAAGCTTTGAGGTGGAACGTGAAGAAGAAGTCTAAGGTCATCAAGGGGGTTCCGAAGAAGGAAGGGCTTTTCTGCCCCGAGTGCGGTAGCAGTAAGCTCATATTCGACGCCGAAAGAGGGGAGTACGTCTGCACTTCCTGCGGGCTCGTAATTCTGGAGCGGGTGATGGATGAAGGTCCCGATTGGAGGGCGTTCACCTTGGAGGAAAAGGAAATCAAGAAGAGGGGAGGAGCTCCCCTCTCCATCGGGATCCACGACCGGGGACTTTCCACGAGCATCACGATGATCAACAAAGACGCTTCGGGCAGAATCCTGCCCATCGAGAAGAGGCTCGAAATGCTGAGGCTGAAGAAGTGGCAGGTGAGGGCGAAAGTCCACTCTTCGAGGGACAGGAACCTCGTCCAAGCCATAGCCGAACTCGACAGGATGATGGACTCGCTGAGGTATCCCACCTATGTCAAGGATCAGGCCATCGCCATTTACCGGAACGTCCTCGACCGAGGGATCATCAGGGGGAGGTCGATAGCGGGCATGATGGCGGCCTGCCTCTACCTCGCCTGCCGGTTCTTGGGCTTCCCCACTTCCATTAGGGAAATCGCAAAGGCGAGCAGGCTCGACAAGAAGGAAATAGGGAGGTGCTACCGCATGCTCGTGAGGGAGCTCGGCGATAGCGTCCAGATTCCGAGCCCCGACCCCAACGTCTACGTGGAGAACTTGGTGAGGAAGCTGGGGCTCGGGCACAGAGTGTTGCGCAAATCCATCGAGCTTTTGGAGAAGCTGAAGACGAAGCGAGCCCTCGCTGGCAAGAACCCCATTGGGATAGCGACCGCCGTCGTTTACATCGCGTGCGTGCTGGAAGGAGTGAAGAAGACGCAAAGGGAGCTCGCGAAAGCCGCTGGGGTGACGGAGGTTACGGTGAGGAACCGCTACAAGGACATCATCAAGCTCCTGAAGAAGGAGTATCCCGCTCTGAAGAATTTGAAGTAGCCTTCTCGACGGAGATCATAGGGCCCGAGTAGCCGCACTCGGCGCAATAATATCTCTCGGGGAGGATCCAGCCATCTATGGAAAGCAAGGGCCGTATTTCGGTGCTCCCGCACCTCGGGCAACGTAGGATGATGGGCTTTCGCGTGGCTTTCTTGAGGACCTCACCTAATCTCAATCTGTTCCTCGGGGAAGCCCATGTCCATGAGGATGGCCTTGACCTTCTCGCGGTGATCCCCTTGGAGCATGATGACGCCGTTCTTGACGGTCCCCCCGCAGGCGAGCTTCGTTTTGAGGGTCGTGACGACTTCCCTTAAGTTGAAGCTCTTTGGGTCGATTCCCTCGACGATGGTCATGTCCCTCCCGTACTTGCGCTTCTCCAAGCGGATCTTGATTCGTTGCTCCTCCTTGCTTATGGTCTCACAAATACAGAGGTCTTTGGGGAGGCCACACTTTGGACAGATCTCGGCCACGGCTTCATCTAACGTATGCTCGGGATATAAAATGCCTACGTCCCCTAAGCTTTTATTTCGGCGTCGCTCGGTCTTAGATTGGTCAAGTACGTGTTCATTACAGGGGGCGTCTTGAGTTCGGTGGGGAAGGGAATAGTCACTTCCTCCATCGGTAAGATGCTCCAAATGAGGGGGTTCGCGGTAACGGCGATCAAGATAGACCCCTACCTGAATGTCGACAGCGGGACGATGAACCCCTACATGCACGGCGAGGTATTCGTCACGGAAGATGGCGGGGAAACGGACCTCGATCTAGGCTGGTACGAGCGCTTCCTGGACATCAACCTGCCGAGGGAGAACAACATCACGACGGGGCAAGTGTACTTGACGGTCATCCAAAAGGAGCGCAGGGGAGATTACTTGGGGAAGTGCGTCCAGATCATTCCCCACATCACGAACGAAATAAAGCGGAGGATAAGGCTCGTCGCGGAGAAATCGAAAGCGGATGTCGTCCTCGTGGAGATAGGCGGCACGGTCGGGGACATCGAAGGACAGCCCTTCCTCGAGGCGATAAGGCAGATGAGGCTCGAAGAAGGGTACGAGAACACGCTGTACGTGCACGTCGCCTTGGTCCCCATTTTGGATGTGACGGGGGAGATGAAGACGAAGCCCCTCCAGCACAGCGTGAACGAGCTGAGGCGCATAGGCATTCAGCCCGACATCATCGTCGCCCGTTGCGAACGCATGATAAACGAGGAGGCGAGGGCGAAGATCGCCCTCTTCGGAACCATAAGCGAAAAAGCCGTTTTCTGCTCTTACACCGTCCCCCTCGTCTACCAAGTTCCTCTCCTCCTCGACGAACAGGGAATGGGCGATTACATATGCGAGAGGCTCAAGCTCAAGCCTAGGAAGAAACCCGATTGGTCCTCTTGGAAAAGCCTCGTGGACGCTTACCTCCACCCTGAGCACGAGGTGAACGTTGCCCTAGTTGGGAAGTACGCGGAGCTCGTGGACTCGTACGTGAGCATGAACGAGGCGTTCAAGCACGCTGGGATGGCCTTGAAAACAAGGGTCAATATCACTTACATCAAGGCCGAGGAGTTCGAGAGCGGTCGGAGGAAGATCGACGAACTCGCCAGGTTCGACGGCATTTTCGTGCCCTACGGCTTCGGATCCAGAGGGGTGGAGGGGAAGATCATGGCCATCGAGTTCGCGAGGGAGAACGACAAGCCCTTCTTGGGCATATGCCTCGGCTTCCAGCTTTCCGTAGTCGAGTTCGCGAGGCACGTGTGCGGAATGGAAGGGGCCCACACGACGGAGGTCGACCCCGACACGCCCTACCCCGTCATTGACCTTATGCCTGAGCAGAGGACGGTAGCTCAGAAAGGAGGGACAATGAGACTCGGTGCCGACGAGGTCGTCATAAAAGAGGGAACGATCGCCCACAAGATCTACGGGAAGACGAGGGTGAAGGAAAGGCACAGGCACCGTTACGAAGTGAATCCAGAATTCATCCCGACCCTTGAGAAGCATGGCATCGTCTTCTCGGGAACGAGTCTCGATGGCAGGAGGATGGAAATCCTCGAGCTACCCGACAAGTACTTCTTCTTCGCTTCCCAGTTCCACGGGGAGTTCAAGAGCAGGCCTACCCGCCCATCTCCCGAGTACTACGCGTTCGTGAAGGCTTGTTTGAGCTACTCGATGGGAGAAGCGTCGCCCTACACGGGCAGGGAAGCGAGCAAATGAGCGAGCTCAAAGTGGGCATCGCGCACGAGAAGAGCTTCGTAGTGGAGGAAGAGCACTTGGCCAGCCACGTGGGTAGCGGGAAAGTCGGAGTTCTGTCCACGCCAGCCATGATCACCTTCATGGAGCAAACGTGTTTGGAAGCCGTTGAGGACTTGCTTCCCGAAGGGCACACGACCGTTGGGACGAGGGTGGATGTTCGCCACTTGAAGCCGGCCCCTCTCGGGGCAGAAATAAGAGTGAAGGCCTCGCTGGAGAGAGTCGAGGGCAGGAAGTTAACGTTCAGGGTGGAGGCTTACTGGGGGGACTTGAAAATAGGCGAGGGGATCCACGAGCGGTACGTCGTGGATCGGGAGAGGTTCTTGTCGAAAGTGGGCGAATTCCCGTCGGGTAAGACCGGTCAAAACCGTTGAGCCAAGGGGATTAAAACCCGTGCCCTTTCTCTCTTGATGGGGCTACGCTTCGATCCAGCTAGCTTTATCGAGCAGAAAGTAGAGGAGATAAGGCGTATTGTGGGCGATGAAAAAGTCCTCATGGCCGTTTCGGGGGGAGTCGACAGCACCACCTGTCTTTTCCTCTTGCACAGAGCGATAGGAAGGAACGCGATAGGCGTGCTCATCGACACGGGGTTCATGCGCATAGGGGAAATCGAGCGGGTGAGGGAGAGGCTGACGAAGGCCCTCCCCGACCTCAACCTGAAGGTCGTCGACGCGAAGGAGAAGTTCTTTAACAGCGTGAAGGGGCTGAAGGACGCTGAGGAAAAGCGCATAGCCTTTAGGGAAACTTTCTACAACACCCTCAGCGAGTTGGCGAGCCAGCTGGGTTGTAAGTTCCTAGCCCAAGGAACCATAGCCCCCGATTGGATCGAAACGACGGGAGGAATCAAGACCCAGCACAACGTCCTCGCCCAGATAGGGATTAGGACGGAGGAAAAGTGGGGGTTCACCGTCATAGAGCCCCTAGCGGACTTGTACAAGGACGAGGTGAGGGTCGTGGCGAGGCACCTCTCGGTCCCGCCAGAAGTGGTGGAAAGGCAACCCTTCCCGGGACCGGGCTTGCTCGTCAGGTGCGTGGGGGAGGTAACGGAAGAAAAGCTGAAGCTCACCAAGCTCGCGAACAAAGCTGTGGAGGAATTCTTCGCCCCGAAGGAGCCCAAGCCCGCCCAGTACTTCGCGGGGGTCATGGACTGGGATGTGGAGAGGGATGACGAAAGCGTGAAGTGGCTGGAAGTCCCCTGCGAGGGCTACAAGCTGAAAGTGAAGGTGACGGGGGTGAAGGGCGACTTGAGGTCGTACAGCTACGCGCTCATCGTCAAGTTGGCGCGAAAACCCTCCTTCGGAGAACTCATGGAGATGCAACGCACGCTCATTTCTAGGAACCCCGAGTACACGAGGGTCTTGCTGCTTTTACGGGAGGGAAGCGGGAAATACCTCGTGTCGGCGAGGGCCGTTGACACGGAAGACTTCATGACGGCGGACGTTCACGAGCTAACTTGGGAGGAAATGGGGGAGCTCGCCGATCGGTTGGCCCGATTGGAAGGAGTGAGGGCAGTCTGCTACGACATCACGCCCAAGCCCCCCGCGACCATCGAGTACGAATGATGATCATCCCGGTAATCAGCGTAGGCGGGCAGTACAACCACCTCATAGCGAGGAAGCTACGCGAGCTGGGCGTCGATGCCCCCTTAATTCCCATGAGTCAAGCGAGCCTCGCCCGCTTGGAGGAAATGGGGGTTTCCGGGCTCGTGATAGGAGGGGGTCCTCAAAGGGCGAAAGAAGCGTACGAGAAGGGGGAATTCTCCGCCCTAGAAGAGATATTGAAGAAGGCGGAGTTCCCCATCCTCACCATATGCGTGACCCACCAAGTGATGGTTCTCGTCTTCGGAGGGGACGCCGGTCCCGCCGAAAGGCCCGAATACGGTCCCGTCCCCGTTTACGTGGATAAGGAAGACGAGCTGTTTCGGGAGTTCCCTTCCGTCTTCATAGCGTGGGAATCCCACAACGACGAAGTGAAGAAAGTCCCGCCCGGGTTTGAGGTCCTCGCCCACTCGAAGGACTGCGCCGTTCAAGCCGTTAGGAGGGAGGACGGCTTGCGGTACGGCGTCCAATTCCACCCAGAGGTGAAGCACACGGAGTATGGGGAGTTGCTCTTCAAGAACTTCGTGGACGTGTGCAAAGCATATATATGATCATGAACATGTTCATGATGAAATTCGTAAAGGTTACCGATAGGTACCAAGTAACCATCCCCAAAGAGATAAGGAAGCGAGTGGGCCTTAAACCAGGCATGATCGTGAGGGTTGAGCTTAGGGGGGAACGCGAAATAGTGATTACCGTGCCAGAAAAAATCGAAAATCCATTGGAAATTCTAATCGGCAAACGCCCCCTCTTGGATAGGCACCTCCCCATCGAGGAGCTCGAGGAGCTTGTTGAAAGTTAAGAGAGTTCTCCTAGATAGCAATATCTTCGTGTACGCCATAATAGCTGATCAAAAGTACGGAAAATCCTGCGCTAGAATTTTGAGGAAAATTCAAGAGGGAGATATCGAGGCGTGGGCAAGCTTATTGTTATTACTCGAAGTATCACGTGCTTTGCAAAAAATAGGCATGAAGAGAACGAAGATACTCGAAACTATAAGGGCTATTCTGTCGCTTCCCATACGTTTCGTCCCCATCGACGAAAAAATCTTAATGAAGTCCTTAGAATTCTTCAAAGCGTATGGAATTTCCCCCTATGATTGTGTGCACGTGGCAACTGCCGCATTTGCTGGAATACGATTTCTAGTATCGGCTGATAAAGGTTTCGACAAAATAAATGAAGTTTCACGCGTGGATCCTCTGGACTTCTCGGCTTAGGCTCTCCCAAGCGCTCAAGTTGTTCACACAACCGGGATCGGGGGCGAGGTAATCCCCAAAGTAGCCGTAAGCCCTGGCCCTGCAACCCCCGCATATGTAGCGGTATTCGCACTCCCCGCAGTGGGGCTTCAGCTTGTCCCTGTCCCGCAAGTCGAGGAAGACGGGGCAGTTTTCCCACAGCTCCTGAAAGTCGCACGTCCTTATGTTCGCGACCTTGATGGGCATGAAGACGCAAGGCAAAACGCTCCCGTCAGGATCTAGGGCGCAGTAAAAGCGCCCCGCCCCGCAACCCCCTATGAAGTCGGCAACTTCGGCCACTTCTTTGGGGAAGTGCGGGTTGTAGAAGTGCGTGGGGATGGTGATTTCCCGAGCTTTTGAGGTGAGGTCGAAGAACGCTCTGGCGTACTGAGGAGCGGTCGAGGTGATTTGGATCTTCCGCCTGAGGGCTTCCCTCGCCATATATTTGAGGACGCGTTCCCTTTCCTCGGGCGTGAGGTCGTTTTCCGAGATGAACACGCCCCTCCCCGTAGGGACGAAGTTGAAGCACGTGAGCCCTTTTACCCCGAGTTCTTCGCAGAGGTCGATCATGGCAGGCAACTCGTCGACATTCTGCTTCACGATGGTCATGGCGACTTGCGTCCAAAGCCCCGCCTCCACGCAGTTCCTTATACCCCTAACGGCCTTCTTGAAGGCCCCCGGAATTCCCCGAAATTCGTCGTGGGTGGACGGTTTGGCTCCGTCTAAGCTTATCTCGACGTAGTCCACGCCCAATTTCTTCAATTTCCAAGCGACTTCCTTCGTGATGAGGGTTCCGTTGGTCGCGATGGCGGTGAACATCCCGTGCTCCTTCGCGAGCTTCAGCACGTCGTAGATGTCCCCCCTCATGAGGGGCTCTCCTCCCGAGAAAGCGAGGGCCGTCACTCCCGAATCGGCCAACTTCTCGACCGTCTTCATGGCTTCTCGCGGGTTGAGCTCGTTGGGTCGGGGTGAGGGGGATGCGGACGCGTAGCAGTGCTTGCAACGCAAGTTGCAGGCCCACGTGTAGTTCCAGACGACAAGGATGGGCGCTCCGGGAGTGAAGGGGCGCCTAACTCCGAACTTCGCGATCCCCCTGAGGACGCTGAGGATCCCTCGCCTCCAGTGAGGGTCGCTGAGAGTGTCGAGGGCTTGGTCCGTTTCGACTTCTAAGCGGCGGTAGCTCGTGGAGAGGACCCACGCCACGAGGGGGCGGACGACGTGGGAGCAGAGGAAGCAGGCGTGGTCTCGGCACCCCGCGATAAGCTCGAGGGCGGTTTCTAGGAAGCTCGATCGGTCCTTCGGGCACGTCTTGAGGAAAGCCCCCAAGAGGAGGCGCACGAGCCGCCTATTGAGGAAGCTCTCGAGGGCTCGTATGTTGGTCGTGATAGGCAAGTGTTCGCGGTCTTCCACAGGTAGATTTGCCTACTTGAGTTATCTCGTTTATATTTCGTCTTTCTTTATTTTTGGATGAAAGGGATATTTGCCATTAAGGGAGTCAAGCTAATGCTCGTCGCTGTCCTCTGCGCTCTCGCTGGCTCCGGCGTCACGTTGCTGGCTCAACAAGCGCTAATCTACCGACCTAGCGAAGACCAAACGTCCAAAACCACGCCGCCCATCGACCCGTACGAGCTGTTGTCCGTCCTCCCCATGCGGCAGTGGGAAATGGCTGGCAGGAACTGCCTGCACACGGGCTACACCGAGCGGAGCTCCCGCGTTAAGGACGGCTACGTGAACTTGCCAGTCATATTAAGTGTGGGGCCTGTGGTGTGCGGCGACGCCATCATCGTGGGAGGGTGGAGCCAAGCCGATAATCGCTCGTACGTGTACGAAATAAACCCTATTGAGCCCTCCATCATAGCCGTTTCCGAGCCCCTCAAGGGTAACCTAACGGATGTCATCGTCGTCCCAATCCAAGCGTTCGGAATTGCCCGTAGAGAAATCTTCGCTGCCACAACGGAAGGGCTTTATTGGCTGAGGGAAAGCATAACGCCTGAGGGGGGAGAGCTTCAGGTAATCCGATGTCTGGAGGGAGTCGGAGGCTACATGACGTGGGCCAACGAGTCGCTGATCATCACCTTGGGCTCGACGGTGTGGAGGGTAGTCCCGACCGTCATGGGGACGTTCTTCGTGTGCTGGACGTGCAAGGATCCCGTGGAAGCTCCGGAAGGCGGCAAGACGATCGCAGACCAGTTGGGGCCACCAGCCGTTTACGACGGGGTGATATACGTGAAGGACTTCGTCCTCGTGGAATTCGACCGCGGCTTCATCGCAAACGAGTACTTAGTGCTCATCGATTTGGCGAGAGGAGAAGTCATTAAGCGCATAGAGCTAACAGAAAAAAAGAGGGGTCCGCCCCCGCCCCCTCCTGGTCCCCTGTGCGGAGTGGTGGTTTCGATCGACCCCGTTAACGAAGTGGCGTGGCTGTGCGCCAACTTGAACGGCTCGTGGCTCTTCGCGTACGACATACCGAACGACAGAATAGTTAAGCTCGCCCTCCACGAAGTGCCTAATGCGTACTACGAAGCCGGAATAGGCGAGTTGCGGCACGCGCCAGCCGTTCTGACAAAAGACTTCGGGAACATAAGGAAAGGAACCGTGTTCTTTGTCACGACGAATTACACAGGACCGGACGTGTATAGCTACTTCTGCGCCGCCCGCTACGATAGGGACGCTGGAAGCATCGCTCTACTGGTAAGGCCTTGGGAATGTGATAGACGCAACACCCTCTTCTTCGCCCAGCCCATCCTCCTCGGAGAAGAGGAAACCCTCTGGTTGTACGCGGCTGGTATCCAGCTGAGCGCCGACCAGGAGCACTTCTATCCTTACTTGGCCAAAATCGATGTTACCGCGTGGGAGAACAACGCTTGGGATTTGAACGGGATCCCGACATTCAAACGCTTGGACTTCACTGATTACTTTGGAGGCGCATTCTGGGCGTGGCGAGGGGTAGAGTATCCGGCTAGTAGCTGGTGCGCCATGGATCGCGTCGGTTTCGTCGTCCCCTGCGTAGAGGATTTGGGCTACAACTCCGTCCTCTGGATCGACAGCTGCGAAGGCTATCAATAACCCCTTTTATTTTTTGGATGTCCCGCAAAATCCTCCTCTTAGCGCTCCTCTTCCTCGTGCTCATTTTGCCCAGCGCCCATCACGCAACGTCTGCCTACCAAGAGCGGGGGCCCATTTCCATAAGGAGCGATGCCGACTTAACGCCGGAAAACGGCGTGGTAGGCGGGAGCGGAACCAGCGAAGACCCCTTCGTGATAGAGGGCTGGAGGATCAACGGGACTCTTTCGCTCTTCGGAATCGAGCTGAGGTCGGTCAGCAAGTACGTCGTCGTGAGAAACTGCCTCATCTTCTCCAACTCAAGCGACTGCGATTGCGTGGTCCTGCACAACGCTTCCCACATCACCCTAGAAAACTGCGTCATCGAGGGAGGGAGGTGCGCCGTCCTCGTCAAGGACTCCCGCGTGACCTTGCTCAACTGCACGTTGAGGAAATCCGCTTACGGCGTTTCGGGCACGGGCTCACAGGTCGAAATTCGCAACTGCTTCATCGAAAGCGAAGCCGGAGGGATCGTCCTCTCCTCGTGCAACGGAACCGTTCGGGCTTGCGACGTGCGGGCGGGCGACGGAATCGTAGGCGAAAAGTGCGAAGGGCTCGTCGTCGAAGACTGCCAAGTTCGGGCCTCCTCTGACGGGATCAGGCTCAGCGGGAATTCCAGCACTGTAAAGAACGTGGACGTGCGGGGCTGTTCTCGGGGCATCGTCGTGTGGGATCAAAGGGAAGGAGGGGTTTCCAACTGCACGGTGCAGAACTGCACGTACGGGATTTCCTTGTCTTACGGGTCCTTCGGCGTGTCCGTCGAGGACTGCGAAGTCCTAGAGTGCGACGTGGGGATCCTGCTCGAGTACTCCACCTCGTGCGCAGTGAGGAGCAACAACGTCACCGGGTGCGGGGTCGGCATAAGCTTGGCGTGGGCGAACTTCTCCGCCATCTACGACAACTTCTTCTTCAACGGGAGGAACTGGGAAATTTCGGGCCTCTGCGTCGGCAACGATTGGAACGTGAGCCGCGTGACGGGCGAGAACATCATAGGAGGACCCATGGGAGGCAATTACTGGAGCGATTACGCGGGCGAGGACTTGGACGGCGATGGCATAGGCGACACCGCCCTCCCCTACGGACCCGGGGATTGGCGCCCCCTCACTTCCTTCATCCGCATAACGGAGCCCTTGAGCGGGGCATCCTACTACCCCGAAGAGCGGATAACGGTGCGCTGGGAATGTAGCAAGAACGTCGTGCGAGTGGAACTTAGGCTGGACGATTCTCCTTGGCAAGCCGTGGAGGGAGGGTCGTACGAGTTGCCCGCTTTGTCGGAAGGAGTCCACACCGTCCAAGTAAGGGGGTTCGACTCGGCTGGCAAAGTTTGCACGGACTACGCCTCCTTCTTGGTCTGGAAGGAAAGGCCGAGCTTCGTCGAGAAAGTGTTGCCTAGGCTGACTTCCGTGGAGTTCCTGCTCTTCGTCGTCGATATAGCCGTGCTGATTTCCCTGCCATTCGTCCTTAGGAAGAAGCGGTTCGGTTAGGATCCCGACGATTTGGCGCAAAGTCAAATACGCTCCGTCGTCTGAACGAGTGCGGGTATGAAGATCGTGTACAAGCCCATCGGGGTCATTCACTCGCCCTTCAAGGAGGTTAAGGGCACGCCCATCCAGCCCGCCGCCGCCGAAGGAGTGCGGGGAACCGTCGAGGTCTTCCCGGAGTACGCCGACGGCTTGAAGAACTTGGAAGGCTTCTCGCACATCATCCTCGTCTACCACTTCCACCTCGCGAAGCCAGGAGCGTTGAGGGTGAGGCCGTACATGGACAAAGAGGAGCGCGGGGTCTTCGCCACGAGGGCCCCCAGCAGGCCCAATCCGATAGGGATATCGGTGGTCAGGCTCCTCAAGGTGGAAGGAAACGTGCTCCACGTCGAGGACTTGGACATCGTGGACGGGACTCCCCTCCTCGACATAAAGCCCTACGTCCCCCAATTTGACGTCAGGCCCGTGGAGAGGATAGGATGGCTGGAGAAGAGGGTGCGGAAGCTCGCGGAAGCTAGGGACGACGGGAGGTTCCTCGATCGCTCGAAGTGATTGCATGAGCTTAGGCAGGTTCCTCTGGAAATCGGAACTCGCCTCCGAGATAGCGGGCGAGATAGGCGAGGAAGGAGTCAGGAGGGCTCTGAAAGATCCCCACTCGAGGAGGAAGCCGAGGCCTTGCGGACTCACCGTCCACTCGGGCAAGGGTTGCCCGAACGCTTGCCTCTACTGCTACGTCGCGGACATGTACGGCGTGGGAGACCCCATTCCCCTAGGCCTCTCGGGGAAGGAGCTCGTCTACGCCCTCCTCAGCAACCCCTACTTCGTGCCGGGGAAGTGGGGGACTTTCCTCGCCATGGGGGCGGTCTGCGACCCCTTCCACCCCGCCCTCGTTGGCAAGACCCTCGACATTATGCGGTCGGTTGCCGAGTACCTAGGCAACCCCATCCAGTTTTCCACGAAGATGGGGCTCGGGCCCGAACTCGTGGAACAAATCCCACGGGAAGCATCGATCAGCCCGCTCGTCACGATCGTCACCTTGAAGGAGGCGAAAAAGCTGGAGCCCAACGCCCCTCCCGTGGAAGAGCGGTTGGAAACCATTCGCGAGCTGCGGAGGAGGGGCTTCAAGCCCATGCTCTTCCTGCGCCCCCTATTGCCCGGAATCGTGGAAGACGAGCTCGACGACCTTATCGAAGAAGCGAAGAAGGCTGGCGCCGTTGGGGTGGTCGTCGGGTCCTTGAGGGTTTCCAAGGGCATACTGGAGAGGCTGAAGAAGGCCGGCTACGACGTGAAGCCCATCTTGTCCAGAGTGGGCAAAGTCGGCGACAGTCTCGTCTCGGTCCCCTCGGAAGACTTGAAGGACATGGCCCTTCGAATAATAGAGGAAAAGGGGCTCGTGGGCTTCAAGTCGGCCTGTTGTGCCAACGCTTTCTGCGCAGGAGTTCCCTGCATCAACCTCTGCTGGGAAGGAAGTTTCTGCACGCGTTGCCCCAACGATTGCCCCTCCAAGTTGCCCAGCGTGGATGGCGAGGAAGTGGAGGAGTTCGTTCGGGAGGCCTTTGGGGTCGAGGTGGGAGTTTTCTTCGACGGGAAGACGATCGAAGTTCGCCCGAAGGGGAGGGTGTCGGAAAGGTCGAGGCGGGTCATGGAGGCGGTCTTGAGGGTTTGCTTCAGGAGGAGGGTGCGTTTTCGGGCGAGCTGACTTGAGGAATCGCGAGCCTTCCCCCGCCTACCCCCGCTTCCTCACGCCCAAATCGAAGCCCTTCGACCCCATCTGGCTGGCGAGGGAAACCGAGCGGATCGTCTGCTCCGGAGACGAGCGGAAGTACACGGCTTTCTACGCGACGGGCGTATACGCGGGAATAGCGACGGGCTACATCGTGGGTTGTTGCCTCAGGTGCTACTACTGCTGGACGGGGTTCGAGAGGGATTTCCCCGAGTTCTTCGGGAAATTCTTCAGCCCCGAAGAAGCCATGAGGAAGATCGTGGAAGCCGCCCGGAAGTACGGGGTGAACAAAGCCCGCATTTCGGGAGGAGAGCCTACTTTGTGCAGGGGGCACCTCCTAGGCCTCCTAGAAGAGTTCCAGGACACGGATCTGAAGCTCTTCATTCTGGAGACGAACGGCATTCTCTTCGGGGCGGACAAATCATACGTGAAGGAATTGACAAAGTTCGAACGCGTCCACGTGCGGGTGAGTCTGAAGGCCGGATATCCGGATGCTTTCGAACGCAGAACTGGCGGATTGGCTTCCGCCTTCGAGCTCCCTTACAAGGCGATCGAGCACTTGCTCGACTACGGGGTGAGCTTCCACGTCGCGGCCATGACGGACCCGAGGATCATGCCGAGGGACGAGCGGAAAGCCCTCATAGAAAAGCTGAGGGAAATAGACCCCTTGGTCGCGGCGAACTTGGAAGAGGAGTGGTGCGACCCCTACGAGACGACGATCGTCCGAATGGCGGCGTACGGGGTGGATCCCAAGGAGTTTTTCGGCCTCAAGTAATATAAAGCATAAGCACAAAATCCGATACGATGATCGACTGGGGCTTCGTGCTCCTCATGACGGTTACCGGGATTTTGGCAGGCCTCGTTGGGGGGTTGCTGGGCATAGGGGGTTGCTCCATCATCCTGCCCGTCCTCATCTTCATCTACGCGTACCCGGAACCTGCGGCCATAGGGACCACGATCACGGCGGTCATAATCACGGCGATTTCGGGCGCCATAGGGCACATTAGGATAAAAAATGTCGACCATTCCACGGCGACCATCGTGAATATCTCGGGGACTTTGGGAGCCGTGGTAGGCTCGATCGTTTTCATCTGGATCATGAAGATGTTGTGGCTCCTCGACCTCATCCTAGGCTTCGCGTTCATTTACACCGCCATCCGCATGTTGTACGAAGGAGTAACGAGAAAGCGGGCGGGAAGTTCGAGCGGGGACAGAGTCCCCGGAGCGTGGTGGGCGAAGGCCCTCATAGGGTTTGGGGTGGGAGTCGTGACGGGAATCGTGGGGCTTGGAGGAGGGTACATGCTCATGCCGCTTTACATATACGTTCTCTCCTCGCCCGTGAAGATCGCGGTGGGCACTTCCCTCGAATCGTTCATAGGGCAAGCGGTTACGTCTTCGGCCTTCAAGTTGTGGCAAGGAGTAGTCGACATCCCGGCGGCCATATGCCTAGGAGTGGGGACGGCTCTTGGGGCTCAGCTTGGCGCTAAACTAGTTCCAAAGACTCCTTCTTGGCTCATAAAGGCCTTATTTGGAGCGCTGTTCCTCGTGGTTTCCCTCAAGTTCATTTTCAAGGGGTTGGGTTGGCGTTTCTTCTAGCCGATCAGCTAGCTCCGGTAGGCGATTTATAACGCGGGTATTGATTAGCTAGTGTTCGCCGATGTGCTAATTATCAGTGCTAGCCCGAGGGAAGGGGGTAATTCGGACATAGTTTCCGACTACCTCGCGGGGAAGTTCGAGGAGTTCGGGCTTAACGCCCGCGTGATCAGGCTGAGGGATTACAGAATCGAGCCCTGCAGGAGCTGTAGGCGGTGCGTGGAAAGGGGATCCTGCGTCATCGACGACGATATGAAGACCCTATATGACCTGTTGCTCGGTTGCCGGGCTTTGGTGGTGGTCACCCCCGTTTACTTCAACAACGTCCCCTCCGCTCTCAAGGCGTTCATCGACCGGACTTGGCCGTTGAGGGGGAGGCTTAGGGACAAGGTGGGGGCCGTGGTGGTCGTTGGCCGTAGGTATGGCCACGAACTAGCCGTGAGCGCGGTGATCTCCTTTTTCCTGAAGCACGAAATGGTCGTCGGATTTAGAGGAGTGTGTCTCTTCGCCTACGAGAGGGGAGATGTGCTTCGGGATCTAGAGGGCAGAAGGGATCTCGACAGGCTCGTGAGGCGTGTGAAAGAATTGATAGGGAGGCTGTCCGCTAAGCCATGACCACGTGTTTCGTATTTGCGGCGAGCTAGAGC
>CAYNNH010000001.1:0-13641 GCA_964398605.1 uncultured Nitrososphaerota archaeon | reverse complement strand
AGGCTTTCCGGAGCATGCGCATTTCCGGACTAGCAAGAGTTTAAATAGATTTTGTGCATATGCACATAGAGGTGGAAAGATGGGATGGAGAGGTGGATGGGGATGGAGGGGATGGAGAGGCGGAGGATGGAGAGGCTGGGGACCTTGGCCGGGCAGAGGACCTTGGAGCTGGCTACCTCCATGGCTTAGGCCGGGCTGGGTATTCCGATGGGGCTTCTTCGCTCCTTGGTTCTGGATGATGCCCTACCGTTTCTGGTACCCCTACGCTTATTGGTACGCGTACCCATGGATTTGGTGGTGAAGCATGTGGGGCTACCGATGGTGGCGTAGGAGGAGATGGTTCTGGATGCCTTACGGCTGGTACCAACCGCCTGCCCAAACGGGACAACAGCCCGCTCAGCAACCCATGCCTTACGCGCCTTACCCCTTCATGCCGTTCCCGCCGATAACGCCCGAGCAGGAGCTCGACATGCTCGAGGACTACAAGGAAGACCTCGAGGAGTACGCGAAAGATCTGGAGGAAGAGCTGAAGTACGTCAAGGAAGAGCTGAAGCGGATTGAGCAGAGGATAAAGGAGCTGAGGAAGGCGACGGGCAAAGAAGAAAGCGGGTGATCACGAAAACACTTCATTAACGAAGGAAGCAAAAAAGTCGCTGAAGATTTCCCGTAGTTCCCCCTTTATTTTGCCGTTTTTGATCTCCGAAATTACCTCTTGGAAGGACTTCACCCACACAGAGGAATCGTCTTCCTTCAACACGTGCACCCTGCACTTGCAGGACTTCACGCGGTCGTATATGTACTCGATGGAGTACCGTCCTGGGTGTCTCAGAATCCAGTCGATGTCGTGTTCGGGTATTCTTTCGGGCTTCCCTAGGCATATGCAAGCTTTGAGGAGGAAGATGGAGTTCTCGTTCCCCATGTACTCCCGGCAAATGACCGGAACCACCTTCTTCAAGTGGGGCACGACATCTTTGTAAACCTTCATGACGGCGAGACAATCCGCCACTTTCACGACGGCGAGCGTCGTGGAGCCCTTCGCGTGGGGCTTGATGTTCTTCAGAACCTTGCACACGGTGTAGCAGATGTCCATTCCTTTCTTCGCCGACCCTAAGGCCAAGTAGTAGCTCCGCTCGAGGTCGTCGAAGGCTTCGGGCACGACTTCTGAGAGTTCCGCGAGCATTAACTCGTCCCCGCTAAAAGCCCGCACCAGCTCCTTCAGGTCTTCGCAGACGCACACGTCGGAAGTTTCCCTCCCTAGCTCCGTCGATTTCTCGACCAAACCTTCCAGCTTCGACGCATCGATTTCCTTTTTGAACATTTCCTTGAGGACGGGGACCAGCTCCCTCGGAACCCGGAAAACCCGAAGTTCTTTCCCCTTCACAACGAACAACTCCTTGAGGTGCGCGTATTTGGATAGTTCGCCCACGAAGAAGGAAGCCACTTGCTCCTCGATTTCCTCCCCAAGCGTTTTGGCGAGTTCCATGAGCCTAGAAAAAGCTTCTCCCACGGAATACGAAGCGATGAGGTAGTAGGGGAAGAACCGGCCATCCCGCTTCTCGCTTGGAAAGGCTACTTGCATGGGTCCCGCGTTCAATTCGGGGAAGACTTCGAATACTTTCGACGGGTCTTCGACTGTTATGTCCGCGTAAAGGCGATCGACCTTCTTCGAGCTTTTGTACACAACTATCCTGAGGAGGTTCCTCCTTGGCCGATACCAGACGCTCACCCTCTTGAAATCCTTCCTAGGTGGGAGGCCGTGAGCCGCGCGGTATCTCTTGGCGGCTTGCTCTCCGAACAACCTTCTAACGGTATCTTCGTGGAAGAACGCACTCCATCGAGGATACACTTTTCGGTATCTCCGGTAAAGGACCCTTAGGATAGCCTTATGCAAAGAAGGACACCTCCACCGACTTCCATCCGGCTTCTTGGAAGAACGGCTCCCCTGTGTAGCAGGCAACGGTAAAGCACTTCTTGGCGAGCTTCCTCGCGAGTTCGAGGGTTTCCTCGGATTCCTTGTCATATATGTAACCGTCGCTCAGGACGACGACGATATCGCGGGGTCTCGTGAGTTCGTCCGCTTTCTCCAAAGCCTGACGGATGATGGTCCCTCCCCCTCCCCATAGGCGTAGCCTAAACCGGACATCGGATGGAGAACGCATCCTCTGAACCTCGTAGGCGGTTGCGTCCCAAGGGATCACGTAGAGCTCACGCGCCCTCAAGCGGGCGATGGCGTATACCTCGCTCACGAACTGGCTTAGCTCCCCTTCGCTTATGGAGCCACTCGTATCCACGAGCACGACGACCCGAGGTCTACCCAATCGGGTGTAGCCTGGCAAGAGGTCGGGGACCTTGCGGTGCTCTTTCCTCCACGTGTAAACGCGGTAACTATCGAACGCCCTCTTGAAGAAAAGCTTCAGGATGGCCTTCCAGTTCACAGCAGGCTGAAGGATCCTCTCGAAAAGTCTTTTCAGCCCAGCTGGAAGGGTTCCTGCGAGCTTTGCTGTTTCATATGCTTGGTAGAGGTCTTCGAGGGTTATGGCGGGGTAATCCTCCACATCTTCGTCGTCCTCAAAGACGTCCTCAACCTGATCCTCCAACGCTTCGCGCTCCCGAGCGCGTTGGCCGGAGCGGTTCTCCCTTTTATTGCCTTGATGCCCTTCGCACGAGCCCTCTTTCTCGAGTTTCCTCACCCTTTGATCTCGAGTTGCCTCCGATCCCTCTTCCCGATTTTCCTTTTCCGAGTCCGATCCTCCCGGTTGCCTTTCCTTCATGTTGCCTCCCTTCGATCCATTCGCTCGGATCTTGCTTCCTTGACCGCTTTCTTCGCAAATCTTTCCTCGTCGCATTCCGCCTCCGGGCGGGCGGACAACCTTGCCTGTTGTTTTCTTGACGAGGTCGCGGATGCGCTGAGGGAGGAAAGGCATGAAGTGCCTATCCTCCCGCAAGAGCCTAAGGAAAACTTCCTCGACCGTGTGGTTCAAGTCTCCTTTGTGGAAGTGAGGAGGTATGGAGAAGATTATGTCGTTCGAGAGCTCTCCGGGATCGTATTTGAGGGCGAGGAGTATGTTATTGACCAAGTAGTCGGCGGCTATGTTCCAAAGGTGCTTGTGATCCGGGGGCATCCTAAGGGGATGGTGGAAAGCGGCGTGGATGACTTCGTGGGCGATTACGAAAAGCTTTGCGAGGCCCGTTAAGGCGAGCCAGTCGGGGCTGAGGGTTATGTAGCGACCGTCGGTGCACGCAATGCCTGGGTACTTCTCGTCGTACTTGATGCCCAGTTTTGGGAAGAGAGCCGCTAGGAACGGGCACGTAGAGGCGAATACAATCTCTATTTCCTCGAGCTCCTTCATCAGCTTGGAAGTTAGGGACTCACGAGCCATACTTCTCCCGCACCTCCATAACTTCCTCGATCATCTTCGTGAGGGAATCCATTCCTTCGTGGAACGCGATGGCGAGCACCTTTTTCCTCCTTTTAGCTGGCAATGTCCTCAGGACGGAAGCGGCAACTTCGGGAGAAACTCCGGCAAGGTGGTCGAGCACTTGGACGTAGGGCGTAAGCTTGGAGGGAGGGGTTGACTCCAGCCTCTGAGCGAGCTCGTTGCCGAACATGTAGAGCTGGTCTTGGTTCATTTTGTTGAGCAGGCGGGGGTTCTCCATGACTTCTTCCACGGACGGAGGGTTGTTCTTGACGAAAGCCAAAAAAGAGGACGCTTCCCTCCCCAGCACGGAGTACGCGTAGACCTTGATCGTTTTCCAGTCGTTTTCGCCCTTCATGAGCAAGGCTAGCCTGCTCCACGCCCTAGGGTTGGGGTAATTGACGAGTTCCTCTTCCTGATCCCGCCTCTGGTCGGGGGAGAATTTATCAGGGAACCTCTGCAAAAAAGCGGCGACTCGGGTATCCCAGTTGTCCCCGTACTTGCGATTCATGTAGGCGATCCACTCCTTCACGGTAGGAGGGGCGACTTCGACGAACATGAGGCGGTACTTGAGGGGGCGTGGCAAAGAGCCCGCGATGCTCGAAACGTCGGCGGGATTGCCCGCGCATATGATGAAAACGTCGTTCTTGAAGTTCAGGAAACCCACTTTCCGCTCGCCCACGATCTTGAAGGCAGCAGCCATGATTTCCTCGCGCATGGAAGCGTTCGTGAGCTCGTCGAGGAAGAGAATTCCCGGGTGCTCGGCGAGCACCTTCGCCCACCTTGGGGGAACGTATTCGTACGTGTCCTCATCCTCCCTCTTGCGCGGTATCCCTATGAGGTCAGTGACCTCGGCTTCGTAGAGGCGGAAGTCGACGATGATGAAATCTTCGTCGTTGAACTTCTCCCTCACATCGTAGATCTTGAGCTTCTTGCCCAATTCCTTCGCTATGCGTTCCGCGGCCTCGTAGACAGCGGCCGTTTTGCCGACTCCCGAGGGGCCCAAGAGAAACGGGACTATGGATGTTTCCGTTCCTCCTTGCTTGAGGCTTGCCTGTTTGAAGTACAGCTTTACGAGAAAGTCAGATAGCTGGGATGCTCTCAGTTGTACCCCCCGCAAGGGTACCTTTCCGAGGTACTCCCGGTAGGGGGCGGACACTAGTATATGAATATAGCATATAAGCTTTTCGGAAAAGATTTCGGCATTTTGTGAGTCTAATCCTTTTAACCAATCATTTAAATAGTTGAGCTTGTTCTCCCAAGATGAGGCTAGACCTCATACAACAGGCGGTAGAGAACAGGCGCAAGATCGAAAGAGTTCTCGCATCTTCTCGGGAAGGTCTCACCCTTTCCGAGATCGCGAGGAGGACGGGTCTTTCCCCGCAGACCGTGAAGAGGCACCTCATGAGGCTCATCGCCATAGGAAGGGTTCACAAGGAAGACCACTACGGCTTCAGCCTCTACTACTGGAACGGGGAGGGGAAATACCAAGAAACGGTGCGCCTCTCCGACAAGCACACCCTGTTCATCGACGTCTTCGTCAACCCTTGGGGGAAGCCTTACATACGCATCAAGGAAACGAAGTTCAACCCCTCTACCCAGAAGTGGGAAGAGATGGGAGCTGTCATCGTGGACGCCAAGCGAGTAAAGGAGCTAGCGAGGAAGCTCATCAACATGGCCAAGCACATCGACGAGTACGCCGAGAAAAGGTAAGTCTTCGGACCCGAATCGCTAAGGCTTGGATAGCTTCCTAGAGAGGAGCAGGACGATGCCAGCGAGCGAGAAGGCAACCACGAAAGTTTCGTGATGAACGTCCTCCACTTCGAAGGGCGTCCCCCAGCAGACGAATTGGTGAAGCGTAACAAGCCCCGCGATTACTAAGAACAAAATCGCCACGAGAGCCCACGGGTCCCTCTCGGACATCTCGCGAGCCATCTAATCTATTCTCCCGGAATATTTGGCAATCGGATCGGCTTCCCGAACCCTTCGGGGGTCGCCGACTGGTCGTAAGCCTCGAGCACCCGAAACTCGTAGGCGGGGTAAGGTCCCTTCCCTCCTGCGTGGAATAGGTCGTGGAGGAGGTTCAAGTACTCGAAAACGGGCCCTTCCTCGTGGATCCGGACTTCGCACCTCAGCTCGTAGGAAGTAGATGGCGGGGTGTAAAAGACGAGGGTCGCCTTCCCCGTCGCCCTTATGTTCTCCCAAGAATGCCTAAACGCCATTTCCAGCCCTCCCAAGCGCAGAGGGTCGAGTTTCTCCGCGTCGAAGAGCCTAAGTAAGCGTTTCAAGGCCTCTCTCTTTGGCAGTTTGGAAAGTCCTCTCACGAAGCGGAAGGCATCCCCGAAGAACTCTTCCTTGGGGAGGGGGGCGACCATTTTCACCGACCCGCTGAGCCCGGCGGGACCGTCGGTAACGACGACGGGGAGGGCTCTCGTCATGCCTAGGAGCATCTCCGCTTCTTCAATTTCTCCCCTTACCATCCGTTCAAGAAGTTGCCTCCGTTCCTCGATGAGGTAAAGGGCGAGCTTCCTGAGCGACACAAGAGCTTATGGTCGTTAATTTAGGTATCGCGTCGAATCCTTCCCCATGTAGAGGGAAACTTTTGACGAGAATTTCCCTCTGAACGGCGATATTTGGCTGGAGGCGAAACAAGTGACGGGAAGCATTAATTTGAACATTAACTCGAAAAGCTAGGCGCTTCTTTAAGGGGTGAGAAACTTCGGAGAGCTTCGTTACTAACCACCCGCTGGAAGCGGCCGGAGTACCTGCGGAAAAGTACATGCAGGCTTACTTCGTTTGGGAGGAGGAAGAAAGCGAGTGATTACTGATAGCTAGTCGTTGCCATTCGCGTTGCATGGCGCAGTAAGTTTATGACCATAGCTCGAGTAAGATGGTGAACCGTGCAACTCATGAGGGCAGTAAACGGGTTGAGAAAGTGTCCGAGAAGGATCTCTCCAGAATAAAAAGAGCCGTCAGAACGACCGAAAAGCTTTCTAGGAAAGTAGAGGGATGGTCATCGGTCGTCGAAATAAGGAAGTGGAGAGGGGGCAAGCGTCCGTAATGTCCAACGTTTAATTTGCATAGTTTAGACTATGATAGCCTGGGCTATGTAAAAATACTTCGCTAGCAGGCTTCGGCTCCTCGATCGTATGCTCGACGCTCGTTGGCGCATGAAAAGAATTTGGCGGTTTCGAGAAAGCTTATTTAGCGGAACGCGATTTCTAGATGCTGTGTGCGGGGAATCGAAAGCGGTCAAGGGAACGCCTGGCGCTTTAGGAACGAAGTTCTACGCAGACACTATGGAAGGCGAGCTCCCTCCGGAGATCCTAGAAGAGCTTAAGAAGATGCTGGAGGAGGGCTAAATGCCCGTGTGGGTACGGGTGGCTTTGAGGAAACCTGGAGGAGGGGACGAAGTTCAGACGAGCGCCAAGGTTAACACGGGTTTCACCATAGGACCCCTGCCTTTTGTGAGGTTGCCGAGGACTCTAGCGGAGAAATTCGGGTTCGACGTAGAGCGAGCACCTCCCTTGCCGGGAATCGTCGACGCAGCCGACCGTTCCTTGCCCGTGCGTAGGCTGGGGCCCATCGAGGTGCGCGTCGTCGTGCCAGATAGGGAAACTCCTTGGGTGAGAGCCATAGCCGTGTACACCGGGGCTCCCTCGGTCTTGCTGAACGATGTCCTCACGGAGAAGCTTAAAGTGGTGCCCGAAAGGCCCGCTAGCGGACTATGGAGGTTCTCCGACGAGGGAGTGGAAGAGCTCAGGGCTAGTGCCCAGCCCGAATACCACCGCTGAGGGCGCTTCTAGTCCTCGTTCGCCTTAAGTCCTCTAGGTCGTAGACGCAATACCCCTCCCGCCTCAACGACTCCTTCGCTTCTATCCGCCTAGCGATGAGCCCAAAGCGCGGTTTCCTGCCCTTCAAAGGCAACAGTTCCGCTTTTTCCCGCAACTCCCGGAGGAGCTTTCTCGCCTCGCTTTCCGCCACGCTCCCCCACTTCACTTCGGCTAAGAAAGCTTCCTCCTTGGAAAGGGCGACCACGTTCACCTCGACCCCGTCCCACTCTTTCCCCACCTTCTCCGGGCAGAAAGGACAGAAGATCCCCTCCCTCACGAGCTCTTCCGCCATCCTCTCGAAAGCCCTCCCCATGTACGTTGGAAAGCCCCTTTCGAACTCAGCGAGCGCTCCTTCTGGAAATCCCGAATCTATGTCCTCCTCGAACTCGTAAACGAAGCGGAACCAGAAGTCGAAGTAGTAGTCGGCTATCTCGTAGAGGGTTTTCCTCCTCTTCCCCGTCAAGACGGGTTTCCTCGCCCTCACGACGCCGAGCCTCTTCAGGACATCCAAGTAGTAGGGGAGCTGGGAGCTCTTCAAACCCGTCGAGGAGCATATTTCCCCGAACTTGGCCTTCCCTTCCGCCATCGCCTTGAGGATCGAGAAGTACACATCGGGCTCCCTCAGCTCTTCTTGGAGGATCTTCTTCGCGTCGTAAAAGAGGAGCGTAGGGCCAAAGAAGGCTTCCTTTATCTCCTCTGGGGCGTTCTCCCCTCGGAAGAACTCCAAGTAGCGGGGAACTCCTCCTGTTACGGCGTATATCATGGCGAGCTGGTCGGGGCTCGAAGAAGGGAACCACTCGAAGAGGTGGGGGAAGCGCAGGGGCTTGAGGTGCAGGATGAGGTCCGCCCTCCCGTAGAGGGGGCTCCTCGTTCCCAAGAGGCCCGTTTCGAAGACGGAAACGGTCGAGCCCGTGAGGATGAGCTTCTTGTCCCCTAGGATCTCGTCGACAATTGCTTGGAACTCGGGGAGGGCCCCCCTCCTCACGAGGTACCCGAACTCGTCCACGGCGATGTACTCCACGTCCCGTCGGGAGAGGAAGGAGAAGAGCTCCTCGAAGCTCTCGAACCTGAGCCCCGGGACGTTAAACTCCTCCGAGAGGAGCTTGGAAAAGCGGAGCAAGTTTGCCCTAATGGGAGCGTCCACGCAGAGGAGGTAAACCGATTTCTTGTCCTTCAGGAATTCCTTCACGAGCCTCGTCTTTCCGACCCTCCGGCGCCCGTAGAGGAGGCACACGCGCCACTCGCCGCCTAAGAGGCGGAGCTCCTCCTCCCTGTCGATGAATTTCTGCATAGTCTATACTATGATAGGCTAGACTATGTAAAGCTTCAGTCGACCGAAATTAGGCTCTAGTCCTTGAGGGGGACGATGTCGCCGGTCGCCTTGAGAACCCAAATGCCCTCCTTCTCGGCGACCTCGACGAGCTCCGGCATGGCTAGCGACGTGTAGATGACTAGGATGACCCTCTTCCTCAGCAAGTCGGGCCTGGTAGCTTTGAGCTTCTCGTACTTGCGCTTTAGCTCTTCCAAGAGGGGGAGGTTAGCCCTCACGCTCGCCTCGCCGAGAACGCACACGTCGTCGGATGCCCCGTAGATGTTCAGCTCTAGCTCGGGCAACTGGAGCCTGTCCACCTTGATGTCCAGCCCCATCTGCTTCAGCCTGTGGGACACGATGGACCTCGCTTCGTCTTCTATGTCGAGGGTCAGCTTCTCCAGAGTCCTCTCTATCCTGCTCAAGCGCTTCCCGTGAGATTCGAGGATTCTCGTGTGACGTTCGAGAATTTCTGTGTGGTGTTCAAGGATCTTCGTGTGGCGTTCCAAGATTTCTGTGTGGTGTTCAAGGATCTTCGTGTGAGATTCAAGTATCTCCGTGTGGGAATCGAGGATCTTCTTGTGGGATTCGAGCATCTCCGTGTGTGATTCAAGCGTCTTCCCGTGAGATTCGAGCATTTTCGTGTGGGATTCGAGCGTTTTCGTGTGGGATCCGAGGGTTTCTAAAATCTGCTCGATGGTCTTTTGCGTTCTCTCGAAGTCCTCCCTCATCCTCGCCTGTTCTTTCCTTAGCTCCAGCTGCTCCCTCTCGATGGCGTCCAACCTCTTCATGATCTCGGAGAGGCCCAAGTAGCCGGCTACGGTGTAGCGGAACTCTTTATCCTCCTCTAGGAGCTCCAGGAACTTCTTCTTCAGCTCGGCGAGCTCTGAGGGCAAGCTCAAATAGAAACGGATGGCGGCTTATATCCGTGCCAAATGGTGCTCTGACCACTTTCTTAGGAGTTCTATTAGGCGCTTTGGGAAAGCCCTCGCTAGTTTCGGTTCTTCGGCCTTCTTTATCAAGTCAGCTACGTGAAGCTTCTTTTTCTTTAAAAAGCCCCAGACAGCCTCCTTGGTAGGCTCTACGCGAACCCCATAAACTTCGTGGATGAGGGTAGCTAGGTTTTCTTCTAGGCCTTTCTCGTAGCCCATTACGGCAACATAGAAGTTGGCTCGCATAGCCCCTCTACGCGCCCAAACGTGCTTAAAGTCGTTAGCGTCGACCTTCACCTCACGATCCTCAAAATACTCCTCGATGTACTTCCCGAAATCCTCCTCGTCGAAGTGTTCCCTGTCGATCACCACCAGCACGTCGCGCCCAAAGCGGCCCACCAGTTGGGCCGTAGTTTTCACGGATCCCTCGAGGCCTAGGGCAGGCCTGCTCTGAGGCATGAGGACGATTTTTGCGTGATCGAAGACTTCGAAAAGAGCCCTCATGACTTTCTCGTCGCGGGATCCGTCCCCTATCACGAGAAAGCCAACTAGTTTTTCTCTTTCGACGAATTTGCCCCTCTCGAGCTTCATAGGATGTCTGCCACGCGCCTTACGTCCACGTGGCTCTCGAGCATTTCCCTCAGCTCGTCGAGCGTGAAAGTCTTGGGCTCTAAGATGTCGTCCGGTCCTTTCTTTAGAACCACGACGGTAGCGTCCTCTGGTCCGATGGCCGTGAGCCTCTCGAGGACATCGTAGCTGTGCGTGGTTAGGACGACTTGCCAGTCCCGGCTGGACAACCACCCGAGCACCGCTTCTATCAAACCCGGGTGAGCGGACGCCTCTACATCGTCCCAGAGAACCACTTTGGGCTTGTATGTCTCCAGCCAGAGAGCGCACAGGAGGATGCGCTCCACGCCATCCCCGAGGTCGGCGGCCTTCACGTACATCACGCGCCCCTCAGGCAATTCCTTCCTCAGGCTTATGGTGTCGAATCGGACGATGGCTTCCGTGAAGCGATCGCTGACGACTTTGGAGATCAAGTCCCTGACTACTGTCGTGTTGGCTCCCGACTTTTCGACTTTGGCCCATTCGGACTCTTTCCTCAGCCCGTTCGCGAGCTGGGCGAGGAAGGTGCTACTGTTCGGGATAAGTGTGACGGACGTCGCCAGCTCATCTTCTCCCACGCCTAAGAGCTCGGCTATTCTAGATCGACTCGCTCCCCACGAGGGGCCCTTTTCGTCTAAGGAAAGCGTCAACTCTTCGTCGCCGAGGGCGTATTTTATCTCCGCTTTTCCGGCATAACCATAAATAAGGGAGGATATCCCGCCGTGCACGTATTCTAGGAACTCTTTCCAAGTCCATCCCACGGATGTGAAACGTATCCAGTCGGTAAGACCGCACGGAGGGAGGAGGGCTATCGCCTCCAAGATGCTCGTCTTGCCGGCGTTGTTCCGCCCTACGAGGACGGTGAAGCGGCTCAATTTCACGGGCTCTTTGCAAGCTCTTATGCCCTTGAATTCCTTCAAGTCCACGCTAGTTATCGGAGGCTTCAACGCTACATCGCCCGCGCTCGGGGCCCCTCGACGCGAGCCCCGCTTTTCGAGCTAAGCCGAACCTCGTCGAAGCCATCACGTTGATGTCCGGAGGCACTTATAACCCTTCTAAAGGCGCTAGCTCAGAGCTTCTGGCGTGTAAACCTCGATTTCCTCTTGAAACTCGAGCGAACGAGGATAATAACCACCATTCCAGCGAGGAGCCCCACCGTGATCCACGTGGAGGGCGCGAGCGTAAAACTTGGCGGGGATGTGGGCGCGGGACTTGGCTTGGGGCTCGGCTTGGGGCTTGGCTCGTGCGCTGAAGCGTTGATCACCAGCACGTAATCGGTGTCTTGGTCGACGGTGACGACTTCCTCTTTTCCAAGAGCGGACACCGCGTACTCGCCTGCGGGCAGGAAGTCGAAGACCGCCCAGCTCCCAGTTTCGGCCCTTTCGCTCCACCCTTCAGCTGACACCGTCACCTCTGCCGACAGTTCCCTCCCCGAGCTGTCGCGCACGGCTACCCTCAGCCTCCAGAGCTCCGCCTTTACGTAAAGCAGGGAGGCGGGGAAGAGCACCCACCTGCCCCCGCCCACCTCGTAGAACCTCCGGACGGTCACGTTGTATATGCCCCGCAAGGGGACGCTCCCGTTCTCGTAGACCTTGCCTTCCACTTCGGCCACGTACCTCGCCGTGCACCTCCGCCCGTGGGCCTCGTCCCAGAGGACGACCTCGGCGGGGCGATCCCTCTCCCTGTCCCAGCGGAGGTAGAAGGCGAGGATGGGGCACGCCCAGTACGACCGGGGTCGGTAGGGATCCGGGGTGGTTTCGCCGAGTTTCACCCGCTCCGAGGTCAGGGGCGTCCCGTCGCAAGCGAGCCTAACGACGGCTTGCAAAACTTGCCAGCACGTGTCGAGGGTTGCGTTCCCGTACCACATGGCGTACCAGATGTGGGGGTAGACCCCCGGTTCGTCCATTACCGTCCCGTTGGGGTAGACGAAATCGGCGAGGCCGTAGTAATCCTTCACGTGGCGTAGGCGGAAGGCGGTGGAGTTCCCCCTCGCCGCGTCCCAGTAGACGCCGTAGGCCCAGTTGGGGGCTTCGAACTCCCCGCAGAGCTCGATGGTCTTCCGGCACGCGGCTTCGAGGGCGGTCATGTTCGGGAGCTCCCCGAACTTCTCCCTCAGCATGCGGAGGGCGTTGAGGGTCAGCCACGCGGGGTAGGCGAGCCGGCGGTCTGGGGGGTCGGCGTACTGGTACACGCTGTCGTATGTGTCGTACCAGTAGTAGCCCTCGGCGTCGACCGCGTTTTCGACGAGCCAGTCGATGAGTTGCTGGGCGTAGGGAACCCACGACGTGTCGTTGGCCACGGCGGCCAACACCGAGAGGTAGTCCGTGAACATGCGCTTCCCGACGTACGACGTCCCCGTGTTGTTCACGTCCCGCACGTCTATGTCGCGGGTGAGGGAGGTCTCCAAGTCGGAGCAACGGTGGAAGGGGATGTCCTTGAACGCTTTGATCTGCAGGTCCCCGAGCCACGTCCGGTTGAGGAGGCCCGCCCCTTGGGCCAGACCCACGAGGGGCATGAACTTGTAGCGGTACATGGTCATGTCGGACGAGGAGGCGTACAGCACGCCGTTGACCCTGAAGAAGACAACGAAGCCGAAGAGGAGCCACTCCAAGGTCTCCCTGAGGGTGCGGTACCTCCTCCAGAGCCTCGGGGACATCGCCTGCGATAGGATCTCCTCCTGCCTCGCCTTGCAGGAATCCAGCGTCCAGCCGAGGGCGGTCACGTTGGCATCCGAGATGTACTCACGCACCGTGTACGTCCCGTTCCGGGTGATGCGGACGCCATCCACGTAGGGACCGCAGACGCGGTACTTCCCGTTCCACGTGTAGTTGTAAACGGTTATCGCGGCGAATACCCTCCATCCCGCCGGCAGGGTCGAGTTGCGGAAGAGGACGACCGCCTCCCAAGGGTAGGTCGTGATGGTGAAGTTCGGCGACGCCCAGCCGAAGGCGTCGCGCATCTCGGTGAACTCGCAGTACCAATTCCCCGGCACGCTCGGCGACGGGATCGTGATGGTGAAGTCCTCCTTCCACGTCGTCGTGTTTATGAAGTGGAGCTTGTGATAAGGGCCCACTTGGACGACGTAGTTCACGCTGGAGAGCTGATAGATGGCGAGCCCGACCGGGGTGTCGCTCCTCCTCACGGAGTCGAGCACTTCCGCCCAGTCCTCGACGGGGACGTCCGTGCTGTCGCTCGGAGGCGGGACTTCGGAAGGGGCGAGCGCCTCCCCGTAAATCCTCAGCTCGTCGATGTCCACCTTGAGGCGGAGGTTGAGGTAGCTGCCAGCCGACGTAGAGCGGGAGGAGCTTGTGGGGGACGTTGGGGCTTTCCGTCCCGCTCCAAGCGAGCGTCCCGTTGAGGTAAACCTTCCACTCCTTCGCCGCGTGGTCGTAGGAAATGAGGAGGAACTGCCAGCGGAAGGCGGGGACGTAGACGCCCGTCTGGATCGGGACGTGGTCGCCCTGAACGAGCGTGAGGTTTCCCCCGCACTTCCCCGAGCCGGGGGCGTTGAACCACACCCCCAGTTCCCTAGCCCAAGGTTCCCC